>NZ_JAFLRJ010000721.1 GCF_017315755.1 Streptomyces beijiangensis
GGTGATCGCGGCCTCGGCGGGCTCGCGCTGCCCGGTGGGGAGCTCGGACATGATGCCTCCAGGCGCGACGAGAGCGGATTAACTGAACCGTGAGTCAGTATCTGGAGATCGGCCCGCCCCTGTCAAAGCGGCTGTGTACTGAACCATGGATCAGTTGTCGGCTCCATCGCTTAACCGGGCCGTTCCTCCACTGTCGTACCGGCCGCACATAATGGATGCGACATCGAACACCAGGAGGTCCTGTGCCCGGCTCCCGATCACTGCGCTCCCGCCTCGGCACACTGCGGCCGGACGCCTTCGGCGCGGACCCGGCAGGGGAGCGGATGGCGAGGATCCGCCGCTCGCCGAACTTCGCGGACGGCGTCTTCCAGAACCCGCTCGGCGCGCGCACCAGGCCCACGGGTTCGATGCTGGAGTTCGCGAAGGTGTACTTCCGCAAGGAGGAGCGGGTCCTCAGATCCCCCTCCGGCACCATCCCCGTACACCCCACGACCTTCGCGGACCTCGCCGTGGCACCGGCCTCCGGGCTGCGCCTCACCTGGATGGGGCACTCGAGCGTGCTCGCCGAGATCGACGGGCGCCGGGTGCTCTTCGACCCGGTCTGGGGCGACCGCTGCTCCCCCTTCGCCTTCGCCGGGCCCAGGCGGCTGCACCCGGTCCCGCTGCCGCTCGCCATGGTCGGCCCGGTCGACGTCGTCGTGATCTCTCACGATCACTACGACCACCTCGACCTGCCCACCATCAAGGCCCTCGCCGGTACGGACACGGTCTTCGCCGTCCCGCTCGGTGTCGGCGCGCACCTGGAGCACTGGGGCGTCTTGCCGGACCGGCTGCACGAGCTGGACTGGAACGAGACCACGAAGATCAACGGCATCAGCCTCACCGCGACCCCCGCCCGGCACTTCTGCGGACGCGGACTGCGCAACCAGCAGCACACCCTCTGGGCGTCCTGGGCCGTCGCGGGCCCCGAGCACCGGATCTACCACAGCGGTGACACCGGGTACTTCCCCGGATTCAAGGACATCGGTGCCGGGCACGGCCCGTTCGACGCGACGATGATCCAGATCGGCGCCTACAGCGAGTACTGGCCGGACATCCACATGACCCCGGCCGAGGGCCTGCAGGCCC
>NZ_JAFLRJ010000722.1 GCF_017315755.1 Streptomyces beijiangensis
GCGCGCCGTAGTAGCAGCACTGGTGCAGCAGCCCGGTCGGCAGGCGGGGGTGGCGCAACGGCATCCCGGGGGAGACGACCAGGAGCGGAACGCTGTCGGAGTAGGCCTGGCCGACGGCCGCGGCGATGTTGAGGAGCGCGGGTCCTGTCGTGGTGACCGCCACTCCGGGACGGCCCGTGACGCGGGCGTACGCATCGGCCGCGTAGCCCGCACCCTGTTCATGACGTGGCGTCACATGGCGTACTCCGTAAGGTTCCAGATGCCGGTAGATCTCCAGATTGTGGGTGCCGGGGATTCCGAACGCCCGGGTCACGCCGTGCGCGGCCAGTGCCCGTACGACCGCCTCCCCGCCG
>NZ_JAFLRJ010000723.1 GCF_017315755.1 Streptomyces beijiangensis
CGACCGGCTGGTGCGGTGGTCGGCGTGGGGCGGCCCGCTGCTCGTCACGCTCGTCGCGGGGCTGATGCGCTTCTGGCGGCTCGGCAGCCCTGACTCGGTGATATTCGACGAGACGTATTACGCCAAGGACGCCTGGGCGCTGATGCACCAGGGGTACGAGGGGCATTGGCCCGACAAGATCGACTCCTCGATCCTGGCCAATCCCGACGCCGTACCCGTGCCGCACGACCCCGGTTACGTCGTGCACCCGCCGG
>NZ_JAFLRJ010000724.1 GCF_017315755.1 Streptomyces beijiangensis
GTCGTGGACCCCCGCCCCTCCCCCGACGGGCAGCACATCGCGTACGTCGCCCACGGGGCGCTCCGGGTGACCGGCGCGGACGGCCGGGGCGACAGGGCGCTCGCCGAGCCGGAGGACGCGCACACGACGTACGGACTCGCGGAGTTCATCGCGGCCGAGGAGATGCAGCGTTCGCGCGGCTACTGGTGGGCGCCGGACTCGACGCGGCTGCTGGTCGCGCGGGCCGACGACAGCGCCGTACAGCGGTGGTGGATCGCCGATCCCGCGCATCCGGACCGCGAGCCCGCACAGGTCGGCTATCCGGCCGCCGGGACGCCCAACGCGGAGGTGCGGCTCTTCCTGCAGGAGCTCGACGGGGGCCGTACCGAGGTGGTCTGGGACCGGGCGCGCCACCCGTATCTGGCGTCCGTGCACTGGTCGGAGGCGGGTGCTCCGCTGATCCTCGTCCAGGCCCGGGACCAGCGCAGCCAGCGCTACCTCGCGGTCGACACGGAGTCGGGCACGACCCGGACCGTGCATGTGGACGAGGACCCGCGCACCGCCCTCGTCGGCGATCCGTACGAGCTTGCCGTCGGGCGCCCAGGCAGGCACCCCGGGGAAGAGATCCAGCCAGACCGGGTCCTCGTCCACATGCAC
>NZ_JAFLRJ010000725.1 GCF_017315755.1 Streptomyces beijiangensis
CGCCCTCGCCAGTGCGCAGCAGGCGTCCGGCGCCGTGGACGGGGCTCTGACCCTCTTCGAGGCCGCCATGAACGAATACGGAAGGGTGCTGGGCCCCGACCATCCATGGACCCTCATCGCCAGGGTCAACCACGCCTCCGCCTGCATCGCCGGGGGTGACACGCCCCGGGCCATCTCGCTGTACGTGTCCGTGATCGCCGACCACCAGCGGATCCTGGGACCCGACCAC
>NZ_JAFLRJ010000726.1 GCF_017315755.1 Streptomyces beijiangensis
ATGTGCCGTACCCGGACTGCCAGTTGAGCAGCAGCCCGCCGTCGGTGCGGCCGTGCAGCAGGTCCCAGAGGTGGGCATGGAAGGGAACGTACTCATTGCCCAGATCGTTCACACTGCGATGGCGATGTCCGAAAGGTGCGATCCGTGCGACGGCGTCGGCGCCGCACACGGCGACGACCGTGATCAGCGCGGCGAGGGCGGAAGCTCGGGTCCGGGGCCGGGTGCGCGGAGGGCGCGCGGCCGGGACTGCGGCGAGCC
>NZ_JAFLRJ010000727.1 GCF_017315755.1 Streptomyces beijiangensis
GGGAAACCGTCAGGGTTTCGCGAGGGAAACCGTCAGGGTTTCGCGGGGGAAACCCCTTCCTTCCCTTCTCCCCGTACCTCTTCCCCTGCCTCAACTACCCCCCCAACCCCCACGGCTGACGCCGCAGGGGAGCCAGCTGCCGCCCAGACCGAGAGCCCCGATGCCGCTCCTGGGTGCCCGAAGCACCCCGGCCTGCCGGGGGCGAACTGCCGGGGGTGCGGGACGACGGTGCGGGCGGTGCGGCAACGCCAGAAGGCTGCGGCCGCCGAACGGCTCTGGGAGACGGAGGCGGCTCGGAACGCTGCCCGCCGGCGGGAGCGCGAGGAGATCACCCGCCGCAGGGACGCTCAGCCGGAGTCGTACGACGCTGCGCTCCAGGCGGCCCGAGAGGCCTTCCGGCAGGGGCGTGGTGCGGTTGGCGGGGGGCAGTGAAAGACGCGTCAAAGATAGATCACAACTTAATAACGTAACTCTCCGCGATCGGAGAGTGTCGCAAAATGCATATAGAATAAAGCCAAGAGGTGAGGGTGAGAGGCCCGAGCCAAATGACACGAGGAGAGCGACATGGGATATCTGCCCACCCCCCGCCGTAACCGAGAGGGAATGCCCGTACTCTCCGGCGATCGCGCCGCCGAGATACTCATCGCCCTAGCCGAACTCGCAGTTGAGGACCCCGATGACATCCTCCTCGCCCTCACGGCCATCGACGAGCTCCGTGAAGGCGTCGAGAGTGAGCGCGACCTCGACGGGGCCGGTCACGCCGCACCCCGTCGTGACGCAATCGTCGAGGCGCTGATCGACCGGTGCGGCGGCGAGGAGACCCCGCTCGACACCCGCCCCGTCATTCACGCCCTTCGCCAGGCCCGTGCCATCGCCCACGAGGCCCGCAGGATCGCCGAGTTCGCCGAAGCGCACGCCACCGTCATCCAGTCCGGCATGCAAGTCGTCGACCGACTCGGTACCGCAGCCTGATCGCGACGAGGGGGTGGCCGCGCAAAACGACAGCGGCCACCCCCTGGAAAAGATAGATCACAACAATCTAAAGTGCTGATTCCATCTCTTGGAGGAGACCGTGCAACTCGCCCACCTTCCCGACCACAACCGCACCACCGACCTCATGTGGCTGAGGCTCTGGACCAGCTACGCCCCCGTCATCACTCCGCTGCGCGCCCTCGGCCTCGTCACCGACGTCGAGTTGTGCGGTGGCGAGTACAACGTCACCGCCGCGCTCCCGGACGGCAGTTACTTCGCCATCACCTCCACGCACGCCCTGCCCGTCGACCCCGCGGACGTCACCGGGTGGACGGTGCAGCGCCTCTTCGACGACAACCCGACCCGAGCAGTCCTCTACGACTCCACCGAGGACGGCCAGGACGCGGAGCACGGCAACGCACTTGCCCCGATGCTCGGCCGAATCGTCCACTGGATGCTCGCGGGCCGCCGCGCCCTCCACGAAGAACTCCCCGGCCGGTTGGGTGAGCTCCTGGCCAACCTCGACCCCGGTGCTGCCTGGGCGGCGACCAACGCGCCGACACCAGCCGCCAAGGCGGCGGCCCTGGAGATCAAGCACCGGTCGGAGACGAACGAACTCCCTCCGACAGGAGCCGTGCACGCCGCAGGGCGGGGCGTCACCGTGATGTTCGCCGTGAACCACCTGCCGACGTGGGCGGTGTGGTGCGAACTCCTCCATCTGCACGACATCTCGTACCGCGGCTCGTACGCCACCGCCTTCGGCACCTTCCAGGGCGTCACCGTGAAGGTCATTGCGGACGGCGTGCCCGCCCTCGACGCCGCCCGGAACCGCGCCCGTCAGGAGCTGGGCCAGTGACCGGCACCTGCCACTGCCTCTTCGCTCACCCGGCCAACGACGAGAGCTATCGTCAAGACTTGTG
>NZ_JAFLRJ010000728.1 GCF_017315755.1 Streptomyces beijiangensis
ACACCGCCGCTGCGTACGGCAACGAAGAAGCCGTCGGCCGGGCGATCAAGTCCAGCGGCATCGCCCGCGCGGACCTGTTCATCACCACCAAGCTGTGGGTGCAGGACGCCCCCGCCGAGGACAACACCCAGCGGGCCTTCGAGACCTCGCTGACCAAGCTGGGCCTGGACCACCTCGACCTGTACCTGATGCACCAGCCCTTCGGCGACGTCTACGGCCAGTGGCGCGCCATGGAAGCCCTCAACCGCGAGGGCCGCACGAAGGCGATCGGCGTCGCCAACTTCTATCCCGACCGACTGCTCGACCTGATCCTCAACAACGACATCACCCCCGCGGTCAACCAGATCGAGACCCACCCGTTCTTCCAGCGCGCCGACTACCAGGCCCTCATGCGCGAACACGACGTACAGATCCAGTCCTGGGGCGGTTTCGCCGAGGGCAGGAACGACCTGTTCACCAATCCGCTCCTGGCCGGGATCGGCAAGGAGTACGACAAGTCGGTGGCCCAGGTCGTGCTGCGCTGGCTGACCCAGCGCGGCGTCATCGCCATCCCCAAGTCGGTGCGCGCCGAGCGCATGGTGGAGAACTTCGACGTCTTCGACTTCACGCTCACCGACGAGCAGATGGCCCGGATCGCCACGTTGGACGCCGACAGCTCGCTGTTCTTCGACCACCACGACCCCGAGATGGTCACCTGGCTCGCCAAGCGCCGCCTCGACGCCTGAACAAACTGCCCGGGACTTCATCGACGCCTATGCAGCATCCCGCCGCTGGACGAAGGCGCCGGGTCAGTCTCGGGTACGGCGGCGCAGCCCGTGGGTGACTGCCCGCTGGGACAGGGGGCCGAGTCCTTCCAGGGCCTGGGCGAGGACGGCGAGCTGTTCGAGCGAGTCCAGGGCGCGAGCAGCGCCCTCGGGGTCGACGCCCTCGTACAGCTGGATGCCGACGAAGGAGGCGGCCGCAGCACGGGCAAGCCCGGCGGGGTCGGCGAAGGCGGCCAGGGGGGTCGCGGCGAGCAGCCGGGTCAGGACGGTCTCCAGCTCCTCGATCCACAGTGCGAGCCCGGCGGAGGTCGCGGCCGCGAGGGCGGGCGCGGTCTGGCCTGCGGCCAGCAACTGGCCGAGGACGGCCACCTGGCCGGCGGCCCGTTCCTCGGCGTGCATCGCGCGGGCGAAGGTCAGGAGTTCCGCGAGGGAGTCCAGGGCGGCGAGCCGCTCGCGGTAGCGGGAGACGCGCTGCTCGGCGCCGTGCACGCAGGCGGCGGCCAGGAGCTCGTCGACGGAACCGAAGTGGTAGAAGATCAGCGCCTGGTTGACCCCGGCGGTGGTCGCGATCGAGCGGGCCGAGGTCTTGGCGATGCCCTGCTCGACCAGGGTGCGCAGGGCCCCTTCGAGGAGTTTGAGGCGGGTGGCCTCGCTGGACGTGCTCACGCGCGGGCCTCCTCGCGGACAGGCCGCAGGCCGGCGCGGAGTCCGTTCCCGCCCGCGTCGACGTACTCGGCGGTGAAGGAGCCCTCGTAGCCGAAGAGGAAACCGAAGTGCCGGTTGGTCACCCGCACCCGGACCCGGAAGCGGCCGGTGCTCTCGTCGAACGACTCGCGGACCTCGGCTTCGCCTCCGATCAGGGACGGGACGCGTACGTCGACGGGGCCCTCGCGGAAGCGGTGCTCACCGGAGCGGATGAGTAGCGAGCCGTCGGGTTGGGCGCTCATGTGGAGGTCGCTGGCGAGGTGTTGGTGGGTGCCGAGGTAGTCGAGGACGCAGTCGCGCTCGGGGCTGAAGACCATCGTGGCGTCGAAGCGGTGGGGGCCGTCAGGCAGTTGGAAGGTCCGTACGAAGGTGACGGTCTCGCGGCCGAAGGAGTCCACGTAGGGGAAGTTCTCGATGACGAAGGGCACGTCGCGCCCCTCGCGCGGGACGAGGATGTTGCGCGTCCCGCCGAGCCGGAGGAACGGCTTGACGAAAGGGGCTCCGTGGCGGATCCGCTCCATCGTCCCGCGCCCGACGCAGGCTTCGCCGCTGTCGAGCCCGACGGAGAAGCGCCGCCGGATCTCGGGGTGCAGGCGGCCGAAGTCGGCGCCCATGTGGGTGTGGAAGATCGAGGTCACGAGGACTCCAGGGCGGCGAGCAGGCGGGGGGCGCGGACGTGCCCGGGCGGGGTGCGCCGGCAGCGGCGTGCGGC
>NZ_JAFLRJ010000729.1 GCF_017315755.1 Streptomyces beijiangensis
GCCCTCTGCCTGGCCGCCGCCGCGGCCGGCTGGATCGACGCCGTGGTGGGCGGCGGCGGCCTGCTTCTCCTGCCCGCCCTCCTCCTCGGACTGCCGCAGGTCCAGGCCGTGCACATCCTGGGGACCAACAAGGCGGTGTCCATCGTCGGCACCACGGGCGCGGCGGTGACGTATCTGCGCAAGGCGCCGGTCGACGTGCGGATGGCGGTACGCATAGGACTCGCGGCCCTCGCCGGCTCCATGACCGGGGCCTTCTTCGCGGCGGGCATCAGCAGCGCGGTCCTGCGCCCCGTGATCATGGTGGTGCTGCTCGGTGTCGCGGCCTTCGTGATGCTGCGCCCGGCGTTCGGCAGGGCGCAGCAGGACACCACACCCGTCACCCGGGCCCGTATCGCCACGGCGATCGTGCTGGTCGGCGGCGGGATCGGCTTCTACGACGGGCTGTTCGGACCCGGGACCGGCACCTTCCTCGTGCTGGCGCTGACGGCGGTGCTCCACCTGGACCTGGTGACGGCCTCGGCGACCGCCAAGATCGTCAACGTCTGCACGAACGCGGGCGCGCTCGCGATGTTCGCGTACCAGGGCGTGGTGATGTGGCAGCTGGCCGCGATCATGGCGGTGTTCAACCTGGCGGGCGGCACGCTGGGCGCGCGCATGGCGCTGCGCAAGGGCAGCGAGTTCGTGCGCGGCGTTCTGCTGGTGGTGGTGTTCTCCCTGGTCGCCAAGCTGGCGTTCGACCAGTGGACGGGCTGACCACCTCCCCTGTACCTCACTGCACCTCCCTCAGATCTCGTCCCACGGCGCGGTCGCGTACACCTCCGCTACCGTCTTCATCAGCGCCTCGTCCACCGCGAACTCCGTCGCGTCGATCCGCCGCACCGGCGCGATCCCCTGCGAGTTGGTGATGAAGGCCGCCCGGTACGCGCCCAGTCCTTCCAGGGTCACCCGGCGCCGTACCGACGGAAGCCGCGGTTCCAGCAGTGCCATCGTGATGCCGAGCAGCGCGGGGGCGTCCGGCCAGACCACCGATTCGCCGTCCCAGAACGCGATGTTGGTGATGGCGCCCTCCGCGACCACTCCGCCAGGGCCGGTCAGCAGCGCGTCGTCGAAGCCCGCGTCGACCGCCGCCCGGCCGTAGTAGGTCTGGGCGAAGCCGCCCAGGTGCTTGATGTGGGCGACGGGTCGCTCGTACGGGACCGACATCAGGCTCTTCGGCGCCTCCGCCATCACCGCGGGGGGCCGCACCGTGACGGCCAGGGTCGCCGCTTCGGCGTCCGGGGCCCAGTACACGTACACGCGCGTCGAGGCGTCCCGTACACCCGCGCGCTCCAGCGCCCCGCGCACCAGCTGCCGCACATGGCCGCCGTCCAGGCCCGAGCCGAAGAGTTCGCGGGTCGCGGAGTCCAGGCGGGCGAGGTGCAGGGCGAGTCCGCGTGCGCAGCCTTCGCGCACCTGCATCGCCGTGAAGTGGCCGTAGGTGAAGAACGCGGGGACGACCAGGGGGTCTTCGGCGGGGACGGGGCGGCCGTCGATCTCGATATGCATGCGGCCACCGTACGTTCCGCGCGGCCCGCTTGACCTCAACCTTGGTTGACATATGACGCTCTTCGCATGGACCTCAACACGCCGCCCCTGCGGCTCACCGTCATCGTCGCCAGCAACCGCCACGGCCGCTTCGCCGACACCATTGCCGGCTGGTTCCTCGAACGCGCCCGGCTCCGAGACGACCTCGACATCACCGTGCTCGACCTGGCCGAGGCCGACCTGCCGACCGCCCTCTCCTACGAACCGGCTCCCGAGGTCGGGACCGTGCTGGCCCGCGTCACACCTCAACTGGAGTCCGCCGAGGCGTTCGTGGTCATCACCCCCGAGTACAACCACTCCTTCCCCGCGTCCCTCAAGAGCCTCATCGACTGGCACTTCACGCAGTGGCAGGCAAAGCCGGTCGCCTTCGTCTCGTACGGAGGGATGTCGGGCGGTCTGCGCGCCGTCGAGCAGCTGCGCCAGGTCTTCGCCGAGATGCACGCCGTCACGGTCCGCGAGACGGTCAGCTTCCACAACGCGCGCGGGCACTTCGACGCCGACGGCGCGCACAAGGACCCTGAGGCGCCCAACGGGGCCGCGAAGGTGCTGATCGACCAGCTGGCCTGGTGGGCACTGGCGTTGCGCGACGCCAAGTCGGTTCGTGCGTACGGAGGTTGAGCGGCCGCGATAATCACCGTATGACGAGGATCGAGTCCGCCGCCGACGGAGGCGACGAGGGGCTGATGCCGGAGCAGGAACTCCCCTTCTTCGTGTACGGGACCCTGCGCCCCGGCGAGCGCAACCACGACCTCTTCCTGCGCGGCCGCACGGCGTCCGAGGAGCCCGCGAGCCTGCCGGGCCTGGTGCTCTACCAGGGCCCCGGCTACCCGTACGCGATCGAGGCGCCGGGGACGTCCGTCGGTGAACTGGTCACCGCCGGACCCGGCGCGTACCCCCGGCTCCTGGACGAACTGGACCGGCTGGAGGACGAGTACGACCGCGTGGCCCGAGACGTGCTGCGCGCCGACGGCACCCCGGTGCGCGCCTGGGTGTACGTGATCACCGGTGCGGAGGCCCGTCGGCTGCGGAGCGGCGGGCATCCGATTCCCGGGGGCGACTGGCGGGACTGAGCCGGTCGGGCGGTCTTGGCGGTCCGGTAGCGGGTCACGGCCGCGGAGGCTGCCGTGCGTCCTAGGGTCCGGGCCATGACTGAACAGCGCGAATTCGACCGGCGGCGTGTGCTGGCACTGGGCGGCGCACTGGCCGGGACCGCCGGTCTCGGGCTCGTCGGCTGCTCCTCCGACTCGGATTCCACTTCCACCGCCTCCGCGTCCGGCTCTCCCACCCCGTCGTCCTCGCCCTCGGCGTCCGCCTCCCCGTCCGCCTCCCCGTCCGCCACCGCGACCGGCACGTGCGTCCTCACCGCGAACGTCACCGAAGGTCCGTACTACCTGGACGGCGCGCTGTTCCGTGAGGACATCACCGAGGGCAAGGAGGGCGTCCCGCTCACCGTCCGGCTGACGGTGCAGGACACCACCGGGTCCTGCGCCCCGGTGGCCGACGCGGCCGTCGAGATCTGGCACTGCGACGCCTGGGGCTACTACTCCGGGTTCACCACCACCAACCCCGGCGGCAGCGGCCCCGACGAGAGCGAGGACACCAGCGGGGCCAACGACAAGACGTTTCTGCGCGGCTACCAGATGACGGACGCCGACGGCATCGTGACGATCAAGACGATCTTCCCCGGCTGGTACACGCCCCGTGTCACCCATATCCACGTCAAGGTGCACACCGGCGGCAAGAAGCAGGGCGACACCTATGAGGGCGGCAAGGTGAACCACACCGGGCAGCTCTTCTTCGACGACAAGTACGGCGACGCCGTCTACAAGCTGAAGCCGTACTCCCAGCACACAGGCAACCGCACCCTGCTCGACGACGACATGGTCTACGGCGGCGACGGCTCCGTGGACGGCCTGATGGCCGTCACCGGCGACACCGACAACGGGTACACCGGTGTCCTGCTGGTCGGCCTCGACCCCGACACGGAGGCGACCGGCGCCGGTGGGGGCGGCGGCCCTCAGTAGGCAGGCCTCAGTGGGCGGGCCTCAGCTGGCGGGCCTCAGTGGGCGGGCTCGACCCGTACCGCGCACACCTTGAACTCCGGCATGCGCGACGTCGGGTCAAGCGCCGGATTGGTCAGGGTGTTGGCCCTGCCCTCGCCCGGCCAGTGGAACGGCATGAAGACCGTGTCGGCCCTGATCGTCCCCGTGATCCGCGCCGGCGCCACAGCCCGTCCCCGCCGCGAGGTGACGGCGAGCGCGTCGCCCTCCGCGACCCCCAGGCGCTCCGCGAGCCGGGGGTGGAGTTCGACGAAGGGGCCCGGTGCGGCGGCGTTGAGCGCGTCCACCCGGCGGGTCTGCGCGCCCGACTGGTACTGGGACGCGACCCGCCCCGTAGTCAGCAGCAGCGGGTACTCCGCGTCCGGCTCCTCGGCGGCGGGCCGGTGGCTGACCGCGACGAAGCGGGCGCGGCCGTCCGGGGTGGCGAAGCGGTCCAGGAAGAGGCGGGGCGTGCCGGGGTGGTCGTCGGCCGGGCACGGCCAGAAGACCCCGTCCTCCGCCTCGATGCGCTCGTACGTGATCCCCGAGTAGTCGGCCGCCCCGCCCGCCGAGGCACGCCTCAACTCCTCGAAGACTTCCGCCGGTTCGGCCGGGAACCCCTTCGCGTGGCCGAGGGCCGCCGCCAGCCCGTGCAGGACCTCCAGATCACTCCGTACGCCCTCCGGAGCACTCAGCGCCCGCTTCCGCAGCAGCACCCGCCCCTCCAGGTTGGTGGTCGTGCCCGTCTCCTCGGCCCACTGCGTCACCGGCAGGACGACATCGGCGAGCGCGGCCGTCTCGGAGAGCACCACGTCCGCGACGGCCAGGAAGTCCAGGGAGCGCAGCCGCGACTCGATGTGCGCGGCGTGCGGCGCGGAGACGACCGGGTTGGAGCCCATGACCAGCAGGGACTTGATGCCGCCGCCGAGCGCGTCGAGCAGTTCGTAGGCGCTGCGTCCCGGCCCGGGAAGCGAGTCGGGATCGATGCCCCAGACCTCGGCCACGTGCTTGCGGGCGGCCGGGTCGTCGATCTTCCGGTAACCGGGCAACTGGTCGGCCTTCTGGCCGTGTTCGCGCCCGCCCTGACCGTTTCCCTGGCCGGTCAGACAGCCGTATCCGGAGTACGGGCGCCCCGCGCGGCCCGTGGCGAGGCAGAGGTTGATCCACGCCCCGACCGTGTCCGTTCCCTTGGACTGCTGCTCGGGTCCGCGTGCCGTGAGCACCATGCCGCTCCCGGCCTCGCAGAACATCCGGGCAGCAGCCCGTAGTTGAGGCACCGGGACGCCCGTGATGCGCTCCACCTGCTCGGGCCAGTGCGCCATGGCGGCGGCCCGCGCCTCCTCCCAGCCCGTCGTGCGTTCGGCGATGAACGCCTCGTCCGTACGCCCTTCCGCGACGACCAGGTGCAACAGCCCCAGCGCCAGCGCGAGATCGGTCCCCGGGCGCGGGGAGAGGTGCAGATCCGCCTCGTCGGCGGTCCGGGTGCGGCGCGGGTCGACGACGATCAGCTTCCCGCCGTTCTCCCTGAGCCGGGTGAAGAATCGGAGCGCGGGCGGCATGGTCTCGGCCGGATTGGACCCGACGAGGATGACGCAGCCGCTGCGCTCGATGTCCTCCACCGGGAAGGGCAGCCCGCGGTCGAGCCCGAAGGCCCTCTGGTGCGCGGCGGCCGCCGACGACATGCAGAAGCGTCCGTTGTAGTCGATCTGCGAGGTCGCGAGCGCGACGCGGGCGAACTTTCCGAGTGCGTACGCCTTCTCATTGGTGAGCCCCCCGCCGCCGAAGACCCCCACGGCGTCGGCCCCGTACTGCCGGCGCGTCCCGCGCAGCGCGCCGGCGATCGTGCCGAGCGCCTCCTCCCAGGTGGCCGGGGCGAGTTCGCCGGTGCCGGGGCGGCGGACGAGCGGCTCGGTGAGGCGGACGCGCGAGGAGAGCACGTCGGGCGCTGTACGGCCCTTTC
>NZ_JAFLRJ010000730.1 GCF_017315755.1 Streptomyces beijiangensis
GGGGTGGGCTGGGAGAGGCCGGCGCGCTGGATGCCGTTGGAGAGGGCGGCGATCTGGTGCGGGTCCCGGACGTTGTGGGCCCAGGTGAAGTAGATGATGCCGCCGACGTGGTACTTGGCGATCAGCTCGGCGGCGGTGCGGACGCCCATCTGGCTGAGGTTGGCGTCGATGTCGGCCTGGTCGGGTGCGGTGGCGGAGTGGCCGTACACCCGCATCACGAAGAGCTGGCCGATCTTCTCTTCGACGCTCATCCGGGAGATGAGCTTCTTGAGCTGCGAGTCACGGTCGCGGTCGTGATCGCGTCCGTGGTCCTGGCCGCGG
>NZ_JAFLRJ010000074.1 GCF_017315755.1 Streptomyces beijiangensis
GGGTGGAACCGATTCGGGACGAGCGGTGTATCCAAGGCAGCAGGTCGGTCACTCAGCAGGCGGGTCACTTCGCAGGCGGGTCACTTCGCAGGTCGGTCACTTAGGGGCGGCACTTCGTATGGGGGGTCACATCAGATGACGGAAGGCCCGGTCACGGATCATCAGAGCGGCTCGTTTGTCGGGGAGATCGACCTCCGCGGAAAAGCGGAATCCGGCGCTGAGGAAGGCGGCGACGGAGGGGGTGTTGCGGAGATCGGGTTCCGCGATGACGCGTGCGCAGCGCGGGCGGTGGTCGAGGACCAGGTCGGAGACGGCGCGCAGCAGCGTGGTGCCGAGGCCGTGGGCGCGGTCGGCGACACCACCGATGAGGAGGTGAAGGCCGGTGTCATGGGGGCGGGCGGGATAGTGCCGGGCGAGCGGATCGAGGTCCGCTCGGTAGATCTCCCAGTAGCTCATGGGCGTCCCGTCCAGCACGCCCATACAAGGAGCGCTTCGTCCGTCGCCGTCGAGTTGGGAGCGCAGATGCGCGGCGGTGACCGACTCGGGGCCGGGAAGCTCCCAGAAGGCTGCGACGGCGGGATCGTTCATCCAGCGGCTGATGAGCGCGAGGTCGCGGTCGAGGCGGACGGGGGCGAGGCGGAAGACGCCGGCGGACGTGGTCGCGGGTCCCCATGCGGACGGGATGTCGAGGAGGTCGTCCGTGCGCGGCCCCTGCTGGTCGGTCTGGGGAGCGGTCGCCGGCTCCGTGTCCCGCATGAGTGCGAGCAGTTCTTCGGGCAGCCTCAGATCCAGGGTGTCCTCGGGGCCCCCGTCGGGGTGGGGACCGGGACTGGTTCCGGTATCGGTGCTCGCATCGGTGGGAGGCACGGCGACGTTCCTCATTTCACATTCTGATGTCGGGTGGGGTCATGTCCCAGTGGAGTGAAGGGGGTTGGTGAGGGTGACGTAGACGGATTGGGTGTCGACGGGGCCGACGAGTTCATCGAGTCCGTGCAGCCTGGTCAGCAGATTGGCCTTGGTACGCAGTACGGGGGTGTCGAGGAGCAGTGCCGGCAGCGGGGAGCCGAGGGTGGTCGCCTTGGCGAGGAATCGGCGGAGGGCGGCGAGGAGCAGGCGTTCGTCGGCGAGGTGCTGGGCGCCGAAGGCCCCGATCAGACCCAGGACGTTGTTGATGCCGAGGTAGTAGGCAAAGCGTTCGTCGGTGACGGCGTCGGGGACGAACGTGTCGCTGACGGCGCCGATGGAAGGGAGGCGTTGTTCCAGGGAGTCGCGGTGGGACTCCCTGAAGTAGTAGCCCTGGTTGTCGCGATAGCGGCCGCCGACGGGCCAGCCTTCGGGGTCGAGCAGGACCAGGGTGTTCTGCTGGTGGGCTTCGAGGGCGATGCCCGCGGTGCCGTCGAGCCAGAGGATGGGGCGTACGACGTGGTCGAGGTAGCGCAGGAACCACTCGGCGGCGACAGCCCCGGTGGGACGTCCGGTCCGGGCGGCGAGCCGGATCACGATGTCGGCAAGGCGCGAGTGCATCCCGGTCCTGCCGGGCCAGGGACGCAGCCCGGTGAGCCCGGCGATGCAGACGGCGTCGTCGCCGGGGCCGAACGGGTTGTGGCGCAGTACGACGTCGAGGCCGGGAAGAGGCTCCCCCTCCGGGGTGTCGACGGCGAGCCAGGCCGGGTCGCGGACGATGTCGAAGCAGGGGTGGGCCGCCTGCCACGCCTCGGCGAGTCCGCCGCGCAGCAGCCGGTGGACCTCGACGCCCCGGTGGAGCTCCTTACGGAGGTTCTCCCTGCGGGAGTTGGTGATGCGAAGGCCGAGCGAGAGCTTGAGCATGACCGGGACCCCGGGCCGGTGGACGGTCCGTACCGAAGAGGTGGGGTGCCAGTTGTCCCCGTGCGGTCCGAGGTCGTGCAGGAGGCCCGCGTCGAGGAGCGCGGTGACGGCGGGGCGGTGGGCCAGGTCGCGGGCCTGCCACGGGTGCAGGGGCAGCGGCACGGTGCCCGCGGGGAGTTGGAGGTCACCGGCAAGGCGGAGCGCCAGCTGGCCGGCGGGGACGGTGCGTCCGCGCTCGGTCCAGGCGGAGTCCTGCGCCAGGACGGACTGGTCCACCGCCATCCAGTGCAGGGGGAAGGAGCCGTACAACTCGGGTGAGTAGAGGCGGCTTTCGGCGTCGGAAAGGCCTTCCCTGCTCTTCGGAGTGGGGTGCAGGGGGTGGCCGAGGAGGAGGGACTGTTCGGCGTCGAGGAAAAGGTCCGCGTCGGCGGCGGGGCCGGGGCTGGCACGGCGGTCGGCGATGAAGGCCGCTGTCCGGCGCACCGAATCGGCGACGCGGCCCACCAGCTCGGAGCTCTCCGACTGACCCGCCTCACGGCCGAGCAGGGCGGCGACGGTGACGGCGTCGGCGGCCGGGGCGCCGTGCGGGCCGCTCTCCAGCGCCGGCCTGCCGAAGCGGTGCCATCCGGTGGCCGACCAGTACCTGACGGGCGCCAGGAGGGCGGTGCCGCTGGCGTGGAGCGGGATGCGCAGGGTGGGTCCGTCCGGTCGGGCGAGGTCGTTCTCCCGTACCCAGCAGCGCAGCAGGTTCTCGACGGCCGCGGCCTCCGCCGCGGTGTGCGGATCCGGGTCGTCGAGGAGGTCGTCCGCCGGCCGGGACCCCGACTTCTGGCGCGGTACCACCGCCGGTTCGACCGCGAGCCGGCCGGGGGCGGTGGGACGGCTGTCGGCCTCGGGCGCATCGGGTGCGGGGCTGGGGTTCACGGAGGGCTTCCTTGAGAGGTCGTCCGGGGTCAGTGCGATGGCCCGGTCTCGTGGGGTCGGTGGAGTGAGCGTTCGGCGGCGGTCAGGGCATCGGCGAGCCGGTCCAGTACGGCCTCGGCCTGTTCGTCGGTGATCGTGAGCGGCGGGAGCAGCCGTACGACACTGCTGTGGCGTCCACCGAGTTCGACGATGAGGCCGCGGTCCAGGCACTCCCGCTGGACGGCGGCGGCCAGAGCGGGGTCGGCGGGGGCCGGGCCCGGGGCGGTCAGGTCTTCCGCCTCCGGGTCGACGAGCTCGATGCCGATCATGAGGCCCTTGCCGCGGACATCGCCGATGCTGAGGTGGTCGGCGGCCAGACCCTGGAGCCGTCCGAGCATGCGGGTGCCGAGGGTGGCCGCGCGCTCCGCGAGGCGGTTCTCCCGGACGTATCCGAGGGTGGCGGCGCCGGCCGCCATGGCGAGTTGATTGCCGCGGAAGGTGCCTGCGTGCGCGCCCGGCTCCCAGGCGTCCAGCTCGGAGCGGTAGACGACGACAGCGAGGGGGAGGGAGCCGCCGATGGCCTTGGAGAGGACCATCACGTCGGGGACGATCCCGCTGTGCTCCACCGCCCAGAAGGTGCCGGTGCGCCCCACTCCGGTCTGTACCTCGTCGGCGATCAGCGGGATCGAGCGGTCCTCGGTGATCCGGCGCATCCGCCGCAGCCAATCGTCGGGCGCGGGAATCACACCGCCTTCGCCCTGCACCGGTTCGAGGATCATCCCGGCCGGTGGGGCCACCCCGCTCTTGGGGTCGTCGAGGAGACTCTCGGTCCAGCGGGCCGAGAGTTCGGCGCCGCGTTCACCGCCGACGCCGAAGGGGCATCGGTACTCCTGGGGGTACGGCAGCCGGGTCACGCGGACGTCCGGAGCGCCTCCCGATGCGGCCAGGGCGCCCTCGGTCATGCCGTGGTACGCACCGGTGAAGGCGAGCATCCCGCTGCGCCCGGTCGCCGTACGGACCAGTTTCAGCGCGGCCTCGACCGCGTCCGTACCGGCCGGTCCGCAGAACTGCACGCGTGCGTTGTCCGCGAGCCCGGGCGGCAGGGTGGCGAACAGCTCGGTGGTGAACGCGTCCTTGACGGGTGTGGCGAGGTCCAGGACGTGGAGCGGGGCCCCCGAGTCGATGACCTTCTTGATCGCTTCGAGGACCACCGGGTGGTTGTGGCCCAGGGCCAGGGTCCCGGCACCGGAGAGACAGTCGAGATACCGCCGCCCGTCCGCACCCTCGATCGTCAGTCCGCGTGCCCGCACGGGCACGATGGGAAGCGACCGCGCGTAGGTGCGCGCGGCTGACTCGCGCAGCGACTGGCGCCGAAGGATTCCCTCGTGCGCGATCCCCTCGGTCACGGCCACGGTTTTCGGTCCTCCCGCTGTAACGGTCTTCTCGTACTCCTGTTGCACCCCGGTCGTGAGCGCAGCCCGGAGATCCCCCGTACGTACCAACGACGCGGGCGCCGTGGGATCACGGGTATGTCGGAAGATCCTTGCGGTGGCGGAACCACGACCCTCCCGCACGCCGTCCCCAACGGCACGGCATAGTGGATCCGGCAATTCGGCACCGAGGTGCCGCAGTTCAGATGAAACGAAGTCCCAGGGGGAAACAAGACATGCGACCGATACGCCCAGCCTTGGCAGCAGTTGGCCTGACTGCCGTACTGGCTCTCGCCGCCACCGCTTGCGGCCCGGGCGACGACAACGCCGGGTCCAAGCCCAGCAGTTCGGCCTCCTCGTCCGACGGGATCCAGATCCCGGACGACATCAAGGAGCGGCTGAAGGAGCACGGCTTCGACCTGGACAAGTGGAAGAACGGCGAGTGGAAGAACTGGGACAGAGACAAGTGGCTGCGTGAGGCCCAGGACTTCATCAACCCGATCATCGACGGTCTCTGGGACCCGGACCGGATGAAGGGTGCGGACAAGCAGCCGCAGAAGCCCGTCGCCAACGACATCTCGGGCGACAAGGGCGTCACCGACCCGACCCCGGCCCCCGTGAACGCGCAGGCCCTCAGCTCCCCGTACCACAGCAGTCTTCCTGCGCTCGGCAAGATTCTCTTCGACACCCCTGAGGGCTCGGCGGTCTGCTCGGGCACCGTGGTGAAGGACCCGGCCCACCCCGGCAAGTCCAACCTGGTGTGGACCGCGGGCCACTGCGTCCACGCGGGCGCCAAGGGCGGCTGGTACCGCAACATCGCCTTCGTGCCGTCGTACAACGACGGCGGCAAGACGGCCGCTCAGCTGCCGAAGCCGACCAGGGAGCAGCTCGCTCCGTACGGCGTCTTCTGGGCCAACGGGGCGCTGACCTCCGATCAGTGGATCGCGGGCGGCGGCCCGACCGGCGGCCAGGGAGCCCCGTACGACTTCGCGGTACTGCACGTGACCCCCGAGAAGGGGTCGACCAAGTCCCTTGAGGAGACGACCGGTTCGGCTGTCGCGGTGGACTTCAACGCGCCTGCCGTGCCGAAGATCGCCAGCATGTCGGCGAACGGCTATCCGGCAGCAGCGCCCTTCGACGGCCAGAAGCTGTTCCGCTGCGTCGACAAGCCGGGCCGTCTCTCGATCGTGCAGAACGACCCGACGATGTACCGCCTGGGCTGCACCATGACCGGTGGTTCCTCCGGCGGCGGCTGGCTCACCTCGGGCCAGGACGGTCAGCCCACGCTGGTGTCCAACACTTCGATCGGCCCGGTGACGGCCGGCTGGCTGGCCGGTCCGCGCCTCGGCAAGGAGGCCAAGGACGTCTACGAGGCGGAGAGCAAGAAGTTCGCCAACCAGTAGAACCTGCTGCACGAACGGCCGAAGGCCCGCATCCCCTGAGGGGTGCGGGCCTTCGGGCTGTGTGCGAGCAGCGGGATCGTCAGCGCTTCGCCGGCACGTACTGCGCCAGGTCCGCGGCCAGTTCCTCGTGCACCCGCGCCTTGAGCAGGGTGCCCTCCGGGGTGTGCTCCTCGGAGATCACCTCACCCTCGGTGTGGGCGCGGGCGACCAGCCCTCCGTGCGTGTACGGCACGAGTGCCTCGAGCTCCACCTGCGGGCGCGGCAGTTCGGCGTCGATGATCGCGAGCAGCTCCGGGATCCCCGCGCCCGTACGGGCCGAGATCGCGATGGCGTGGCGCTCGGTGCGCAGCAGCCGCTGCAGTACGACCGGATCGGCCGCGTCCGCCTTGTTGATCACGACGATCTCGCGCACATCGGTCGCGCCGACGTCCCGGAACACCTCGCGTACGGCCGCGAGCTGCTCCTCGGGCACCGGGTGCGAGCCGTCCACCACATGCAGGATCAGGTCGGAGTCACCGACCTCCTCCATCGTGGAGCGGAACGCCTCGACGAGGTGGTGCGGCAGATGCCGTACGAACCCGACGGTGTCGGCCAGGGTGTAGACCCGGCCGCCCGGTGTCTCGGCCCGGCGCACGGTCGGGTCGAGGGTGGCGAACAGTGAGTTCTCCACGAGCACGCCCGCGCCGGTGAGCCGGTTGAGCAGCGAGGACTTGCCTGCATTGGTGTATCCGGCGATCGCCACCGAAGGCACCTTGTTGCGCTTGCGCTCCTGGCGCTTGATGTCGCGGCCGGTCTTCATCTCCGCGATCTCCCGGCGCATCTTCGCCATCTTCTCGCGGATACGGCGACGGTCCGTCTCGATCTTGGTCTCACCGGGACCACGCGTGGCCATGCCGCCGCCACCGCCGGATCCGGCGCCGCCCATCTGCCGCGAAAGCGACTGACCCCAACCGCGGAGCCTGGGCAGCATGTACTGCATCTGCGCCAGCGAAACCTGCGCCTTGCCCTCTCGGGACTTGGCGTGCTGGGCGAAGATGTCGAGGATCAGTGCGGTCCTGTCGACCACCTTGACCTTGACGACATCCTCGAGATGGATCAACTGGCCGGGGCTCAGCTCACCGTCGCACACGACGGTGTCCGCCCCGGACTCGAGCACGATGTCGCGCAGCTCCAGGGCCTTGCCCGAGCCGATGTACGTGGCCGGGTCCGGCTTGTCACGGCGCTGTACGACACCGTCCAGGACCTGCGCACCCGCCGTCTCGGCGAGTGCGGCGAGCTCCGCGAGGGAGTTCTCCGCGTCCTGCGCAGTGCCAGAGGTCCAGACACCGACCAGCACCACTCGCTCCAGGCGCAGCTGCCGGTACTCGACCTCGGTGACGTCCTCGAGCTCGGTGGAGAGGCCCGCCACGCGGCGCAGCGCCGCGCGCTCGGAACGGTCGTACTGGGCGCCGTCCCGCTCTCCGTCGATCTCGTGGCTCCAGGCGACGTCCTCTTCCATCAGGGCATCGGCCCGAAGGCTCTCGTTGAAGCTCTGCGCGTTCTCGGCGTTCTCGGCGTCTCGCGCGTCCTGGGAAGGGGAGGAAGAGGAGGTCATTGGATCCTTACGTCGATAGGAAATTCTTCAGTGTCTGTGACAACGCGTGATGACCTGGGAAGATTCCCGGCCGCGCCGACGACCTGTCGATAGTGGCACGGCACGGCCGGGACCGTCACCCGGGTTTTACCCCGCTCGGGGCGCCTTCACCGGGTCGCTGCGCCAGTCCTTGTGGCCGGGCATGGGCGGCGTCTTCTTCGCGTACAGCCACGCCCGGAAGAATCCGGAGAGGTCACGCCCGGAGACCCGCGACGCCAGGGCCGTGAAGTCCGCGGTGCTCGCCGAACTGTCCCGGTACTCGCTCACCCACGCCCGCTCCAGCTGCTCGAACGCGCTCCTGCCGATCTCCTGGCGCAGCGCGTAGAGCACCAGTGCGCTGCCGTCGTACACCACGGGCCGGAAGATACCGATCTGCTGCCCGGGTGCCGCCCGGCGCGGGGTGGCGGGCGGTCCGCCCGCCGCGCGCCAGCCGTCCGAATAGGTGTACGCGTTGCGCATACGCCGCTCCATCGACTGCTTGGCCTGCTCCTCCGCGTAGAGCGCCTCGTACCAGGTCGCGTGGCCCTCGTTGAGCCACAGGTCCGACCAGGCGTGCGGGGACACGCTGTCGCCGAACCAGTGGTGGGACAGCTCGTGGACCATGATCGAGTCGACGTACCACTGCGGGTATCCGGGCTGGGTGAACAGTGAGCGCTCGAAGAGCGACAGCGTCTGCGTCTCCAGCTCGAAGCCGGTGTCCATGTCCGCGATCAGGACCCCGTACGTCTCGAAGGGGTACCGCCCGACCTTCGACTCCATCCAGGCCAGCTGCCCGGGGGTCTTCTTCAGCCACGGTTCCAGCGTGGTGCGGTCCGCGGCGGGGACCACATCACGCACCGGCAGTCCGTGCGGCCCCGTGCGGCGCAGGACCACCGAGCGCCCGAGGGAGACCTGGGCCAGTTCGGTCGCCATCGGATGCATCGTCCGGTACGTCGACGTGACCTGCTCCCCATGGGTCCACCGGCCCTGCGGCAATCCGTTCGCGACGGCGGTGACGCCCTTGGGCGCGGTCACTCGGAAAGTGAAGAAGGCCTTGTCGGAGGGGTGGTCGTTGCAGGGGAAGACCCGGTGCGCGGCGTCGGCCTGGTTGGCCATGACGAGTCCGTCGCCCGTCTTCACCCAGCCGCCGGCCTGGCTGCCGCCCGGGTCGCTGGTGTGGTGGACGGTGATCCGCAGAATGGAGCCCGCGGGCAGAGGATCGGCCGGGGTCACGACCAGGTCCTCGCCGGTCGTCGCGAACTCGGCGCGGGCTCCGTTCACCTCGACGGAGGCGACCTTGCCGTGCGTGAAGTCCAGATTGACGCGGTCCAGGGCCTCGGTGGCCCGTGCGTCGATGACGGTGACGGCGGACAGGGGCTTGGTGTTGGAGCCTCCGTAGGTGAGGCCGATGTCGTACGAGAGGACGTCGTAGCCGGGGTTGCCGAGTTCCGGGTAGAGCGGATCGCCGATACCCAGCGGGGCGGGTGCGGGCAGGGCGGCGGCGATGAGGGCGGCCGATGCGGCGGCCAGCAGACCGGCGCGCAGCCGTCGTCCGGAGGGCCGAGAGGTGTGCAGCATGCGTTTACGGCTACCAGCGCGCACGGCACAGGCTGTGGCGACTCGCGCCGTACCACCCGAACGAGGTTCTCAGGCGGTGGCCGGATGCTGGGCGGCGCGGCTCACGTCGTACACCCCTGCCACATCACGCATGGTGCGCATCAGCGCGGGAAGCCCTGCCGAGTCCGGCAGTTGGAGGGTGTACGTGTGGCGTACGCGCTGCTCGCTCGGCGGTTCCACCGTGGCCGATACGACCGCGGCGCCCGCGGTGGCAATGGCCTCGGTGAGGTCGGCCAGCAAGTGCGGGCGACCGAAGGCCTCGGCGACCAGCGTGACCCTGACCTCTCCGGTGGCCCGCCAGCGCACCCCGACGGGGTCCCGTCCCACCGACCTCATCCTGGCCACGGCCGAGCAGCCGTCGCGGTGCACGGTGACGGCGCCGCCGCGCACCGCGAATCCGGTGACGGCGTCGGGCGGCACAGGCGTGCAGCAGCCCGCGAGCCGTACGGTCGCATCCGGCAGGTCGACGACGGCGTGGGCGCCCGCCGGCCGCACCGCGTCACCGGCCGCCGCCTCCGCGACGGGCCTGCGCGGGGCCGCCGCCGGCGCGGACGCGCCCTCCGGGTGTGCGGCCAGCCAGCCGGTGATGGCGATCCGCGCGCCGGGTGTACGTGCGTGGTCGAGCCAGTCGGGTGAGGGCCCCGAAGTGGCGTCCTGGGCGATCAGGAGCTGCACGCTGTCCCCGTCGCCGAGCACCGTGCTGAGGGTGGCCAGGCGGCCGTTGACCCGCGCCCCGATACAGGCGTGCGCCGCCTCGCCGTACTGGGCGTAGGCGGCGTCGACACAGCTCGCTCCGGCCGGCAGCCCCAGCATGGAGCCGTCGGAGCGGAAGACGGTGATCTCCCGGTCCTGCGCCAGGTCGGCGCGGAGCGTGGACCAGAAGGTGTCGGGGTCGGGGGCGGACTCCTGCCAGTCGAGGAGCCGTGAGAGCCAGCCGGGCCGCGTCGGGTCGGCGCGTTCGCCGTCCTCCGCGGGTTCCGCGGACACCGCCGCTTCCAGGGGGGCGTACGGATTGCCGAGCGCGACGACACCCGCCTGGGCGACCTTGTGCATCTGGTGCGTACGGATGAGGACCTCGGCGACCGAGCCGTCGGGGCTGGCGACCGCCGTGTGCAGCGACTGGTACAGGTTGAACTTGGGGGTGGCGATGAAGTCCTTGAACTCCGAGATCACCGGGGTGAAACAGGTGTGCAGCTCGCCGAGCACCGCGTAGCAGTCGGCGTCCTCGCCGACGAGCACCAGGAGGCGCCCGAAGTCCGTCGAACGCAGTTCGCCGCGTTTGATCCGCACCCGGTGCACCGAGACGAAGTGCCGTGGCCTGATCAGGACTTCGGCGCTGATGCCCGCGTCGCGCAGCACCGCTCGGACCTCGTCGGAGATGGCGGCGAGGGGATCGGGGGTCGCCGCGTCGGCGGCGATGAGGGCGCGGGTGTGCTCGTACTCCTCGGGATGGAGGATCGCGAAGACCAGGTCCTCCAGCTCGGTCTTGAGCGCCTGTACGCCGAGCCGTTCGGCCAGCGGGATCAGTACGTCACGGGTGACCTTGGCGATCCGGGCCTGCTTCTCGGGGCGCATCACGCCCAGGGTGCGCATGTTGTGCAGCCGGTCGGCGAGCTTGATCGACATGACGCGGACGTCATTGCCGGTGGCGACGAGCATCTTGCGGAAGGTCTCGGGTTCGGCGGCGGCGCCGTAGTCGACCTTCTCCAGCTTGGTGACGCCGTCGACCAGGAAACAGACCTCGGCGCCGAACTGCTCCCGCACCTGATCGAGCGTCACTTCCGTGTCCTCGACGGTGTCGTGGAGGAGGGAGGCAGTCAGGGTCGTGGTCTCGGCGCCCAGTTCGGCGAGGATCAGCGTCACTGCCAGCGGATGCGTGATGTACGGCTCGCCGCTCTTGCGCATCTGTCCGCGGTGCGAGGTCTCGGCAAGTACGTACGCCTTGTGCAGGACGGCCAGATCGGCATCGGGGTGATGGGCGCGATGCGCCTCGGCGACATGGCCGATGGCGTCGGACAGTCCGCCCCGGGAGACAGGACCGAGCAGCGCGGCCCGGCCCAGCCTGCGGAGGTCGATCCTGGGGCGGCCGCGTCGGCGGCTTGGGGCACCAGGATTGGTGGCCTCTGCACTCATGGGCACCTCCGGCAGTGTCGGCCATCGACCGGCGACTGTCAGGCTGCGAAAACGCCTGAGGGCCGGTGCTTGATGCTACCGAGCCCACCACGGGGCGCAGTCCTACTCTCGCTCAGCGTGAAACTGATCACCCATTCGAGCGAAAGTCAGTCGAGAGCCGTTTCCCACCAGTCGGCATCGATCGTGCCAGCTGCCACGATCACGGCAGGACCTGTCATCTCGATCCCGCCGTCCGGCCGCTCGGTGATCATCAGCCGTCCGCCGAGCACATCCACGGTGTACGTCACCGGGGCGCCGGTGACCGAAGGGTCGACCCCGTCCCTGCGGGCGGCGGCCACCGCCACGGCACAGGCGCCCGTACCGCAGGACCTGGTCTCGCCGGCGCCACGCTCGTGCACCCGCATCGCGACATGGCGCTCGCCCCGGTCCACGACGAACTCGACATTGACCCCCGTCGGATAGACGGCGGCCGGGCTGAAGGCCGGCGCGGTGTACAGGTCTCCGGCGTGCTCGAGGTCCTCTACGAAGGCCACGGCGTGCGGGTTGCCCATGTTCACGTTGCGCGCGGGCCAGCTGCGGCCGCCGACGGTGACCGTCACTCCGTCCTCGGGCAGCACGGCGCGCCCCATGGAGACCGTGATGTCCCCGTCGTCGCCCTTGGCCAGATGCACCTGCTTCACGCCGCCGCGGGTGGCGACCGCGATGTCGCCGTCCTCGACAAGACCGGCGCGCTGCAGATAGCGGGCGAAAACGCGCACTCCGTTGCCGCACATCTCGACGGTCGAGCCGTCCGCGTTGCGGTAGTCCATGAACCATTCGGCCTCGCCGGCCATCGTCCGCGCCTCGGGGTGCGCGGCGGACCGTACGACATGCAGCAGGCCGTCCCCGCCGATGCCGGCCCGGCGGTCGCAGAGTGCGGCGACGGCGGAAGCGGGCAGGTCGACGGTGTTGTCCGGGTCGGGGACGATCACGAAGTCGTTCTCGGTCCCGTGACCCTTGAGGAAGGCGAGCTGCGCAGTGGTTCTCACGCGCTCCATCGTACGAGAGGGCAGTGACAACGCCGACGGCGAGGGAGGCGCGCCTGTCGCCTCAGCGGAGCCGGGCGACCCGCCACACGGCCAGTGCGACCAGTGCGCACGCCGTGACGGTGTAGAGCCCGGCGACCCGCCAGTCGGGGCGCTCACCGGATCCCTTGGCGGGCAGTCCCGGCAGGGTGTAGCCCACCCGGCGGGCGGCCATCAGACCCCAGCCTGCCGCGCAGCAGCTGATCAGGAGTCCCAGCATGGCGACGACCGGACCGCCGTCACCGAATTCGAAGGCGAGCGGGAAGGCGAACATCAGCGAGCCGACGGCCGCGAGGATCACGATGGGCGCGAGCTGCCAGATCCGCAGCCTGCGCTGCGGGCGCAGCTCGACCTCGACCTCGGGCGCCACCGCTGACATGTCCAGGGGATCGGGCCCGTCCGGACTCAGCCGTACCGCTTCCTCCGGTACTCCAGGTGTGCTCTGGTCGCCCTGTTCCGTATCGCGCTCTCTGTCGCGAGGGCCGGCCTCCATCGCCACGCGCCCTCCCAACTCGGACTTCACTGTCGATCGCAGCTCGATGATGGCACGCTCGGGGGCTCCGGATTGACGGCCGGAGCGTCCCGATGCCATCACGTGATCAGGCTGTAACCGCTCGTTCGACCAACGCCAGTGCCTGGTGCGGGAGTTCCGCACGGTGCTCGACGGCGCCGCTCAGCCAGTGCACACGGGGGTCTCGGCGGAACCAGGAGTCCTGGCGGCGCGCGAAGCGCTTGGTGGCGCGTACGGTCTCGGCGCGCGCCTCGTCCTCGGTGCACTCCCCCGCGAGCGCCGCGAGCACCTGCTGGTACCCGAGCGCACGTGACGCCGTGCGCCCCTCGCGCAGTCCCTGCGCGTCCAGCGCCTTCACCTCGTCCACCAGTCCCGCCTCCCACATCCGGTCGACGCGCAGCGCGATGCGCTCGTCCAGCTCGGGGCGGGCGACGTCGACGCCGATCTGCACGGTGTCGTACACGGAATCGTGACCGGGCAGATTGGCGGTGAAGGGCTTGCCGGTGATCTCGATCACCTCAAGAGCGCGGACGATACGGCGGCCGTTGCTGGGCAGGATCGCCCGCCCGGCCTCCGGGTCGGACGCGGCCAGGCGCGCGTGCAGCGCACCGGGCCCGCGGAGTGTCAGCTCCTCCTCCAGCCGGGCGCGTACGACCGGATCGGTGCCGGGGAACTCCAGGGCGTCGATGGCACCACGTACATACAGACCGGAGCCGCCGACCAGGACCGGCGTACGGCCCTCGGCGAGCAGCCTGTCGATCTCCGTGCGGGCCAGACGCTGATACTCGGCGACGCTGGCCGCCTCGGTCACGTCCCAGATGTCCAGGAGCCGGTGCAGGACGCCTTCGCGCTCGGGAAGCGTCAGCTTGGCGGTGCCGATGTCCATCCCCCGGTAGAGCTGCATGGAGTCCGCGTTGACGACCTCACCCCCGAAATGCCGGGCGAGCGCGACGCCCAGATCGGACTTTCCGGCCGCGGTGGGGCCGACGACGGCGATGACCCGCGGTGCGGGAGCTGCAGTTCTCACGTCCCCAGTCTCGCAAACCCCGGGCCACTCCCCGAACGAGCTACGTGACGGCCCGACTCCGGCTTCGTTTCCCGTTGCGAGGATCCGCCCGCCGGTTTGCGGACCGGTTCCCCCGGGCGACGCAATGAGGCGCTCCGGGTGGCGCGGAACTTCGCTCTCACGAGTACGGTATGGAGTAGATATGGGCGTTTTTGCACGGTTCAGCCGGAAATCCAAGGCCGCAGCCGAGGAGTCCACCGCAGACACGACGGTCGCCACGCTGACGGCCGAGCCGGAGGCGGAGGGCGAAGCGGAAGCGGCCGAGGAGGCCGGTGCCACCGAGGTTGCCGTTGCGGAGGGAATCGAGATTCCCAAGCAGCAGTCCGCCGCTGCGGCCGCCGACAATGAAGCCGGCGAGGGCGCCCGCACGTAAAGTCCCTTCGAGAGGGAAGATGTGTCCCATGGGATTTCTGGACAACCTGAAGGCCAAGCTCGCACCCGCTAAGGACAAGGTCTCCGACCTCGCCCAGCAGCACGGGGACAAGATCGAACAAGGCCTGGACAAAGCCGCCCAGACGGTCGACTCCAAGACCAAGGGCAAGTACAGCGACAAGATCGGGACCGGTACGGACAAGGCGAAGGACGCTTTGGGCCGCCTCTCGAACAAGGAGGACGGCACGGGCACCCCGCCGCCTGCCGCCTGAACCACACCACCGACGGAAGGCTGCGGAGCGCTGTGCTCCGCAGCCTGTCGCCGCGTCCGGGGCCTGTCGCCGCGTCCGGGGCCTGTCGCCGTGTCCGGGGGCTTTCGCCGGGTCCGCGGCCGTGAGCGGCGCTAGGACCAGGCGGCGACGAAGTACCCGACGCCGTACGGAGCATCCTCGTACAGCAGCTGTCCGCCCAGCCGTACGCCCTCCGCGGCCCCTGCGAGCACCTGCCAGGGCGCACGGCCCGCGACCTTGAGTTCGTACGCCAGTGACGCGTCCAGCGCCGCGAGCGCCGCGGTGTCCGCCGTGCCCAGCGCCAGAGCCGCCGCCGTGTCGAACGCGGTGGCTCGCTCGTCCAGGTAACCCGGCGCCTTGAGCGTGCGGCAGGCGCTCCCGTCGCCCATCACCAGCAGCGCGACGCGCCCGGCGCCTGCGGCCAGTCCGCGGCCGGCCTCCAGGCAGCGGTCGGTGGCGAGGGATTCGTCCACGCCCAGCGCCTCCAGGGGCGCGTCGGCCCAGCCGGCGCGCGTGAGCAGCCAGGCCGCCACGGCGAGCGACGTCGGAAGCTCGCCCTCCGGCGTTTCGGCGGCCGGGTCGGCGGCGCCGAGCCGCACCTGAAGATCTACTCCGAACCCGCCGAAGGACCCGGCGGCACCCTGCGGATACGGCCCCTGCCCCTCGGGGCCTGCGGGCCCGACGACGACCAGCCGGTCGGGCCGGGAGGCGGCCAGCACCCCGATGGCGTCGAGACAGGCGTCCCGCGCACCGTCGAGCTCGGGCGCGGCACCGGCAGCGACCTCGGGCACGAGCAGCGGCGGGCAGGGGCAGACGGCGGCGGCTACGAGCATGATCGGCAGCCTACTGTGCGGCGGGAACGGTGTGCCGGAGCGGTGTGCCGGAGCGATGTGCCGGTCAGCCGGCGGAGCAGCCGCCCGTGGCCGCGGGCAGCGGCTCGGGCACCCCGATCTTCGGCAGACCGAGCATGACGCCCGGTGCCTGCTGGGCCGGCGCCGCGGTGCGCCTCTCCCAGGCGTCGCCGGAGCGCGTATGGCGTACGGCGAGAGGCGCGCCCTCCGCGAGGAGGTGGTGCGGAGCCGCGTACGTGATCTCGACCGTGACGACGTCGCCGGGGCGTACGTCCTGCTCCGGCTTGCTGAAATGGACAAGGCGGTTGTCGGGTGCGCGGCCCGACAGACGGTGCGTGGCGCCGTCCTTGCGGCCCTCGCCCTCCGCGACCATGACGTCGACGGTGCGGCCGACCTGCGTCTTGTTCTCGTTCCAGGAGATCTCCTCCTGGAGGACGGAGAGGCGCATGTAGCGCTCCTGTACGACCTCCTTGGGGATCTGCCCCTCCATGGTCGCCGCGGGCGTGCCCGGACGCTTGGAGTACTGGAAGGTGAAGGCGTTGGCGAAGCGCGCCTCGCGGACCGCGTGCATCGTCTGCTCGAAGTCCTCCTCGGTCTCGCCGGGGAAGCCCACGATGATGTCGGTGGAGATGGCGGCGTGCGGGATCGCTTCGCGCACCTTCTCGATGATCCCCAGGAAGCGGTCCTGGCGGTACGAGCGGCGCATCGCCTTCAGGATCGTGTCCGAACCCGACTGCATCGGCATATGGAGCTGCGGCATGACGTTCGGGGTCTCGGCCATCGCCGCGATCACGTCGTCGGTGAAGTCGCGCGGGTGCGGCGAGGTGAAGCGGACCCGCTCCAGGCCCTCGACCTTCCCGCAGGCGCGCAGCAGCTTGGAGAAGGCCTCGCGGTCGCCGATGTCGGACCCGTACGCGTTCACGTTCTGGCCGAGCAGGGTGATCTCGCTGACGCCCTCGGAGACCAGCGCCTCGATCTCGGCGAGGATGTCGCCGGGGCGGCGGTCCTTCTCCTTGCCGCGCAGCGCGGGAACGATGCAGAAGGTGCAGGTGTTGTTGCAGCCGACGGAGATGGAGACCCAGGCCGCGTACGCGCTCTCGCGCCGCGTGGGCAGCGTCGAGGGGAACGCCTCCAGGGATTCGGCGATCTCGACCTGCGCCTCTTCCTGGATGCGGGCGCGCTCAAGCAGCACCGGCAGCTTGCCGATGTTGTGCGTACCGAAGACGACGTCGACCCAGGGCGCCCGGTCCACGATCGTGTCGCGGTCCTTCTGCGCGAGGCAGCCGCCGACGGCGATCTGCATGCCTGGCCGCTTGGTCTTCATCGGCGCAAGCCTGCCGAGATTGCCGTACAGCTTGTTGTCGGCGTTCTCCCGCACCGCGCAGGTGTTGAAAACGACGACATCGGCATCCCCGTCGGCGTCCTTGGGCGCGCGGACGTAACCGGCGCCCTCAAGGAGACCCGAGAGCCGCTCGGAGTCGTGGACGTTCATCTGGCACCCGTAGGTGCGCACCTCGTAGGTCTTCGCACTCATCTCGTACACCAGGGTACGGGGCGCCCGCCGCTCCGTACCCCCTGGTCCTTTCGGGGAACGAACTGGCAGGATCGCGCGCATGTTCCAGGCACTCACCCGCATCGGCAGGCGCCGCGCCCTGCAGGGCTCCGCAGCCGCCCTCGTGGTCCTCGGGCTGCTGATGTGGTGGCTGATGCCTTTCGGCTCGTCCTCCCCCAGCGGCCGTCTCAGTTTCAGCACCGGTGTGCCGACCGGGGTCTACCAGACGTACGGCACCATGCTGCGCGAAGCGCTCGCCCAGGATCTGCCGAACGTCAAGGTCAGCCTGCAGACCAGCCAGGGCTCGCAGCAGAACATCTCGCGGGTGGCGGCGGGCACGGCGGACTTCGCCGTCGCCACCGCCGACGCCGTCGACGACTACGTCCGTAACGGCAAGCCGGGTGCGGACCGGCTGCGCGGCTGCGCACGGCTGTACGACGACTACATACAGCTCGTCGTGGCGGACAGTTCGAAGGTGCGCCGAACCTCTGAACTGCGGAAACTGCGCGTGGCTGTGGGGCAGGACGGCTCGGGTGTACGCCTGATCGCCGAGCGGATGCTGCGGGCCGCAGGCGTCGATCCGCAGAAGGACATCACCCCGGTGAAGGCCGGGATCGACACCGCGCCGCGGCTGCTGGAGGAGGGGAAGATCGATGCCTTCTTCTGGTCGGGCGGGCTGCCCACCAACGCGGTTCGCCTGCTGACCGAGCGCTTTCCGGTACGGCTGGTTCCGCTCGACGACCTGGTGGCGCCGCTGCACCGGGGCGGGGAGCCCACGCGCTACTACCGGTCGGCCGTGATGCCCGCCGACGCCTACCCCGCGGCGCGCAACCAGGGCTCCGTGCCGACGCTCGCCGTGGCGAACATCCTGATCACCGCCGACCGCACGGATGTACGGCTGACCGAGGACTTCACCCGCACCGTGATACGCAGCCGGGACACCATCGGCCGCCAGGTGCACGCCGCGCAGCTGGTGGACGTACGCACCGCGATCTATACCGATCCGCTGCCGCTGCACGAAGGGGCCCGGCGCTACTACCGGTCGGTGAAGCCCTAGCCCTAGGGCTTCACCGCACCTAGGAGGGCGCGCTGCGCGGCACCGTCACGGTCACGCGCAGCCCGTGCGGAGTGTTCTTCCCGTACGAGATGGAACCGCCGCCCGCGGCGAGCAGGGCCCGTGAGATCGACAGGCCCAGGCCCGAGCCCTTGATGTTCTGGTGGCGGTTCGAGCGCCAGAAGCGGTCGCCGATCCTGGCCAGTTCGTCCTCGGTCAGGCCGGGGCCCTCGTCGGAGACGGTGATCGTGGAGGCGGAGCCGTCGGCGGCGACGGTGACCTTGACCTCCCCGCCGCCGGGGGTGAATTTCAGGGCGTTGTCGATCACCGCGTCCAGGGCGCTGGACAGCGCGATCGGGTCCGCCCAGGCGGTGACGGCCGCGGCGCCGTCCTCGGTGATCCGTACCCCCTTGTCGACCGCGAGCGGGCGCCAGGCGGCGACTCGCTCGCCCGTCAGCGCGCCGATGTCGGTGAGCCGTATCTCCGCACCGGCGTGCTCGGCCAGCGCCAGGCCCAGCAGGTCGTCGAGGACCTGGGCGAGGCGCTTGCCCTCGGTGCGCACCGAGGCGATCTCCTCGTTGCCCTCGGGGAGTTCGAGCGCGAGGAGTTCGATCCGGAGCAGCAGCGCCGCCAGGGGGTTGCGGAGCTGGTGCGAGGCGTCGGCGACGAAGGCTCGCTGCTGCTCCAGTACGGCCTCGACGTTGTCCGCCATCTCGTTGAACGACCGGGCCAGCCTCCGGAGTTCCGGCGGACCGCCACCGGGTGCGACGCGTGAGTTCATCCGCCCGGTCGCTATGCCGTGGGTCGCCGCGTCCAGGATCCGTACGGGAAGGAGCACCCAGCCCGTCAGCCGGAAGGCCGCGCCGACCGCCACCAGCATCGCCGCGACCAGCCCCCCGCCGATCAGCAGCCAGCCGTGCAGGATCCTCGAACGCATCTCCCCCGTCGGCGAGTCGGTCATCACGACCGCGATCACATCGCCGTTCCTGACGACCGGGGACGCGACCACCAGGCGCCCGCGCTGCCAGGGCCACACCTGGGAGGGATCGTGACTGCGACGACTGGCGAGCGCCTCCTGGAAGGCCTGGCGTCCCTCGCCCTCGCCGGGAACCCCCCAGTCCGTCGGCGCGTTGGTCAGGGCAACACCGTCACGGCTGAAGACCCCGGCCCTGATCCCGTACACCTTCTGATAGCGGACGAGTTCGTCCTGGAGCCTGGCGCGCCGTTCCGCCTCGACGGCCGGTACCTCCGTGACGAACTGCGCCTCGGCGGCGATGCGCGCCGTGTCGTCGATCCGGTCGACGACCACTTTCTGCTGCTGCGCGGCGGCCACGCTGACGGCGAGCGGGAAGCCGAGCGCGAGCAGCACGCCTGCCATGAGGACGATGAGCAGCGGGAGGAGACGGGTGCGCACCGGGAGTTACGTACCTTGGGGTGTGGCGGGGGCGGCCGGGGCGACGAGCCGGTAGCCGACGCCGCGCACGGTCTCGATCAGTGCGGGCATGCGCAGCTTGGAGCGCAGGGACGCCACGTGCACCTCGAGCGTGCGTCCGGTCCCCTCCCAGCTGGTGCGCCACACCTCACTGATGATCTGCTCCCTGCGGAAGACGACCCCGGGCCGCTGGGCGAGCAGCGCGAGCAGGTCGAACTCCTTGCGGGTGAGCTGGACTTCGCTGCCTTCGACACTGACCCTGCGGGTGGGCAGCTCGATCTGCACGGGCCCGAGCCACAGTTCACTGTCGCCCCGACCGGCGCCACCGGCCGGCGGCGGACGGCGGATGACCGCGTGGATCCGGGCGATCAGCTCCCCGGTGTCATACGGCTTCACCACATAGTCGTCGGCGCCCAGGTTGAGGCCGTGGATACGGGAGCGGACGTCGGCCCGCGCGGTCACCATGATCACCGGGATCGAGGAGCGCTTGCGGATCTTGCCGCAGACCTCGTAGCCGTCCTGGTCAGGAAGGCCCAGGTCGAGCAGGATGACGCCGAAAGGCTCGTGCGCGGCCGGCAGCAGCGCCTGCAGCGCCTCTTCGCCGCTGCGCGCGTGCACCACCTTGAAGCCGTGCTTCGCGAGGATCGCGGAGAGGGCCGCGGCGACGTGGTCGTCGTCCTCGACAAGCAGCAGTCTCATGGTCCCCCTTCCGTCGCACTCCGGTCACACTCCATACCTACTCACGCATCCACGCCGATGGACGCCCGGCCAGTCAAGGGACATCCCCCTGAGTACCGGTTCCGTTATGCAGCCGGTACGCCGCTGCCTGCCTTCTTCACCCGCAGTGGCCGCAAGTAACCGGATCGTGATGCTCAATTTCCCCTCAGATGTAATGACGCTGGTGGCAGGCTGTCACTAAGGTCCTCGCAACCGACAGAGGACGGAGCAACAAGCCGATGAGCGGAGTGTCAGTGACCAAGGACGCCCAGCCGGTGGCGGACGACCTGGTCGTACTGAGCAACGTCAACAAGCACTTCGGCGCGCTGCATGTGCTCCAGGACATCGATCTGACCATCGCCCGTGGCGAGGTCGTGGTCGTGATCGGACCCTCCGGGTCCGGCAAGTCCACACTGTGCCGCACCATCAACCGCCTGGAGACAGTCGACTCGGGCGCCATCTCGATCGACGGAAAGCCGCTGCCCCAGGAGGGCAGGGAGCTGGCCCGGCTGCGCGCCGACGTCGGCATGGTCTTCCAGTCGTTCAACCTCTTCGCACACAAGACGGTCCTGCAGAACGTCATGCTGGGCCAGGTCAAGGTGCGCAAGACCGAGAAGAAGGCCGCCGAGACCAAGGCCCGGGCGCTGCTCGACCGGGTGGGTGTCGGCTCGCAGGCGGACAAGTACCCGGCACAGCTCTCCGGCGGTCAGCAGCAACGCGTGGCGATCGCGCGGGCGTTGGCGATGGACCCCAAGGTCATGCTCTTCGACGAGCCCACTTCGGCGCTCGACCCTGAGATGATCAACGAGGTTCTGGAGGTCATGCAACAGCTGGCACGCGACGGTATGACGATGGTCGTCGTCACCCACGAGATGGGTTTCGCACGCTCCGCCGCCAACCGGGTCGTCTTCATGGCCGACGGAAAGATCGTCGAAGAAGCCGTGCCCGACCAGTTCTTCAGCAACCCGCGCAGTGACCGGGCCAAGGACTTCTTGTCGAAGATCCTGCACCACTGACGCCCGAAGCCAACGTCCGTCAATACAAGGGATGTTCACCATGAAGTTCCGTAAGTCCGCCGCCATCGCGGCGATCTCCGTGCTCGCGCTGACCACCGCCGCGTGCGGTGGCAAGTCCGGTTCCGCCGGCGACAAGCAGTCCGCCCAGCCGGGCGCCTCAGGCGCGCCCGTCCTGCCGACGTACACCGTCGCAAAGGACGTCACCCTCGACTCCGCGACCCTCAAGGCCGCCAAGAAGCGCGGCAAGCTGGTCATCGGCGCCAAGGCCGACCAGCCGTACCTCGGCTTCGAGGACCAGTCGACCAAGGTGCGCACGGGCTTCGACATCGAGATCGCCACGATGCTCGCCGCCGATCTGGGCTTCTCGAAGGACCAGATCGAGTGGAAGACGGTCGACTCCGGGGTGCGTGAGACCGCCATCTCCGGTGGTCAGGTCGACATCTACGCCGGTACGTACACGATCAACGACAAGCGCAAGAAGCTCGTCGGCTTCGCGGGGCCGTACTACAAGGCCGGTGCCGACCTTCTGATCCGCAAGGACGAGAAGGGCATCACCAAGGACACCCTCAAGGGCAAGACGGTCTGCTCGATCGTCGGTTCCACGCCGCTCGAGGAGATCAAGAAGCCGCAGTACCAGGCGAAGACCGTCTCGCTCGCCAAGTACTCGGACTGTGTCCAGCAGCTGCTGACCCAGCAGGTCGACGCGGTCACCACCGACGACGCGATCCTCAAGGGTTACGCGGCGAAGAACCCGACCAAGCTCGAGGTCGTCGGCCAGCCGTTCACCGAGGAGCCGTACGGCATCGGCATGAACAAGGACGACAAGGCGCTGCGCGACTTCCTCGACGCCGCGCTGACCAAGCACGAGCAGGACGGCACCTACAAGAAGATCTACGACGCGACCCTCGGTCTCTCGGGTTCGCCGTACGTCGCGCCGCCCGCCCCCGTGAAGTACTGATCACAGCTCTTCACCTCTTCGCCGAAGCGCCCCGTACACCGTTACGGGGCGCTCCGTCCCCTGTCTTCCAGCAGCTGCCCGCCGACGCGGAGACCTCATGAACGTACTGCTCGACAACTTTTCGGATTTCCGCGCCGGCTTCATAGGCACCCTGTCGATCACCGCCATCAGCACTGTCATAGCCCTGGTGCTCGGCGTGATCATCGCCGGTTTCCGGGTCTCCCCGGTGCCCCCTCTGCGGTTCTTCGGCACGGCCTGGGTGACGCTCCTGCGCAACACGCCGCTGACGCTGCTCTTCCTGGTCGCCACCTTCGTCGTCCCGCTGGTGTTCTTCCCGGGCATGAGCGCCTATGTGCTCGCCTCGCTCGCGCTGGGCCTCTACACCTCCTCGTTCGTCTGCGAGGCCATCAGGTCCGGTATCAGCACGGTCCCGCTGGGACAGGCCGAGGCCGCCCGCTCGCTCGGGATGTCGTTCTCCCAGACCCTGCGCCTGATCGTGCTGCCGCAGGCCACCCGGACCGTCATCCCGCCGCTGAGCAGCATCATCATCGCGCTCACCAAGAACTCGGCGATCGCAGGCGCGTTCAGCGTCACCGAGCTCTTCGGCTGGCAGAAGGCGCTCAGCGACCAGGGTTACGCGATCGTCCCGATCTTCCTCTGGGTCGCGCTCGGCTATCTGGTCATCACCTTCGCCATCAGCGGCGTCTTCCGTCTTCTTGAGCGCCGCCTGGAGGTCGCCCGATGAGTGCCAGCGTTCTCTACGACGCCCCCGGTCCCAAGGCCGTCGTACGCAACCGGATATACACCGTCGTCGGCTCCGTCGCCGTCGTCGCGCTGATCGTCTTCGCCGTCCTGCGGCTGAAGGACAAGGGCCAGCTCGAAAGCGCGATGTGGGACATCTTCAACTACTCCGGCATCCGTCAGAACATCGTGGACGCCATCGTCGCCACCCTGAAGGCCTTCGGGCTCGCCGCGGTCGGCTCGCTGGTCCTCGGTGTGGTCCTGGTCGTCGGCCGGCTCTCCGACCACCGGCCCGTCCGCTGGGTGGCCGCCACCTTCATCGAGCTGTTCCGCTCCATCCCGCTGCTGATCACCATCTACGCGATCTGGGTGGGCTTCCTCCCCAACGACTCGATGTGGGCGCTGGCGATCGGACTTTCGGTCTACAACGGCTGTGTCCAGGCCGAGGTGCTGCGGGCCGGCATCAACTCCGTACCGGCGGGTCAGCGTGAGGCCGCGTACGCCCTCGGCCTGAGCAAGACGCAGGTCATGATGAGCGTCCTGATGCCTCAGGCGGTCCGCGCGATGCTGCCGACGATCATCAGCCAGCTGGTGGTCACGCTCAAGGACACCTCGCTCGGCTACATCATCCTGTACCCGGAGCTGCTGCAGACGGCGCGGCTGATCGCGAGCAACACCCAGGTCAACGGTGACTATCCGTACGTCCCGACGATCATCGTGATCGGCACCATCTATGTGTCGATGTGTCTGCTGCTCGCCGGGCTCGCCACCTGGATCGAGAAGCGCGGGCGGCGCGCCAAGACCGGCATCGACGTGGCTCCGGCCGCGCCTCCGGCGCCCACCGACCTCAGCGCCTGACGGGGCGCCTGACGGGATGTGAGGCAGCGGCGCGCGCGCCGCTGCCCGGTGTCACTTGACGGGGGCACCCGCAGTGGGTTGCATACGTTCTGTGATCGTGCACCGGGCCGTACCAGCCAGTCCCCGCATCTCCGCACCAGCCGGAGGAGCAGCGCCGTGGACCCGGTGATCGTCGTCGGCGCGGGCCCTGTCGGGCTCGCGCTGGCGCTGGCGCTCGCCGCGCAGGGCGTTCCTTCCGTCGTACTGGACGAGGGTGCGGGCCCCGACGAGCCACGTACCGCCCGAACGGCTGTACTGCGGCCGGACACCGCGGAGTTCGTGGAACGCCTGGGCTGTGTGACAGCCCGCGAAGCGGGCGCGCACTGGCTCGCCTGGCGGTCCATGCGACGGGGGCAGGAGCTGCGCCGTCTCACCTTCGACGAGGATCTGCCCTCGCCCCTGCATGTGCCGCAGCACGTGCTGACCCAAGGGCTGCGTGCGGCCGTCGCCGCGCACCATCTGGTCCAGCTGGTCACTCAGAGCCACCTGGACACCATCGAGCAGGACGCCGACGGCATCACCGCGCACACCCGCGGTCCGGGCGCGACCTGGTGGCGCGGGAGCCATCTGGTGGGCTGCGACGGTGCCCGCTCCACCGTCCGCAAGCTGCTCGACATCCGCTTCCCCGGCCGTACGGCGGTGGAACGGCACGCCGTCGCCGCGCTGCGCGCCGAACTGCCGTGGCCCGGCGAGGCCGTGCTGCACCGGCTTCCCCCGTGGCGCAGCGGGGGCGCCGAGGTGACGGCCCGTCCGCTGCCCGACGGCGTCTGGCGTCTTGACTGGCTGCTGCCCGCCCGCGCCGAACTGGTCACGCCCGAGTCACTGGTGGCGCGGATCAGGGACACCCTGGCCGGCTGGTGCGGCGAGACTCCTCCGTACGAACTGATCGACACCGGTGTCCACACCCTCCACCACCGCCTCGCGCGCCGCTGGCGGGTGGGCCGGGCCTTCCTCGCGGGCGATGCGGCGCATCTGCTCGGCGCGGTCGGCACCCAGGGTCTGGACGAGGGGTTGCGGGACGCCGAGAACCTGGCCTGGAAGCTGGCGCAGGTCTGGCACCACGGGGGTTCCGAGCTGCTGCTCGACAGCTATCAGGCGGAGCGGCGGACCGCCGTGGCCGCCAAGCTGCGCGCGGCCGACCAGTCGCTGCCGGTTCTGCGCGGCGGCAAGGGGCTGCGCTCGTATCTGCCCGGGACAGCCCGCGGCCACGACGCTCTGCTCGCGGACGGGCACCTGGGGCGCGGGGCACTGGGAGCACTTCCGGTGTACGCGCACTCCCCCCTCGCACCTCCGTACACCGATTCGCAGACGCCGGTCGCCACGGCCGCCGGCGCGCCCGTCGAGGACATCGTGGTGACGACGCCGGACGGCTCGGCCGCCGGGCTGCGGGACCGGCTGGGGCGGGGCAACCTGCTGGTGGTGCTGGTCGCTCCCGGGACCGGGGTGTGGGACCGGCGGCACTGGCTCACCGCGGGGGTGATGCCCCGGCTGGCCGCCGCTGTGGCCGCGCTTCCGGTAAGGGGCGAGCTCCTGGTCACCGAGGCTTACCCGGGCGCCTCGGCGCACACCGTGCTGCTGATCAGGCCCGACGGGCACCTTGTGGCGGCCTTCACCGGAGTGCGTCCTGCCGAGCTGTACGAGGCGGCGGACGCGGCGCGCGGGGGTGCACCCTTCCTCGTACGTACGACAAGCACGGTCGACGTCAATTGACCGGCGCGGGTGCGCATGGTGTACTCCGGAATGTGACCGACACCCATGCGCACCTGTGGCGGAGGGTCCATATGGACCTCGTCCGCTATGCGGGCTGCGTGTGTCGCCCGTCCTGCTGATTCGCCTCTTTCCCCTGTGCCTGGCCCTGCCGTGCCGTACCGCACCGCCGTGGGCCGCACACCTTCGCGAACCTCACCGGACGGTCACCCGTGTCTCCTCTGCCTGCTTCCGCAGCCGTTTCTGCTCCTGCGCCCACCGGCGCGCCCGCCCCCGTACACGCGCCCACCTCCGCACCCACCTCGGCTGAGCTGCTGGATTTCGTGCGCCGTACGGCAGCCGACAGCGCGCTCGTCGCCTCGCTCCCCCTCGACCCCGAGGGCCGCACCTGGATCCGGCTGGAAGGTCCGCGCGGCAGTGAGGCCTGGCTGATCGGCTGGCCGCCCGGCACCGGCACCGGCTGGCACGACCACGGCGGCTCGTACGGCGCGTTCGCCGCCGCGGCCGGCGGTCTGACGGAGGACTCGCTGGCCGCCCGGCTGCCCACCGAGGGGTGGAAGACGCTGGAGCTGGCCGACGGGGTCGACCGCTCACGGCAGTTGACCCCGGTCCAGGGAAGGGCCTTCGGCCCGCACCATGTCCACCAGGTGATCAACGAGTCCGCCGACACCCACGCGGTCTCGGTCCATGCGTACTACCCGCCGCTGCCACTGATGCGCCGCTACAGTCGCACCGGCCCTGTGCTCCGTCTGGAGCAGGTCGAGCTTCCCGGGGAGTGGTGATGAGCGAGCACGAGTCCATCGACGAACTGCTGGAGCGGGTACGGAAGGACCTGGACCGGGTCGGTCCGCAGGAGGCGTTCGATGCCGCGGCCGACGGGGCGCTGCTGGTGGACATCCGCTATGCCGCGCTGCGCGACCGGGACGGGCTGATTCCGGGGGCGCTGGTCGTCGAGCGCAATGAGCTGGAGTGGCGGCTCGATCCGCAGGGCAGCCACCGGGTGGCCGAGGCGACCGGCCACGATCTGCCGGTGGTGGTGGTCTGCAACGAGGGGTACGCGTCCTCGCTCGCGGCCGTGTCCTTGCAGCAGCTGGGGCTGCACCGGGCCACGGATCTGATCGGCGGGTTCCAGGCCTGGCGCGCGGCGGGGCTCCCGGTCGAGGTGTGACCGGGAGCCCTTGTCGGTACGGGGTGAGGGCTGCCGCCGCCTACTGCTTGGCGGTGGCCACCTCCACCGGGCGGGGCCTGAGCGCCGCCCGGCCAGGGAGCGCCGTCGCGACCAGGGCCAGCAGGCCGGCGGCGCCCACCACTGCCACGTACACCAGCGGCAGGACCGCGGGGGCCGCGCCGCCGGTCATCCCGACGCTGAAGGCGGTCAGGACGGCCAGCGCGATGCCGGAGCCGAGGACCGCGGCGATCAGCAGGGCCGCCAGAGCCTCCAGGCGGAGCATCCGCAGGACCTGGCGGCGAGTGGAGCCGACCAGCCGGAGCAGGGCGAACTCGCGGATGCGCTCGGAGACCGACATGGCGAGGGTGTTGACGACGGCGATGGCGGTGAAGGCGAGGACCAGGCCCATGGCCAGGTAGTTGACCTCCGCGTTGGTGCGCTGCTGGTCGGCCTGGACCTTGTCCGCACTCGATCGGGTGATGACGGTGACGCCGGGGAACTCCTTGACCGCGGCGGCGAGTTCTCGCTGTGTGGTCGCGCCTCGGTCGGCGGCGACGAGGACGGCGGCGGAGAGGGGGTTGTCGACGTGGTGGGCGAGAAGGTCGTGGGGCAGGGTCAGGTCGCCGAAACCCAGGCTCCGTGCATAGACCGCTGAGACGGTGAGCGTGGCGGGGGTGCCGTCGCCGAGCGTGAGTCCGAGTGGGCTGCCGGGCTTCAGGTGGAGCTGGTCGGCGGCCAGTTCGCTGACGGCGACGGAGCCCGGACCGAAGCGGTCGAGGGAGCCGCTGGTGACACCGGGGTTCCAGGTGCGGGTCAGTCCGGCAGGGGTGACGCCCTGTGCGGCGTACTTGGTGAGGCCGACGCGGACGGTGGTCCTGACGACTTCGGTGGCCGCTGAGACACCCTTGGTGTGACGGATCTTCGCGGCTGCCGCGGCCGGGACACCGGGGCCCTGCGACGCCAGGATCCACGGGGCGCTGATGCCTTCGCGGGCCTGGGCACGGGCGGCGTTGCCCAGGGTCGGCTGGACGAAGAGCACGGTGCAGGTCATACCGATGAGGAGGGCGAGTGGGGTGACGACTGCTGCCATCCGGGCCGAGTTGCCCCGGACATTGGCGACCGCGAGCCTGCCGCCGGAGCCGGCCAGCCTCAGCGGGCCGGCCAGGAGAGCGGCCGCGCCCTTGACGATCAGCGGGCCCAGGAGCGAGACCGAGGAGGCGAGGACCACAACAGACAGGAATGTCACGGGGGTTGAGGCGGGCTCGGTGCGCAGAGTGCTCAGTACGGCCACGAGGACGGCACCGCCGGCGAGCAGCAGGAGCCCGGCGACGATACGGCCCCAGGCGGGCCGGGTGCGCTCGACGGAGGATTCCGCCATCGCCTCGGCAGGCCGGATCCGGGAGATCCGGCGGCCCGAGATCCGGGCGGCGGTCCAGGCGCCGAGCAGCGTGGCGGCGACGGCGGCGAACATCGGGAAGACGCTGACGGTGCGCTGGAGGGTCATGGGGACGGCCCCCATGTCGACGAACCTGCCGTACAGCCAGGCGCCGAGCGGGAGACCGGCCAGCGAACCGGCGACTCCGGCGAGCCCGCCGACCAGGAGCGCCTCGCGGCCGAGGAGACTGCGGATCTGCTTCGGGGTGGCGGCGATGGCGCGCAGCAGGGCCAGTTCACGGTGACGCTGCTGAATAGAGAGGGCGAAGGTGGAGACGACGACCAGGATCGCGACGAGGAGGGAGGTGCCGCCGATGGCCCCGCCCATGGAGACGAGCTTGATTCGGGCTCCGGCGGCGTCGAGGAATTCGACGGGCCCGCGGTCGGCGCCGGTGGAGACCTGGGCGGTGGTGCCGTCGAGTGCCTTGATGAGGTTCTTCCGCAACTGACCGGTGTCGGCGCCCTGTTCGGGGACCACACCGATGGCGGTGACCTGCCCGGGGCGGGCGGCGAGCCGCTCGGCTTCACCGGTGGAGAAGAAGAGCGAGCTCTGGTGGCGAAGGCCGCCGCCCTGCGCGTCGGCGATTCCGGTGACCGTGTACGTACGGGGGGCCTGGGTGGACTGGACGGTGAGCCTTGATCCGGGCTTGAGACGGGCGCGGTCGGCGAGCCCCCGGTCGACCACGAGGTCGGTGGCAGCGCGGGGAGCCCGGCCCTCGGCGAGGGTGAAGGGTGTCAGGGCGGCCGAAGCCCAGGCGTGTCCGTACGAGGGGGTGTCGCCGGCTGCCGCCAACGGCTGCGCGGAGAAGGTGAGTTCGGGCACGGCGGCCCTTACGCCCGGGACACCGCGGATCTGGTCGACCGTCCGCTCGGGCAGCCAGGCCCGCTCGGCCACTGGCTTGGCCTTGTGCTTGACCTTGGTCTTTCCGTTGCCCTTGTGCTTGACGGTGGTCTGGTGGACGTTCTGGTCGGCGGAGACGACGACCGGCGCTGCGGCGTACCGCTCGGTGGCGATCGTGCCGCGCAGCCCGGTCTCCAGGAGGGTGCCGCAGGCGGTGATCAGGGCGGCCGCGCACATCAGCGCGACAAAGGCACCGAGGAAGCCGCCTTTGCGGTCCCGGACGGTCTGCAGGGCGTAGCGCAGCATCATGATGCGTCCTTGGGGGCCGGGAAGGTCATCAGTCGGGTGTGGATGGTGCGGGCGCCGGACGGTGTCTCATCCTCGGGGCGCTTGTAGCGGTTGAGGAGCGCGATGTACTCCTCGAAGAACTCATGGAGTTCGGGCGGGGTGAGCCGGATCTCCGAGCGCGAGTAGGCGAAGTCGTCGCCGTCACTGCCGTCGCTCTCGCGCTGCAGCCGCTCGAAGAGCTCGGGGTCGGCTGCGTAGGCGTGGTGGTTCAGCTCGTCCATGACGAGCCGCATCTCGGGAGTCTGCCGACTGCGCGGCGGGAACCGGCGGTCCCCGGGGACCGCCCGCCACCAGCGCTCGCGGCGCGTGCTCCCGCCCCCGGTCTCCTCGACGAAGCCGAACCGGGCGAGCTCCCGCAGGTGGTAGCTGGTGGCGCCGGTGTTCAGCTCCAGGGCACGGGCGAGGATCGCGGAGGTCGCCGGGCCGTTCAGGGTGAGCTGCTGAAGCACCTGTTGCCGACGCGGATGTGCCAACGCCTTGAGCGCGGCGAGTTCCGCGATTTCCGTACCGCCGGGTTCCCTTGTCATGCGGTACACAATTCCGTGTGCACACCTGCCTGTGCACTGGAGCGGCCCGGCATCCTCACCCGGGGGCCAGCCCCACCCATCCGCCCCTCCGCCTCGCTAGAACCCGTCGTGCTCCAGGCCCTCGGTGTCCTCGCCCTCTTCTTCCAGGGCACGCCGGACCACCCGCAGGGCCATGCCCTCGGGGTATCCCTTGCGGGCCAGCATCCCGGCCAGGCGGCGCAGCCGCTTGTCGCGCTCCAGCCCCCGGCTGGAGCGGAGTTTCCGGTCGACGAGCTCGCGGGCCCGCTCCTCCTCCTGCTCGGGGTCGAGCTGCCCCACCGCCTCGTCGATCACGGCGGAGTCGACTCCCTTGGTCCGCAGCTCCCTCGCGAGCGCCCGTCGGGCCAGGCCCCGGCCGTGATGGCGGGACTCGACCCAGGCGTCCGCGAAGGCCGCGTCATTGATCAGACCGACCTCTTCGAAGCGGGAGAGCACCTCGTCCGAGATCTCATCGGGGATCTCCCGCTTCTTCAGGGCGTCCGCCAGCTGCTTGCGTGTGCGCGGGGTCCCGGTGAGCAGGCGCAGGCAGATCGCCCGCGCCTGCTCCGCCGGGTCCTGAGACTTCTCCGGCTGCTCGCGCCCCCGGCCCCGTCCCCGCTCCGACCGCGCGGGGCCCTTGTCTCCGTCTTCGGAGTCAGTGGCCCCCGCCCATGCGGTTCTCCGGGTCATGGACTAGCTCTTGGCCGCGACAGCCTTGGCCGTCTTGGCCTTGGATGCCGGGGCGGGCACCGACTTCGCCGCGTCGTCCGCAGGGGCCGCGGCCACCTCGTCCGCACCGGGCTCGGCCACCGGAGCCACGGGAGCCTCCGGAGCCGCCGGCCGGACACCGACGCCCAGCTTCTCCTTGATCTTCCTCTCGATCTCGTTGGCGAGATCGGGGTTGTCCTTCAGGAAGTTACGGGCGTTCTCCTTGCCCTGACCGAGCTGGTCGCCCTCGTACGTGTACCAGGCACCGGCCTTGCGCACGAAGCCGTTGTCCACGCCCATGTCGATCAGACCGCCCTCGCGGCTGATGCCCTGGCCGTAAAGGATGTCGAACTCGGCCTGCTTGAAGGGCGGCGCGCACTTGTTCTTGACGACCTTGACGCGGGTGCGGTTGCCGACCGCGTCGGTGCCGTCCTTCAGCGTCTCGATGCGGCGGATGTCCAGACGCACCGAGGCGTAGAACTTCAGTGCCCGGCCACCGGTGGTGGTCTCCGGGGAGCCGAACATCACGCCGATCTTCTCGCGGAGCTGGTTGATGAAGATCGCGGTGGTCTTGGACTGGCTCAGCGCACCGGTGATCTTGCGGAGCGCCTGGCTCATCAGGCGCGCCTGCAGACCGACGTGCGAGTCGCCCATCTCTCCCTCGATCTCCGCACGCGGCACGAGCGCCGCGACGGAGTCGATGACGATCAGGTCGAGGGCGCCGGAGCGGACCAGCATGTCCACGATCTCCAGAGCCTGCTCGCCGCTGTCCGGCTGGGAGAGGATCAGGTTGTCGATGTCGACGCCGAGCTTCTTCGCGTACTCGGGGTCAAGTGCGTGTTCGGCGTCGATGAAGGCCACCGCGCCGCCGAGCTTCTGCGCATTGGCCACAGCGTGCAGCGTCAGCGTCGTCTTGCCGGAGGACTCCGGTCCGTACACCTCCACCACACGGCCGCGCGGCAGACCGCCGACGCCCAGTGCCACGTCGAGTGCGGTCGACCCGGTCGGGATGACCTCGATGGGCTCGTTGGTCCGCTCGCCCATGCGCATCACTGCGCCCTTGCCGAATTGCCGTTCAATCTGCGCGAGCGCGGCGTCGAGCGCCTTGTCGCGGTCCGTACCTGCCATGGGTTCCACCCGATTTGCTTGAATCGATCGCTTCACGTCAATGACGCTAGCCCCTGCCACTGACAATGGGCCTCGGCGCCCCTCCAGCCTGTGGATAAGTCGGCTTGAACCCCTGTAACCAGAGGGTCGTCATCCCATGAGAATGGATGTTCGATTTCAGTGTCAAGCGCACCACGCGCACCACGGCAGACCTCAGCAGAGCCGGTCCAGGAAGAGCGCCGCGGCCAGCAGCGGCTCGCTGCCGCCCGGTCGCAGTCCCCTCTCGCACAGCCCCGCGCCGAGCGCCCCCAGCGCCTCACTTCCCGCACCGGTGGAGCTGCCGCCCGCTTCCAGCACGGCTCTCGCCCCGCCCTGCACGAACCGCAGCCCCGTCGGCCCCGCGTCGTACAGCGGTCCGGTGTCCTGCAGTGTGCTCATGACGGTGACGAGCGCGTCGACCCGCGCGTGCTCCTCCGTAACCCCGGCGTCGCGCGCACCGCGCAGCGCCTCCAACGCCCTGCGCACATGCGGGAATCCGGCCCTGGCCTCGCCCCTGGCTCCCGCCGCGCCGTACCGCGCGGAGGCGGTCGAGCCGCGTGACGGCCTGCGCGGGGCCTGCCGGTCGCGCGCCGCGGCAAGGGATTTGGCGACCGCGGTGATCTCCGCCGCGGCCGCTCCCGGAGCAAGGGCGGCGGCCGCGGTCAGCAGCCCGAGCGCCCAGACCGACCCGCGGTGCACATCGGTGCCGCAGGCAGCACGCCGGGCGGTCCACTCCGTACAGCGCCCGATGGAACCGAGATCCTCCCGCAGCCGCGGACCCGCCCCTTCGCTGCGGCGGGCGGCCGCCGCCATGGCCGCCAGGCCGGGAAGCAGCGACTTGGCCGCCCATCGCGCGGTCGCCGGGTCCGTGGTCCCGCTTCCCGGGCCGGGGCCGCGCCGATCGGTCAGGCCCGGTTTCGGGGTCAGTCCCACCACGTCGACCAGGGCGCCGACCGCCGCGTCCGCGAGGTCGTCACTGTTGTGCGCTGCCATGACGCGGCACGGTAGCGGGAACCGCTGTGCCCCCGCTGTGAGGCGCCGCCGGACGCGCCTCAGTCCCTGCCCCTGGCCCTGCCACCGGCCCTGTCCCCGTCCCCGTCCTGGCGCAGCGCACGCCGTATCCGGGCGAGCACCGTGACCCCGCTGCGGGGCCGGCGCCTGCCGTGCACCCGCGGGTCGTCCGTCACGTCGTACCGCTTCACATACGCGCCGAGGAAGGCCTGCAGCGTCGCGATCGCCGGGATCGCGATCAGCGCGCCGACCGCCCCGAGCAGCGCGGTGCCCGCGATGACCGAGCCGAAGGCCACCGCGGGGTGGATGTCGACGGTCTTGGAGGTGAGCTTCGGCTGCAGGACGTAGTTCTCGAACTGCTGGTAGATCACGACGAACACGAGCACCCACACCGCGTACCAGGGATCGACGGTGAAGGCGATCAGCATCGGCAGGGCGCCCGCCAGATAGGTGCCGATGGTGGGGATGAACTGGGAGACCAGGCCCACCCAGACCGCGAGCGCCGGAGCGTACGGAACGCCCAGCGCGGCCAGCAGGATGTAGTGCGCGACACCGGAGATGAGCGCCATCAGGCCGCGCGAGTAGAGATAACCGCCGGTCTTGTCGACCGCGATCTCCCAGGCGCGCAGCACCTCTGTCTGCTTCGCCGGCGGGAGCACGGAGCACAGGGCGCGCCGCAGCCGGGGACCGTCGGCCGCGAAGTAGAAGGCGAACAGAAAGATCGTCAGAAGCCTGAAGAGGCCGCCGAGGACGGTGGTCGAGACGTCCAGGACGCCGCTCGCGCTGTTCTGTACGTACTTCTGCAGCCAGTCGGAATGCAGCAGGCTGTCCTGGACCGCGACCCTGGAGAGGTCCGTGTGGAAGGTCTGGTTGATCCAATTGATCACCGAGTCCAGGTACTTGGGGAACTCCTCGACCATGTCCACGATCTGGCCCGCGAGCATCGCGCCGAGCAGGAAGACGAACCCCGCCGACGCGATCATCACTCCGAAGAAGACCAGGAAGGTGGCGAATCCGCGGCGCATTCCGCGGGCCGCCATCCGCCCCACGGCCGGCTCCACGGCCAGCGCCACGAAGAACGCGATCAGGACGTTGATCAGCAGCCCGATCAGCTGGTGGAAGGCCCAACTTCCCAGCTGAAAACAGGCGATGAGGGCGAGCGCGAGCACCATCGCCCGCGGCAGCCAGCCCGGCATGCGCGGGGGCCCGGCCGCACCGCGGTCGGCGACGGGCGGCGGGTCCGGCGGGTTCTGGTCCGCTGCGGTCGGGTCCTGGGCTCTTTCGTCTGTCGGTGCCACGCGTTCAGTCTCGCCTACGCCTAGGACAACTCGGTCCACACCCGCGTGTCCACGGCCACCGATGTCCGTCAGCGCTGCTCGGCCGGGATGCCGACCGCGGTGCAGACGCCCCGCCAGACGTCCTTGGTCTCCCAGCCGGCGGCGAGCGCCTCGTGCACCGTACGACCGCCGAGCTCGGCCATCACATGGTCGCGGGCGAAGGATTCGGTGTACCCCTCGCCGAAGTGCTCAGCCATCCGTTCCCAGAAAATCGTCAACCGCATGACTTCATTATCCCGCCCTGAGAGTGCAGCCTGCTCCGTCCCCCCTTGCCGAGAGCGCTTTCCGCCCTACGGTCGGACACATGCGGAACATGGCTGGATCCGGAGCATCTCCTCTCGCACGCGCCGAGCACTTCATCTGGCTGACGGCCCGGGTGCTGGAGCAGCGGCGGTTCGCGTACCACTTCCTCGGCAACGGCAACAGCAACAGCAGCGACGACGCCGAGGAGGCGGTCGAGGCCGCCCTCACCGCGTACCGCAACACCGACGGCGGTTACGGTCATGCGCTCGAACCCGATCTGCGCGGCCCCGTGAGCCAGCCGCTGCACACCGCGCACGCGCTGCGCGTCCTGGACTCCGTGGGCCGCTGCAGCGGCNNCTGCGCGGCTACCCGGCGGCCCCCTTCCTGCCGATCGTGGACGATCCGCCGAGCGATCTGCTGGCGACCGGCCCCGTGGTGGGGCTTCTGCACCGCAATGAGGTGTGGCACGCCTGGCTCTTCCGGGCGACCGACTTCTGCTGGTCCGCCGTGGACACGCTGGAGAAGTCCCACCCGTACGAGATCCAGGCCGCCG
>NZ_JAFLRJ010000731.1 GCF_017315755.1 Streptomyces beijiangensis
GTCAACGCGGGCGAGATCACCATCGCCCCCTACGACCCCGCGCGCCTGTCCCCGAACGCCTACGACTGGAGGCTGGGCGACACAATCCGCATCTGCGATAGCGATCTGGACGCCGCCGCTCCCACCGCCTACACCGAACTGGACATCCCCGCCACCGGGTTGGTCCTGAAGCCCGGCGTGCTCTATCTCGGCGTCACGCTGGAGAGGACCAGTTCGGATACGTACGCACAGCTCCTCAACGGTGACCGCACCATCGGCGCT
>NZ_JAFLRJ010000732.1 GCF_017315755.1 Streptomyces beijiangensis
TGGCGGACGTCCGTCCGGCGGTGGCGGTTTCCAGCGTCGCGATGACCGTCCCAGTGGTCCCCGTCGTGATGACGACCGCGGTGGACGTCCCTCCGGCGGTGGCTACGGGCAGCGTGATGACCGTGGTGGTCGTCCGTCCTCCGGTGGTGGCGGTTTCCAGCGCCGCGACGATCGACCGAGCGGTCCCCGTCGTGATGACGAC
>NZ_JAFLRJ010000733.1 GCF_017315755.1 Streptomyces beijiangensis
CACTGCTGAAGAACTTCGGCGACCTCGCCGCCGAAGTTCTTCAGCAGTGCGTCCAGACCGCCGTCGAAACCCTGTCCGACGGCGGCGAAGCGCCACACGTCCTTGAGGTAGAAATCGCCCAGCATGACGGCGCGCTCGGTGGTGAACTCGGCGCCGGTGAACGCGTACCGCACGACCTCCTCACCACCCGCGACGATCCGGACGTAACCGGGCCCGACCTGAGACATCTGTCCCGGGCCGTCGAGCGTCGCGGTGAAGGAGAGCTTGTGGATGCCCGCCGGGATCCGGTCGAGCGTGACGCGGAACGACTGGGTGTCACCGGACTGCGCGCCGAGGAGCTGAATCGACTCCTCAGGGGATTTCGGCTGGTTGAAGAAGACGAAATACCGGTCGTCCGAGAGCTGTTCATCGGCGTCGAGGCCGAAACAGCTGATGTCGAAGGTCAGTCCGGGACCTGCGATCTGTACGCCTACGTACAGATCTGTCCCCGCTGTGAGGTCACTGATCTTGGCCTTGTGGCCCCGCTGGAATTCCCTGGCCATGCGTAACGACCGTCCCCCATCCGGATGGTGATTGCGTTGCGCCAGGCTAACGGCAAAACCTGCGCTCCGGACAAGTCGGGGTGGAGCCGATACAGGCCCGGTACACAATCACGCAGTGTTACTCACCGCGCGCGGCCGGAAGATGAGGCAGCCGGTCGGCGGCGACCACCCCTTCGAGGTATCCGCGGGCACGCTCGGTGCGCGGATAGGCTTCGAGCAGCTCCCAGAAGCGCGGACCGTGGCCGGGCACCAGAAGATGGGCCAGCTCATGGACGAGGACATAGTCGACGACGTACTCCGGCATGCCCTGCAGCCGGTGCGAGAGCCTGATGGAGCCCTCCGCGGGAGTGCAGGACCCCCAGCGGGTGTTCTGGTTGGTCACCCATCGCACCGAATCCGGCCGTGCGCGGCCTTCGAAATACTGGGCGGACAACCGCTCGGCGCGCTCGGTCAGCTCCTCGTCGCCGAGAATGCGCTTGCTCTCCTGGGCCGCGAGCTTGTCCAGCATCACGCCCACCCAGCGCTGTTCCTCCGCCTCCGACATCCGGGCGGGAATGAGCACGATGGTGCGATCGCCCTCCCGGTAGGCCGAAACCGTTCTGCTGCGCCGGGCTGATCGGCGGACCTCGACCGCGCTCGTCGCCGAGCCGCGGGGCGGCTGGCTTTTCGCGCTGCGCGGTGGACTTCCGGCGGTGTGCAGTGGGTCGACGGGCACGCCCCGACGTTACCCGCTGTCAGTGGGGGAAGTCCCGCCTCCGGGGCGGTTGGAACGTGATCCATTTCGTGCGTGCACCATTTGAACGACTAATACCCCACGCCTGTGGATAACTTTCCGCACCCCGCGCCCGCCTCCTGCATTCTGGCGGAACGGGTCCGAGAGAGGGCTCGGCGGAGACGGAACGGGGGCGGTCCATATGCATCCGATGGTGAAGCCCGCGCTGCGGCGCGCATGGCGGGAGCGGGACCGTGTGCAGTTCGGAGTGACGCCCGCGCACGCGGTCGTCCTCGGCCCGGTGGACCCGGCGACGGGCTGCCTGCTCGCCCTGCTGGACGGCACGCGCGGCCTGGAGCTGCTGCGTGAGGAGGCCAGGAGGCTCGATCTGCCGGACGGCCATGTCGACTCTCTGGTCGCCGAGTTGGCGGGAGCGGGAGTGCTGGACGATCCGACCGGACACAGTGCGGCGGCCGACGCGTTACGGAAACGGGGCGGCGCCCTCGACCGGCTGCGGCCCGATCTCGCATCGCTCTCCACCGTCCATCCGGAGCCGGGCGGCGCACTGGAGCGGCTGGCGGCGCGGCGGTCGGCACGGGTGCAGGTACGGGGCGCGGGCCGGGTCGGTGCGGCGGTCGCCGCGGTGCTCTCGGCCTCCGGTGTCGGACACGTCGAGGTACTGGACGGGGGCTGTGCGGAGCCGTGGGACGTGGCCCCCGGCGGGCTGCCGGAGGAGGCCGTCGGCGAGCGGAGGGATGTCGCAGCCCGGCGTCTGGTGCGGCGTGTCGCGCCGGGCGCGCCGCCACGGGCCGCGGAGACGGCATCGGCCGTTACGGAGGGTGAGCCTGGGCTGGCCCTGGTCGTCGTCGCACCACGGGACGGTTTCGATGCGTATGTCCCCGATCCGGAAGCGGCCTCGGAGTGGGTCGCGACGGGGACACCCCATCTCTACGCGGGGGTGGTCGAGGGGACCGGTGTGGTGGGACCGCTGGTCCTGCCGGGCGGGACGGCGTGCGCGGGATGTCTGGCGCTGCGGCGGGCCGACCGCGATCCGGGGTGGCCGCGGATGGTGGCGCAGTGGCGCTCCGGCCGCCGCTCCACCACGGTGGCCTGCGACCTGGGGCTGGCGACGGCGGTGGCGGGGCTGACCGCGGCGCACACGCTGTCGTTCCTCGACGGGGGGCTGCCCACGACGGCGGGGGCGCGCTGGGAGGCGTCGCTTCCGCTCCTCGACTGGCGTGCCGCGCGGATCCCTCCACATCAGGAGTGTGCCTGCGGCGCAGCTGGGAACAGCACCGCTGGGAAGACTGGAGGGG
>NZ_JAFLRJ010000734.1 GCF_017315755.1 Streptomyces beijiangensis
CGGCCGGGGGCATCAGGAGGACGGCGGTGCCGCCCTCGCGCAGATGGGCCAGCGCGTGCTGGACCCAGGCCAGTTCGGACTCCGTACGGGCCGGGAATCCGTACTCCCAGCGGGGGTCGTAGGCCAGTTCGTCGTGGCCCCAGTTGCGCTCGTTGAACGGCGGGTGGCAGAGCACCGCGTCGGCCGCGAGCTGCCCGAAGGCGTCGGCGCGCAGGGTGTCGCCGGTCCTGACGTCCACATCGGCGCCGGAGTTGAGTGCGA
>NZ_JAFLRJ010000735.1 GCF_017315755.1 Streptomyces beijiangensis
TGCTGCGCACTGGCGAGGGCGCTCCTGGCGTTGAGCGTGTACGGGTGATCGGGACCCAGCACGGTGACGCAGTCGGCCAGTGCCGCGTCCGCCAGCGCGACGGCACGCTCCGGGTCGCCGGCCAACTGGCAGGCGCCCGCGCAGCTGATCCGCGCGTTGAGGAACTCGGGGAGGCCCGCACGAACCTCGCCTCCCTCTACATGGTGGGGGGCGAGCCGGACCGTGCGATCCCCCTGTGCGAGGCGGTGATCGAGGAGAGCGTCCTCACGCACGGCGCCGACCACCCCGACACCCTGGCGGCCCGGCACCACCTGGCGGCCGCGTACGGAGAGAGCGGCGATCTGGAACACGCCACCGCGCTGTTCAAAGAGGCAGCCGCCGACAGCGAGCGGATCTGCGGA
>NZ_JAFLRJ010000736.1 GCF_017315755.1 Streptomyces beijiangensis
GTCGTCCACGCCCCCTACCTCCGCGCGCTCGACGCGTTCACCACGGACGGCTACCCCCTGGTCCTCGCGGGCCACACCCACGGCGGCCAGCTCTGTATCCCGTTCTACGGCGCCCTGATCACCAACTGCGACCTGGACGTGGACCGCGTCAAGGGCCTCTCCACGCACACCACCGCCAACGCCAACCGCTCCTACCTCCACGTCTCGGCGGGC
>NZ_JAFLRJ010000737.1 GCF_017315755.1 Streptomyces beijiangensis
TCTTGCGATGATCGGGCCGTGACTTCTCCCCACGACGCGCCCGAAACGCACGGCCACACCCATAGCCACGGCCCGATCATCGCAAGAACGGGAGGGGCCCTCTGGTCACCGCGCCAGACATGACGCTAGCGTGGGGGCACCTTTGCACACGCGGGAGCTCGGAGCACCGGGCTGAGAGGGCGCTGACAGCACATCAGCTGCGCCGACCGCCGAACCTGTTACCGGGTAATGCCGGCGTAGGGAGTAGGTCTCATGACCACAGATGCACACACGCCTGCCGTCAGTCAGGACAAGACGGATGA
>NZ_JAFLRJ010000738.1 GCF_017315755.1 Streptomyces beijiangensis
GCCCGCGACCGATGTGGCCGTCGTCTTCGGTCGCGGGCACGTCGCCGGTCGTACGGATCCGGTCGGAGGCCGCCGCCTGCATCCAGGTCATCGGCGTCAGCGCCAGCACGCACGCGACCATGAGGCCCTGCACGGCACGGCGCCTTCCGCGCTGCGTCCTCGGCAGGTGTGGCCTGCGCATGTGTGGTCTCCCGCCGGTGAGGTGGCTCCTGAGTGATCGGACGCGCGGGGCGGCCGTCCGGTTGCGTGCACGCACAGTTCGGCGGGGGCCGAAGCGTTCCGGGCCTAGCGTGCGGGGCATGACGTTCGCGACGCACGAGTTCACCCGTTACGCCGAGGTGCGGGCCGCCCTCGCCGACCCGCTCCTGGTCCCGACGCCCGCGGAACCGGGGCCGGTCGGCACGGTGGCCTGGCTGCGCGCCTCCGTCGCCCGCTTCAGCTCGGGCGAGGAGCACGCGTGGCGCCGGGCGCTGGTGGAGGCGGAGCTGGCACGGCTCGACCCGGCGGAGCTGCGCAAGGCCGTGGGGGGAGCGGACGGTGACGGGGACGGGGAATCCGGGGCAGCGGTGGTCCGCGCCCTCGCCGGGGCGATGGGGCTCGCGGAGCCGGACGCCGTCGCGGATGCGGTCGGTGTGGCGGCGGGGGCGTACTTCGGCGGGGGAGGCGCTGCGGAGGACGCGGCGGTGGCCCGGCTGGTGGAGCTGTGCGGGCCGGAGCCGGAGGTCGCGGCGCACCGGATCGGTCTGCTCGTACAGGCGTGTGATGCGACCGGAGGCCTGGTGGACAGGGCGCGGGCGCGGGGCGGTGCGGGGGAGTCCGTCGAGGCGCGGCTGGAGGAGACGCTGCGGTACGACCCGCCGGTACGGGTCATGCGCAGGACGGCGATGGGGGACACGCGGGTCGGCGGGGTGGCAGTCGCCGCGGGGGACCTGGTGCTTCTCGACATCGCGGCGGGCAACCGGGACCCGGAGGCGGACGGGGACCACTTCACCTTCGGGGCCGAGCCCCGGATCTGCCCGGGGCGCGCACACGCCCTGGCGCTCGCGGCGGGCATCCTGGAGCGCGGGCCGGGCCGCGAACTCGCCGAAGGCATCACGCACATGGTCGAGCACGTACTCCGCCTCGCGTCGACCTGGACGCACTGGGACGGGCGCCCGCGCCCCGTGGACGACCGGGTGTACACCCCGCACAAGGCGATCCGCCGGGTTGCGGACCACCTGGTCGACCACCTTGCGGAGCTTGAGGCCCGACTGGCCGGCGAAGAGACGCAGCCCGACCACTGGCACGCCTCGGCCACCACGACCCCGGCCGACCTGGCGGCGTTCACCCAGGAGGACCTGGAGGAGGCGCACAGCAGACTGAACAGGTTGGCGAGGATCTGGGCGAACCGACTCGACGCCCTCACCGCCGCCCAGCTCGACGTTCCCCAAGCTCTCAACTTCGTTCGAGCAGGGCAGACCCCATTGCCGGGGACGGGCTGGACGTTCCGCGAGATCGCCGCGCATCTGCCAGGTTCGGCGTACTACGCCGATTCCGTAGGGGACCTGACCCCCGCCGCGACAGCCGCAGCCACCCCCGCCGCAACACCCGCCAAGGAGCAGACGACATGAACGACTTCACCGCACTCCACCACCGCCCCGGCACCCCGCTCCTGCTCCCCAACGCCTGGGACCACGCCTCCGCGACGGCACTCGCCGCCGAGGGCTTCGAGGCGATCGGTACGACGAGCCTGGGCGTGGCCGCGGCGGCCGGACTCCCCGACGGCACGGGTGCGACCCGTGAGGAGACGCTGCAGCTGGCCGGGCGGCTGGGCGGGGGCGGCTTCCTGCTGACGGTGGACGCGGAGGGAGGTTTCAGCGACGACCCGTCGGAAGTGGCTTCATTTGTACGGGAGTTGGCGGATTCGGGCGCGGTCGGCATCAACCTGGAGGACGGCCGGGGCGACGGCACGCTCACCCCGGTGGAGCTGCACGCGGCGAAGATCGCGGCGGTGAAGGAGGCCGTGCCGGGGATGTTCGTCAATGCCCGTACGGACACCTACCGGCTGGGCGGCGGCCAGGAGAAGGAGACCGCGCACCGGCTGGCGGCCTACCAACAGGCGGGCGCGGACGGCGTGTTCGTCCCCGCACTGAGCGACGCACCGACGATCACCGCCCTGCTCAAGCACCTCGACGTACCGCTGAACATCCTCTACTCGGCCACGGGCCCCACCGTGCCCGAACTCGGCGCCCTGGGCGTGAGCCGGGTGAGCCTCGGCTCGCTGCTCTTCCGGGCGGCGCTGGGCGCGGCCGTGCAGGTGGCGCGGGACATCAGGGCGGGCCGGACGGCGGAGCAGGGCACGGTGTCGTACGCACAGGTGCAGCGGCTCAGCTCGGGGGCGTAGATCCCCGCCCTGTCCCGACCGCCGGCCTCCCACGCGACCGCACGGGTGTGTGAGGCCCGCGAAAGCACCCGTCACTCCCACGCAATCCCCAGGCAACCTCCGCCCGGCAGGATCGGTTCATGACGGAGCCCGAGCACCCTCGCGATGTACGGACCGACTTGGTGCCCCTCGACACCACGTCGGGTCTGCTGACCCGCATCACCGCGGAACTCGGAACCCAGCTCAGCCTTGTCTCCCTGAACGGAACCCGCAGGACCGTGCACACCGATCACGCCGACCAGAACGCGCCCACCCTCGTCGCCGTCGCCCACGGCAGCCGCGACCCGCGGGCCCTGCGCACCGTGACGACCCTCCTGGAGCGGGTGAGCGAGCTGCGCCCGGGGATCTCCGTGCGCCTCGGCCACATCGAGCTGAACGAGCCGCTGCTCCCCGCCGCCCTCGCCTCGCTCGGCACCGGCAGGGCCATCCTCGTACCCCTTCTGCTCAGCCGCGGCTACCACGTCAAGCACGACCTCCCCGAGGCCGCGGCCACCGCGCCCCGCCTGCACACCCGCACCGCGGCCCCGCTCGGCCCGCACCCGCTGCTCGT
>NZ_JAFLRJ010000739.1 GCF_017315755.1 Streptomyces beijiangensis
GAGGGGTGGGGTGAACCGAACCCCCGACCTCCGTGCAGGCACGATCGATCGGCGTCCTCGCAGGCGGGAGCCTTGACGCATGGACCTCACACAGCAGCCCCTCACCCGCGGCGCCCGCCCCGCCGGCCGTATCGGCGTGATCCTGCGCGAGCCCTTCCGGGCACCGGGCCGCTCGCCCTCGCGCACTGTCTTAACCGCTGTTCAGCCGATGTTCAAGCCCGCCTTAAGGATCGCTCCCACAGCCCTGACCAGGTCCTTCGCACCGTCGCACGCACCTAGATTCACTTCCTGTGACAACCGAGGCCCCCGACCGGAACCACGCCACCCACCCCGCGCTGGCGGCGTACCTGCAGCAGACAGCTGCTTCCGGAGGCATGCGCGAAACCCCCGACCGGGCGGCCCCACGCCCGGACCGCGGCAACCGCCGTCCCAGCCGCCGCAGCCCCCGCCGCCGCAAGGCGGTGCCGTCCCAGCCGCTCCAGCCACCCGCCCCGCCCATGCGCCTGGCGCCCCGGACCCTGCGCGCCGGGATCGCTGCGGGCGCCCTCGCCGTCACCGTCCTCTGGGCGCTGCGGGCCGAGCCGTCGGCCCGGCTCGACGCCCTCTTCGCCTCCGGCGCCCATCTCTCGGGCCTGCTCGCCGGGTACGGCATCCTCACCATGCTGTTCCTGATGGCCCGCGTCCCCGCCGTCGAGCACGGCGTCGGCGCCGACCGGCTCGCCCGCTGGCACGCCTTCGGCGGGCGGTACGTCCTCTCGCTCTGCGCCGGCCACGCCGTCCTCGCCCTCTGCGGATACGCCGCCCACACCGGCGCCGACCTCCTCACCGCCGTCAGCGACCTCCTCGGTTACGCCGGCATCGCGGCCGCCCTCGCGGGGACCGTCCTGCTCGCGGCGGTCGGGGTGACCTCGGCCCGCGCGGTCCGCGCCCGGCTGCCCCACGAGACCTGGCGCGCGGTCCACTTCCTCACGTACCTCGGCGCGGCCCTCGCCTTCGCGCACCAGCTGGTCGGCCCGTCGATCGCGAGCAGCGCCGTCTCCGTCTGGCTCTGGTCGATGGCGCACGCGACGGTCGCCGTGCTCGTGATCTGGTACCGGGTGGTCGTCCCCGTCCGCCAGGCACTGCGCCACAGCCTGCGCGTCGTCTCCGTCCGCCACGAATCCCCCGACGTCGTCTCCGTCGTCATGCAGGGCATCGGCCTCTCCCAGCTCCAGGCGGAGCCGGGCCAGTTCTTCCGCTGGCGCTTTCTGCAGCGCCGTATCTGGCACACCGCACTGCCCTTCTCGCTCTCCGCGCCCGTACGCGACGACACCCTGCGGATCACCGTCAAGGCCGTCGGCAACCACACCCGCCGCATCCGCCGCCTGCGCACCGGCACCCGCGTCCTGGCAGCGGGCCCCTTCGGCGCGATGACCGCCCACCGCCGAACCCGCCGCAAGGTCCTCCTCCTCGCGGGCGGCGTCGGGATCACACCGATGCGCGTCCTGTACGAGACCCTCCCCGCCGGGCCCGGCGAGCTGACCCTCCTCTACCGCGCGCACAACGCCGCCCAGCTCGTCCTCCGCGACGAGCTGGAGGAGATCGCACACCGCCGCCAGGCCGCCCTGCACTACCTCCTCGGCCCTTCCGACTCCTCTTTCGACCCTCTCGCCCCCCAGGCCCTGCGCAATCTGATCCCCGACCTCGCCGACCACGACGTGTTCCTCTGCGGACCCCCCGGCATGGCGGCCGCCGCGACCGCCTCGCTCGCGAAGGCGGGCGTACCCGCCGACCGCATCCACTCCGAGCAGTTCACCTACTGAACCTGCTGAACCCACTGAACCCCCTGAGGAGCCCGTCCCTCCATGGCCCGCCACCGC
>NZ_JAFLRJ010000740.1 GCF_017315755.1 Streptomyces beijiangensis
AGACTGAAGAGGGACATCCAGGTCACAGCGTCGGCACATGACACCGAAAGTGAGAACCTACATTCCTGTAGGTTCTCAAATTTCGTGTCGGTGCCCCACCGCGATGTCGGATGGAAGCCGGATCCGACATCGTGGTGGGACACCGCAGTTCAGCGGATCGAGCCGCGGTCACCGATCGGTGGCGCTGTCGGCTCTCCGGCACGAAGCTGAGACGCAGGGCGTCCGACGCGTCGTGAGACTCGGGAGAAGCGGCCGGCCTCGGAGGCCGCATCCGACACGAGCTGCGAGACCCTACATCCCTTCCTGCCGAATAGCATCGCTGTCAGCCACGGTGTTGACTCTCCCGTATGTCAACGACTCTCGGTGTGTCCCGACCTGATCAGGCCGCCTACATGCTCCGAGCAGCAGCCGGCGCCGGCCGCGGCTACAAGCGGGAATTGATGAATCTGCTGGACGTCCGGCCGGGGCAGACGGCACTCGACGTGGGATGCGGCCCAGGTACCGACCTGTCGGCGCTGGCCGAACGCGTCGGCGTCAGCGGCACGGTGATCGGAGTCGACCGTGACTCGGTCATGCTCACCGAGGCCCGCCGGCGTACGAAAGACCTGTCGGCAGTGGAGATCCGGGAGGGAGACGCCCACTCCCTGCCCGTCGCGCCGGGGTCAGTGGACCGGGCCAAGATCGATCGGGTTCTCATGCATGTCGCCGAGCCCACGAGACGC
>NZ_JAFLRJ010000075.1 GCF_017315755.1 Streptomyces beijiangensis
CGCGGACCGGCCCAGGGCGAGCTCACAGCCAGGGGTCGATACCATGGGTTCTTCCGGACCTGACCGGGGGACCCGGACCCGCACGAGGAGCGCTCTTGCCAGACGAGGCCCAGCCCGCAGCCGCCGCGCAGCCCGACCAGCCGGAGAACAAGCCCGCTGCGGCCCCCACCACGCCCCCCGAGCCGTCCGCGGACAAGCCCAGGCCCGCGGACGCACCGGTGCGCGCGGGAGGCACGGCCCCGCTCTCCGCCGCCAAGCCCGCCGCCCAGAGCCCGGCCACGCGCACCGGCGGCGGATCGTCGAACCGGGTACGCGCCCGGCTCGCCAGGCTCGGCGTCCAGCGCTCCTCCCCGTACAACCCCGTCCTCGAACCCCTCCTGCGGGCCGTCCGCGGCAACGACCCCAAGATCGAGACCACCACGCTGCGCCAGATCGAGCGCGCGTACCAGGTCGCCGAGCGCTGGCACCGGGGCCAGAAGCGCAAGAGCGGCGACCCGTACATCACCCACCCCCTCGCGGTCACCACGATCCTCGCCGAGCTCGGTATGGACCCGGCGACCCTGATGGCCGGGCTGCTGCACGACACCGTGGAAGACACCGAGTACGGCCTGGACACCCTGCGCCGCGACTTCGGCGACCAGGTCGCGCTGCTCGTCGACGGCGTCACCAAGCTCGACAAGGTCAAGTTCGGCGAGGCCGCGCAGGCCGAGACCGTACGCAAGATGGTCGTCGCCATGGCCAAGGACCCGCGCGTCCTGGTCATCAAGCTCGCCGACCGCCTCCACAACATGCGCACCATGCGCTACCTCAAGCGGGAGAAGCAGGAGAAGAAGGCCCGCGAGACGCTTGAGATCTACGCGCCCCTGGCCCACCGGCTGGGCATGAACACCATCAAGTGGGAGCTGGAGGACCTCGCCTTCGCGATCCTCTACCCCAAGATGTACGACGAGATCGTGCGCCTCGTCGCCGAACGGGCCCCCAAGCGTGACGAGTACCTCGCCATAGTGACCGACGAGGTGCAGTCGGACCTGCGCGCGGCCCGCATCAAGGCGACCGTCACCGGACGCCCCAAGCACTACTACAGCGTCTACCAGAAGATGATCGTGCGAGGCCGCGACTTCGCCGAGATCTACGACCTGGTGGGCATCCGCGTCCTCGTCGACACCGTCCGCGACTGCTACGCGGCGCTCGGCACCGTCCACGCGCGATGGAATCCGGTCCCCGGCCGGTTCAAGGACTACATCGCGATGCCCAAGTTCAACATGTACCAGTCGCTGCACACGACGGTCATCGGACCCAACGGCAAGCCCGTCGAGCTCCAGATCCGCACCTTCGACATGCACCGCCGTGCCGAGTACGGCATCGCCGCGCACTGGAAGTACAAGCAGGAAGCCGTCGCCGGCACCTCCAAGGTCCGCACCGACGTCCCCCGGCACGAGGACGACGCGGTCAACGACATGGCGTGGCTGCGCCAGTTGCTGGACTGGCAGAAGGAGACCGAGGACCCCTCGGAGTTCCTGGAGTCGCTCCGCTTCGACCTGTCGCGCAACGAAGTCTTCGTCTTCACGCCCAAGGGCGACGTCATAGCGCTTCCGGCAGGGGCCACCCCGGTCGACTTCGCGTACGCCGTCCACACCGAGGTCGGCCACCGGACCATAGGAGCACGGGTCAACGGGCGGCTCGTACCGCTCGAATCCACCCTGGACAACGGCGATCTGGTGGAGGTCTTCACCTCCAAGGCGGCCGGCGCGGGACCCTCCCGCGACTGGCTCGGCTTCGTCAAGTCGCCGCGGGCGCGCAACAAGATCCGCGCCTGGTTCTCCAAGGAGCGCCGCGACGAGGCGATCGAGCAGGGCAAGGACTCCATCGCGCGCGCCATGCGCAAGCAGAACCTGCCGATCCAGCGGATCCTCACCGGGGACTCGTTCGTCACGCTCGCCCACGAGATGCGCTACCCGGACATCTCCTCGCTGTACGCGGCGATCGGCGAAGGCCATGTGACCGCGCAGAGCATCGTCCAGAAGCTCGTCCAGGCCCTCGGCGGCGAGGACGCGGCCAACGAGGACATGGAGGAGAGCGCGCCGCCCTCCCGGGGCCGCAGCAAGCGCCGCGCCAACGCCGACCCCGGCGTGGTCGTCAAGGGCGTCGACGACGTGTGGGTCAAGCTGGCCCGCTGCTGCACACCCGTCCCCGGCGACCCGATCATGGGCTTCGTCACCCGCGGCAGCGGCGTCTCCGTGCACCGCGCGGACTGCGTCAACGTCGACTCGCTGTCCCAGGAGCCCGAGCGGGTCCTCGAAGTGGAATGGGCGCCGACCCAGTCCTCGGTCTTCCTGGTCGCCATCCAGGTCGAGGCCCTCGACCGCTCCCGGCTGCTCTCCGACGTCACCCGGATCCTGTCCGACCAGCACGTCAACATCCTCTCGGCGGCCGTACAGACCTCCCGGGACCGGGTGGCCACCTCGCGCTTCACCTTCGAAATGGGCGACCCGAAGCACCTCGGCCACGTCCTGAAGGCGGTACGGGGCGTGGAGGGCGTCTACGACGTCTACCGGGTCACCTCGGCGCGGCGCCCGTAGCCGGCCGGACCGCAACAGCAGACAGGGCGGCCCCGGTACGGAATTCCGTACCGGGGCCGCCCTGTGCGTCCTGTCGGCTGCTCAGCCGCCGAACTCTTCCAGACCCTTGAGCGCCTGGTCGAGCAGCGCCTGCCGGCCCTCGAGCTCCCGCGCCAGCTTGTCGGCCCTGGAGTTGTTGCCCGCCGTACGCGCCGTGTCGATCTGCGTCCGCAGCTTGTCGACCGCGTCCTGCAGCTGACCCGTCAGACCCGCGGCACGCGCACGCGCCTCCGGGTTCGTACGGCGCCACTCGGACTCCTCGGCCTCCTGCAGCGCACGCTCCACCGTGTGCATCCGCCCCTCGACCTTGGGACGGGCGTCGCGCGGTACGTGACCGATGGCCTCCCAGCGCTCGTTGAGCGCACGGAAAGCGGCCCTGGCCGCCTTGAGATCCCGTACCGGAAGGAGCTTTTCGGCCTCGGCCGTGAGCTCCTCCTTCAGCGTCAGGTTCTCGGTCTGCTCGGCGTCGCGCTCCGCGAAGACCTCGCTGCGGGCGGCGAAGAACACGTCCTGGGCGCCGCGGAAGCGGTTCCACAGATCGTCCTCGGACTCGCGCTGGGCGCGGCCCGCCGCCTTCCACTCGGTCATCAGATCGCGGTATCGGGCCGCCGTCGCACCCCAGTCGGTCGAGCCGGACAGCGACTCGGCCTCCACGACCAGCTTCTCCTTGGCCTTGCGGGCGTCCTCGCGCTGGGCGTCCAGCGACGCGAAGTGCGCCTTGCGACGCTTGGAGAACGCCGAGCGGGCGTGCGAGAAGCGGTGCCACAGCTCGTCGTCGGACTTGCGGTCGAGCCTCGGAAGGCCCTTCCAGGTGTCCACCAGCGCGCGCAGGCGCTCGCCTGCCGACCGCCACTGGTCGCTCTGCGCCAGCTCCTCGGCCTCGACGACCAGCGCCTCCTTGGCGACCTTCGCCTCGTCGGTCTGCTTGGCCTTCTCGACCTTGCGCTCCTCACGGCGCGCGTCGACCGTCGTGACCAGCCCGTCGAGCCGCTTGCGCAGCGCTTCGAGATCGCCGACGGAGTGATGCTCCTCGACCTGCCCACGCAGATGATCGATGGCGGTCTGGGCGTCCTTCGCCGACAGGTCGGTGGTCTTCACCCGCCGCTCGAGGAGGCCGATCTCGACCACCAGGCCCTCGTATTTGCGCTCGAAGTAGGCCAGAGCCTCCTCGGGAGAACCTGCCTGCCACGAACCGACGACCTTCTCGCCATCGGCAGTACGCACGTATACGGTGCCTGTCTCGTCGACACGGCCCCACGGGTCGCTGCTCACAGCGCCTCCATCCACATGATGCCTGCGAGGACTGTTCGGCCCCCGGGCATCGTCCACAGTTTCTTCGGCTGGGCCACATGCGCCCTGCACACCGCCAACATAGGCGAACGGCGGGGTGGCTGTCCGCATCCCGTCCATCCCGATATCCCGAATCAGGACTTGCTGACAGTGGCCTTCGAGATGGTGACCGCCTTCTTCGGCGCACCGTCGGCCGCTCCGCCGGTGACTCCGGCCGCTGCCACGTCCTTGACCGTCTTCAGGCCCGCCGCGTCGATCGTCCCGAACGGGGTGTAGGTCGGGGGCAGCTTGCTGTCCTTGAAGACCAGGAAGAACTGGCTGCCGCCGGTGTGCGCCTGGCCGGTGTTGGCCATCGCCACCGTCCCCGCCGGGTAGGTGACCGTCCCGTCGGAGCCCGCCTTGCCGTACGCGGTCAGGTTCTCGTCGGGAATCGTGTAGCCGGGACCGCCCGTGCCGTCGCCCTTGGGGTCGCCGCACTGCAGTACGTAGATGCCGCTCGTGGTCAGACGGTGGCACTTCGTCTTGTTGAAGAAGCCCTTGTCCGCCAGCGACTTGAAGGAGTTGACGGTGTGCGGCGTCTTCTTCGCGTCCATGGCCAGCGCGATGTCGCCCTGGTTCGTCTTGAGCGTGAAGGTGTACTTCGCCGACTTGTCGATCGCCATCGCGGGCTCGGGTGCCGCGGGCTTGGTCGCCGAGGGCGAGGGCGTGGCGGACGGGGCGGCGTCCGCGCTCTTCTTCGTACCGTCGCTCTTGAAAGCTCCCGTCGCGAACGCCGTGGCACCGGCCGCGACCACCACGGCGACGACCGCGGCGATCACCGCGGTGCGCTGGCGGGTCTTGCGCTGGGCCGTTGCGCGGCGCTGCTGCTGCCGCTCGAACTTCTCTCGGGCGAGCTGGCGCCGCCGCTGATCGCTGCTGACCACCGGTGTACTCCTCGTGCGTCTCGTGAACGGGTCCTGGCTGAGTTAGCCCGTACCGTATATGGGTTCGCTGTGTGATGAGCAGCGCCGGTAGGCTCTGATCTGCTGCAATCTCCCACCGCCCCGACATTTAAGGACGATCGTGCTCATTGCCGGGTTCCCCGCCGGGGCCTGGGGCACCAATTGTTATGTGGTTGCCCCCGCCGCAGGCGAGGAGTGCGTGATCATCGACCCGGGCCACCAGGCGGCCCAGGGTGTCGAGGACGCGCTCAAGAAGCATCGGCTCAAGCCTGTGGCGGTCGTCCTCACCCATGGCCACATCGACCACGTGGCCTCTGTCGTCCCGGTGTGCGGAGCGCACGACGTACCGGCGTGGATCCACCCCGCCGACCGGTTCATGATGAGCGACCCCGAGAAGGGCATCGGCCGCACCATCGGCATGCCGCTGATGGGCGAGCTGACCGTGGGGGAGCCGGCGGACGTCAGGGAACTGGCCGACGGTACGGAGCTGAGGCTCGCCGGCATGGAACTCACCGTCTCGCACGCGCCCGGACATACCAAGGGGTCGGTGACTTTCAGACTGCCCGAGGCCGCGGACATCCCGCAGATCCTCTTCTCGGGCGACCTGCTCTTCGCCGGCTCCATCGGACGCACCGACTTCCCGGGCGGCTCCCACGCCGAGATGCTCGAGTCGCTGGCCCGTGTGTGCCTGCCGCTCGACGACTCGACCGTGGTCCTGCCCGGCCACAACCAGCAGACGACCATCGGCCGTGAGCGCGCCACCAACCCCTACCTGCAGGGACTGGCCGCTCCCCGACGAGGAATGTGACGTTTCTTCCGTGAGTACTTTCCAGGCCCCCAAGGGCACGTACGACCTGCTCCCGCCGGATTCCGCGAAGTTCCTTGCGGTGCGTGAGGCGATTGCCGCGCCGCTGAGGAATTCCGGTTACGGCTATATCGAGACGCCCGGCTTCGAGAACGTCGAGCTCTTCTCCCGCGGTGTCGGGGAGTCCACCGACATCGTGTCCAAGGAGATGTACTCCTTCGAGACGCGCGGCGGCGACAAGCTCGCGCTCCGTCCCGAGGGCACCGCGTCCGTGCTGCGCGCGGCGCTGGAGGCCAACCTCCACAAGCTCGGCAACCTGCCCGTCAAGCTCTGGTACTCCGGCTCGTACTACCGCTACGAGCGCCCGCAGAAGGGTCGCTACCGCCACTTCTCGCAGGTCGGTGCCGAGGCGATCGGTGCGGAGGACCCGGCGCTGGACGCCGAGCTGATCATCCTGGCCGACCAGGCGTACCGGACGCTCGGGCTGCGGAACTTCCGGATCCTGCTCAACTCGCTGGGCGACAAGGAGTGCCGTCCGGTCTACCGCGAGGCGCTCCAGGGCTTCCTGCGCGACCTCGACCTCGACGAGGAGACCCGTCGCAGGGCCGAGATCAACCCGCTGCGGGTGCTTGACGACAAGCGGGCCGACGTACAGAAGCAGCTGGTCGGTGCTCCGGTGCTGCGCGACTTCCTGTGTGACGCGTGCAAGGCGTACCACGAGGAGGTACGCGCGTTGATCACCGCTGCGGGCGTGGTCTTCGAGGACGACGAGAAGCTGGTGCGCGGCCTCGACTACTACACGCGTACGACCTTCGAGTTCGTCCACGACGGACTCGGCTCGCAGTCCGCGGTCGGCGGCGGCGGCCGCTACGACGGTCTCTCGGAGATGATCGGTGGCCCGGCGCTCCCGTCGGTGGGCTGGGCGCTCGGCGTGGACCGTACGGTGCTGGCGCTGGAGGCGGAGGGCGTGGAGCTCGAAGTGCCCGCCACCACCAGCGTGTTCGCGGTGCCGCTCGGCGAGGAGGCCCGTCGGATCCTCTTCGGCGTGGTCACCGAGCTGCGCAAGGCCGGGATCGCCACGGACTTCGCCTTCGGAGGCCGCGGCCTCAAGGGCGCGATGAAGTCGGCGAACCGCTCCGGCGCGCGCTACACGATCGTCGCGGGCGAGCGCGATCTCGCCGAGGGCGTCGTCCAGTTCAAGGACATGGAGTCCGGTGAGCAGACCGCCCTCCCGCTGGAGGGCATCGTCGAGGCCGTACGCTCCCGCCTCGGCTGACACGCATCCAGAAGTGCCCCGGACAGGACACCTGTCCGGGGCACTTCCGCATCGCGTCGCGTCAACGCGGCGGGCGCGGATTCGTCCTGCTACATGATTTCGACGCGTGAGCGCCGCGCGCGGTGCACGGGGGCGGGACGCGGGCGCAGAAAGGACACTGCGCCCGCGTCCCGCAGGCGCCCGCGTCCCGCAGGCGGCGGCTCCCGCCCTGACGAAAGCCCAGGCCAGTCCGTCTGCGGCGGCCACTTCGCCGCGGTTCCGGCGCAGTCCGCGTCCGTGCACCGTGAGCGATCTCATGTCGCCGGGTCCTCCGCGGAGTTGAACAGGCCGGAGGGACCGGGAGTGCGTGCTTATGTCCACCGAACGGCGGACACGGCGGCCGGTGCGGCAGAATAACCGGGCCCGGCAGGTCACAGGAACACGGATCGGCGATATGACGACGACAGCGGTGGATGAGGCGTCCGAGGACCAGGGACGCAGGACCGGCGGGAGCCGCGCCTTCGCCTGGTTGCTGGTGATCACGGGGGCGGCCGGACTGCTCGCCGCGTGGGTGATCACCATCGACAAGTTCAAGCTGCTCGAGGACCCGAACTTCACCCCGGGCTGCAGCCTCAACCCGGTGGTCTCCTGCGGCAACATCATGAAGAGCGACCAGGCGTCGGCCTTCGGCTTCCCGAACCCGATGATGGGCCTGGTCGCGTACGGCATGGTGATCTGTGTCGGGATGAGCCTGCTGGCCGGCGGCCGCTTCGGCCGCTGGTACTGGCTCACCTTCAACGCGGGGTGCCTCTTCGGCGTCGGCTTCGTCTCCTGGCTCCAGTACGAGTCGCTCTACAACATCAACTCGCTCTGCCTCTGGTGCTGCCTCGCGTGGGTCGCCACGATCACCATGTTCTGGTACGTCACCTCGTACAACGTCCGCAAGGGGCACCTGCCCGCCCCGTCCTGGCTGCGGAGCTTCTTCTCCGAGTTCACCTGGGTCGTGCCCGTGCTGCACGTCGGCATCATCGGGATGCTGATCCTGACCCGCTGGTGGGACTTCTGGACCAGCTAGGGTTCCTGGGTGGAACCCGATCTCTTCACCGCCGCAGCCGAAGAACGCCAGGAGAAGGACCCGTCCAGCAGTCCGCTGGCCGTACGGATGCGTCCGCGCACCCTCGACGAGGTCGTCGGCCAGCAGCATCTGCTGAAGCCGGGCTCTCCGCTGCGCCGCCTGGTGGGCGAGGGGAGCGGCGGACCGGCAGGCCCCTCGTCGGTGCTCCTCTGGGGTCCGCCGGGCATCGGCAAGACGACCCTCGCCTATGTCGTCAGCCGGGCCACCCAGAAGCGCTTCGTCGAGCTGTCGGCGATCACCGCGGGCGTCAAGGAGGTCAGGGCGGTCATCGACGGCGCCCGCAGGGCCTCGGGCGGTTACGGCAAGGAGACCGTCCTCTTCCTCGACGAGATCCACCGTTTCTCCAAGGCCCAGCAGGACTCGCTGCTCCCGGCGGTCGAGAACCGCTGGGTCACGCTCATCGCGGCGACCACCGAGAACCCGTACTTCTCGATCATCTCGCCGCTCCTCTCGCGCTCCCTGCTGCTCACGCTGGAGTCGCTCACCGACGACGACCTGCGCTCCCTGATGCACCGGGCCCTCACCGAGGAGCGCGGTCTGGGCGGCGCGGTCACGCTGGCCGAGGACGCCGAGGCGCACCTCCTGCGGATCTCGGGCGGTGACGCCCGCCGCGCGCTGACGGCCCTGGAGGCCGCCGCGGGGGCCGCCATCTCCAAGGGCGATCCGGAGATCACCCTGGAGACGCTGGAGGAGACGGTCGACCGTGCGGCGGTGAAGTACGACCGCGACGGGGACCAGCACTACGACGTGGCGAGCGCCCTGATCAAGTCGATCCGCGGCTCCGACGTGGACGCGGCCCTGCACTATCTGGCGCGGATGATCGAGGCGGGCGAGGATCCCCGCTTCATCGCCCGGCGGCTGATGATCTCGGCCAGCGAGGACATCGGCCTCGCCGACCCGACCGCGCTGCCCCTCGCGGTCGCCGCGGCCCAGGCCGTCGCCATGATCGGCTTCCCCGAGGCCGCACTCACCCTCTCGCACGCCACGATCGCGCTCGCCCTGGCACCCAAGTCGAACGCGGCGACCATGGCGATCTCCGCCGCGCAGGCAGATGTGCGCAACGGTCTGGCGGGGGCCGTCCCGCCGCATCTGCGCGACGGCCACTACAAGGGCGCCGCCAAGCTCGGCCACGCCCAGGGTTATGTCTATCCGCACGACGTCCCGGGCGGGATCGCCGCCCAGCAGTACGCCCCGGACGAGGTCAAGGGAAAGCGCTACTACACGCCCACCCGTTACGGCGCGGAGGCCCGCTATGCCGACGTCGTCGAGAAGGTGCGCGAGCGGCTGAGCGGGGAGAGCCCCGCCGACGGGCGCCACTGACCGAGCGGGCCTACGCTCCGGATCATGGCCCCTCGCGCCCTGCTCCCCGCCGTCGTCGCGCTGGTCGGCGCCGTCGCCGCGACCGGCTGCCACGCGGTCGGCGGTGGCATGCCGGACACGGGCCCGGTCTCCGCGGTCCCGCTGGTCAGCCCCGGCTTCCCGCCTTCCCCCGCGCAGGCCCGCGCAGGCCTGGCCCGGCTGACGGTCGCCTGGGGTCAGCACTGGGAGACGTACAAGCGCGAGGAGTTCGGCAAGACCTGGTCGGACGCGACGGACGCACCCGGTGGGCGCAACGGCTGCGACACCCGGGACGACGTCCTGCGGCGGGACCTGACGGACATGAGGCAGGGCGACCGCAACCCCTGTGTGGTGCTCTCCGGCGTCCTGCACGATCCGTACACGGGCAAGGAACACCCGTACTCCTACCGCCGCGCCTCCCAGATCCAGACCGACCATGTCGTCGCGCTGGGCGCGGCCTGGCGGGGCGGCGCCTGGGCCTGGACGCCGCAGAAGCGTCTTGAGTACGCCAACGACCTGGACGTCCTGCTCGCCGTCGACAAACAGGCCAACTACGAGAAGAGCAGCAAGACCGCCGACAAGTGGAAACCGCGCAAGGAGTACTGGTGCGCCTACGCGGAGCGCTACACGGGCATCAAGACCAGGTACCGGCTGGCCGTGACGCCGCCGGAGAAGGCCGCGCTCCAGGACATGCTGGCCACCTGCCCGAAGTGACCTACCTGGCCGCCGCCTCGAAGAGCGTGTGCATGGCATGGCGGAGCTCCGCCACGTCCCGTACCGGTTCGGGGAAGTCGAACCGGGCGTCGAAGCACTCCGCGCCGGTGCACCGCACCCGCAGCCCGAACCGGTCGAGCGCCACGGGCACCACGTTCCCCTGAGCGCCGACGCGCTCGCCGAGCAGCGTGCACAGGGTCTGCACCTGCTCGCCGTGGGCGGCGTGCAGGTGCTGCAGGAGTTCCGCCTCGTGTACGGCCAGCGGATCCGCGGCGGCGTCCCGCAGTTCCTCGGGCTCGACGCCGCCCGCTCCCCACAGATCGTCGACGTACGCCTCCGCGGTCTCCAGCCGCAGTATCATCCGGCCGGGCTCGGCCATGCCGGGCACGGAGGTGAGCCAGCCGGAGACCCGGGCGCGGCCGCGGATACGATGGGGGACCGAGACCGGGGCGACGTCCGTGATCTCCAGCACAGCGGTCAGTTCGTCGTCCTGGGCGTGGGTCGCGGCCCGTACGACGGGGGAGTCCGCGGGGAATTCCAGGAACAGATCCCCCTCGGGTCCGACCCTCCTGGACTCAGGGACGGCCTGCCAGGGGTGGGCCGGTTCTAGGCCGGTCACGAGCAGTACGGCGGAGCAGGTACTCTGTACGAGAGTTCGTGTGCGCTCAGCTGCTGACGGCATCTGAGTGTTTTCAAGCCCGCTGGGACGCGGCTGACCACGATCTGATCGGTCCTCCGTCATATCGACGCCTTCTGTGTGCGTCGATTCTGTCGTGTTGTCCGTGACGTGTGTGGTGTTCCCAGGGCGAGACATGCGATCTCCTTGAGTAAGGTGAGCCTAACCTAACCCAACTATGGAGGTCTGGAGAACGTGCCTAACCAGTCGCGTCCCAAGGTCAAGAAGTCTCGCGCGCTCGGCATCGCCCTGACGCCGAAGGCTGTCAAGTACTTCGAGTCCCGCCCCTACCCGCCGGGCGAGCACGGCCGTGGCCGCAAGCAGAACTCGGACTACAAGGTCCGTCTGCTCGAGAAGCAGCGTCTGCGCGCCCAGTACGACATCAGCGAGCGCCAGATGGCGCGTGCCTACGACCGCGCCAAGAAGGCCGGCGGCAAGACGGGCGAGGCGCTGGTCGTCGAGCTCGAGCGCCGCCTCGACGCGCTGGTCCTTCGTTCGGGCATCGCCCGCACGATCTACCAGGCCCGCCAGATGGTCGTTCACGGTCACATCCAGGTCAACGGTGGCAAGGTCGACAAGCCGTCGTTCCGTGTCCGTCCCGACGACGTCGTGATGGTCCGCGAGCGCAGCCGCGAGAAGGTCCCGTTCCAGGTCGCCCGTGAGGGTGGCTACGACACGGACGGCGAGACCCCGCGCTACCTCCAGGTGAACCTGAAGGCCCTGGCCTTCCGCCTGGACCGCGACCCGAACCGCAAGGAAATCCCGGTCATCTGCGACGAGCAGCTGGTCGTCGAGTACTACGCCCGCTGATCCGGACGTAGCTCGGGGCTTTCCGAGGCTTTCAGCACCACGTCGACCCGTCGTCCCCTCGCTCCTTGCGGAGCAGGGGCCGGCGGGTTCTCGCGTCGCAGGGGCCCGTGCACGGCACGGGCCACCGCGTCGTCCGCCTCCAGCAGGGCGCCCTCGCGCCGGATCCGCTCGTACGAACCGTCGCCCAGCTCCTCGCGGGCCCGCTCCTCGCACAGCACGTGCGGACCGCTGTAGTAGGCCGAACCGAAGAGCGGCAGCCCGACCGAGGGCCAGATCCGCTCCGCGGCACCCTGCAGCAGCGCGGCCTCCGTGGCATCGCCCTCCTCCAGAGTGACCAGCGCCAGCACCTCCAGGGCGAGCACCGTGCCGAGCAGATCGTTGAAGGCGTGGTTGATGACCAGGCACTCGGTGAGCAGCTCCCTGGACCGGCCCATCTCCCCGCGCGTCCAGTGCGCATAGCCCAGTACGTACAGCGCGTAGGCCAGCGTCCAGCGCTCCCCGTGGTCCTCGCAGACCGCCACGACCTCCTCGCAGATCGCGGCCGCCTGCGGCACATCGCCGCGGAAGGCCACCGCCATCGCCAGTTCGACCTGAGCCATCAGCACATTGCTGTTGAGCTCGCCGATCTCCCCGTAGCGCGCGATCGCCTGCCGCATCAGCTGCTCCGCGCGTTCCATGTCGTCGGTGACCAGCGCCAGACAGCCGGTCCTGTGCAGTGCGTACGCGGCCGCCGTCGCGTCCCCGGCCTGTTCGGCCTCCTCGAGGCACTCCTGCAGGGCGGCCACCGCCGCGACCGCGTCCCCCTGCAGCACCGCCACGTACCCCAGCACCCACAACGCCTTGAGCCGTGACGTGTCGCGGGAGGATTCGGCTTCGAGCACCTGGACGAGCCAGTGCCTGCCTTCGGAGAGCCGGCCGCAGCCGGCCCAGTAGAACCAGAGCGTGCCGGCGAGGTACTGCGCCAGATGTTCGTCGCCGGGGAACTCAAGCGAACACTCCATCGCGGTCCGCAGATTGGGCAGCTCGCTGTCGATGCGTGCGGCCACTTCGGACTGGCGCGGGCTGAACCAGTCCAGTTCGCACCAGGTCGCCAGACCCAGGTACCAGTCGCGGTGGCGCCGCCGCAGCCGGTCGGTGTCACCCGTCGCCGCGAGCCACTCGCCGCCGTACTCCCTGACCGTGTCCAGCATCCGGTAGCGCCGTCCCGCCGGACCGTCCTCGGGCACCACCAGGGACTGGGCGAGCAGCTCGCCGAGAACATCGAGGATCTGCTCCGCAGGCAGATCGGGTCCGCCGCAGATGTACTCGACCGCCTCCAGGTCGAACTGCCCGCTGAAGACGGAGAGCCGCGCCCACAGCAGCCGTTGCTCGGACGTGCACAGCTCATGGCTCCAGCCGATCGCCGTACGCAGCGTCTGATGGCGTGGCAGCGCGCCCCGGCTGCCCCCGGTCAGCAGCCGGAACCGGTCGTCGAGCCGCTGCAGCAACTGCTCGACGGAGAGCGCCCCGGTCCGCCCCGCGGCCAGCTCCAGGGCGAGCGGGATCCCGTCCAGGCGCCGGCACAGTTCCCGTACGTGCGGAAGATTGCCGCCCGTCAGCCGGAACGAGGGCTGTCCTGCGGCGGCACGGTCGGCGAAGAGGCGTACCGCGTCCGTGTCCACCATCGGGGCCAGCGGGAAGGTGCTCTCGCCGTCGATACGCAGCGGCCGGCGGCCCACGGCGAGCACCTGGAGGTGCGGGGCGCCGCGGAGCAGCTCCCGCACCAGTTCGGCGCAGGCGTCCACGAGTTGCTCGAAGCCGTCCAGCACGAGCAGGAGCCTGCGCTCCTCGAGATGGGCGAGGAGTGCGTCGCGAGGCGACCTGCTGGTGTGGTCGGTCAGTCCCAGCGCCTCGGCCAGCGCGTGCTCCAGGAGGTCGGGGTCGCGCACGGTGGACAGCTCCGCCAGCCAGACGCCGTCGCAGTACCGTTCCTGCAGTTTTGCCGCGCCGTGCGAGGCGAATCGGGTCTTTCCGACCCCGCCGACTCCCACCACCGTCACCAGGCGCGCGTCGTTCAACAGGCACACCAGCTCGGCCAGTTCGCTCTCGCGCCCCACGAATTGGTTCAGTTCTGCCGGAAGATTGCCATGTCGCATGAGACACGGAGAGTACTGGGAAGTAAGCATTCCGTACAATCCCAACCCGTAAACCGGTCCGTAGGCAGCGCGAATCGGGTAGGGGACCCGAGCCCCGGCGCGATAGGCTCGGGAGACCGAAAACCAACGACCAGAGAGCGGTGCGACGTGTCCGGTGGAGAGGTGGCCGGCCTCCTGGTGGCCGTCTTCTGGGCGATCCTGGTCTCCTTCCTCGCCGTGGTGCTGGTGAGGCTGGCCCAGACGCTCAGGGCGACCACCAAACTGGTGGCGGACGTGACCGACCAGGCCGTACCGCTGCTCGCCGACGCCTCGGCGGCCGTGCGTTCCGCGCAGACCCAGCTCGACCGGGTCGACGCCATCGCGTCGGACGTCCAGGAGGTCACCTCCAACGCGTCGGCGCTCTCGAGCACGGTCGCCTCCACCTTCGGCGGTCCGCTGGTCAAGGTCGCGGCGTTCGGGTACGGGGTGCGCCAGGCGCTGAGCCGCAAGGACGCCGCCGAGCCGGAGCGCTCGCGCCGTGCCGTGATCGTCGGCCGTACCGTGCCGGCCGCACGGCGCAAGAAGCGGAAGGGCTGACCTGCTGATGTTCCGCCGTACGTTCTGGTTCACCGCGGGCGCCGCCGCCGGTGTGTGGGCCACCACCAAGGTCAACCGCAAGATCAGGCAGCTGACCCCCGAAAGCCTCGCCGCGCAGGCGGCGAACAAGGCGCTCGACGCGGGTCACCGGCTCAGGGACTTCGCCGTCGACGTCCGCGCGGGGATGGCCCAGCGCGAAGCCGAACTCGGCGAGGCACTGGGCCTGGAGACGCCGCCGGACCCCGAACTCCCCGCGCAGCGGCGCCTCGCCGCCCTCGAGAACACCAAGCACTCGCTCAACACGCGCAACGCGCTCAACTCGTACAACCGGAATGAGGACCACTGATGGAGTCGGCTGAAATCCGCCGCCGCTGGCTGAGCTTCTACGAGGAGCGCGGGCACACCGTCGTGCCTTCGGCGTCGCTCATCGCGGACGACCCGACTCTGCTGCTTGTCCCCGCGGGCATGGTCCCCTTCAAGCCGTACTTCCTCGGCGAGGTCAAGCCGCCCGCCCCGCGCGTCACCAGCGTGCAGAAGTGCGTCCGTACCCCGGACATCGAAGAGGTCGGCAAGACCACCCGCCACGGCACGTTCTTCCAGATGTGCGGCAACTTCTCCTTCGGCGACTACTTCAAGGAAGGCGCCATCTCCTACGCCTGGGAGCTGCTCACCAGCTCCGTGGCGGACGGCGGCTTCGGCCTGGAGCCCGAGAAGCTCTGGATCACGGTCTACCTCGACGACGACGAGGCCGAGCAGATCTGGCGCGACAAGATCGGCGTACCGGCCGAGCGCATCCAGCGGCTGGGCAAGAAGGACAACTTCTGGTCCATGGGCGTCCCCGGACCCTGCGGCCCGTGCTCGGAGATCAACTACGACCGCGGCCCCGAGTTCGGCGTCGAGGGCGGCCCTGCCGTCAACGACGAGCGCTACGTGGAGATCTGGAACCTGGTCTTCATGCAGTACGAGCGCGGTGCCGGTGACGGCAAGGAGGACTTCGAGATCCTCGGCGACCTGCCGTCGAAGAACATCGACACGGGTCTGGGTCTCGAGCGCCTCGCCATGATCCTGCAGGGCGTACAGAACATGTACGAGACCGACACCCTGCGCGTGGTCATGGACAAGGCCACCGAGCTGACGGGCGTTCAGTACGGCGCGGCGCAGGGCACGGACGTCTCGCTGCGCGTCGTCGCCGACCACATCCGCACCTCCGCGATGCTCATCGGCGACGGTGTCACCCCGGGCAACGAGGGCCGTGGCTACGTCCTGCGCCGCATCATGCGCCGCGCGATCCGCAACATGCGCCTCATGGGCGCCACCGGTCCGGTCGTCCAGGAACTCGTCGACGTCGTGATCGACACGATGGGGCTGCAGTACCCCGAGCTGATCACCGACCGCAAGCGCATCGAGACCGTCGCCCTCGCCGAAGAGGCGGCCTTCCTCAAGGCGCTCAAGGGCGGCACCAACATCCTCGACACCGCCGTCACCGAGACAAAGGCCGCCGGCGGCACGGTTCTTGCGGGCGAGAAGGCGTTCCTGCTCCACGACACGTGGGGCTTCCCGATCGACCTCACCCTCGAAATGGCCGCCGAACAGGGCATTTCGGTGGACCAGGACGGCTTCCGCCGCCTGATGACCGAGCAGCGGGACCGCGCCAAGGCCGACGCCAAGGCCAAGAAGACCGGCCACGCCGACATGTCCGGCTACCGCCAGATCGCGGACGCCGCCGGTGAGACCGACTTCATCGGTTACACCAACATCCAGGGCGAGTCCACGGTCGTCGGCATCCTCGTCGACGGTGTGCCGTCCCCGGCCGCCACCGAGGGCGACGAGGTCGAGATCGTCCTCGACCGCACCCCGTTCTACGCCGAGGGCGGCGGCCAGGTCGGCGACACCGGCCGTATCCGCCTCGACTCCGGCGCGGTGATCGAGGTACGGGACTGCCAGAAGCCGGTCCCCGGCGTGTACGTCCACCGGGGCGTCGTCCAGGTCGGCGAGGTCACGGTCGGTGCGGCCGCCCAGGCCACCATCGACATCACCCGCCGCCGGGCCATCGCCCGCGCCCACTCCGCCACGCACCTCACCCACCAGGCGCTGCGCGACGCGCTCGGCCCGACGGCCGCCCAGGCGGGTTCGGAGAACCAGCCCGGCCGCTTCCGCTTCGACTTCGGTTCCCCGGCCGCCGTTCCCGGCAGTGTCCTCACCGATGTCGAGCAGAAGATCAACGAGGTCCTCTCGCACGAACTCGACGTGCACGCCGAGGTCATGTCGATCGACGAGGCCAAGAAGCAGGGCGCCATCGCGGAGTTCGGCGAGAAGTACGGCGAGCGCGTGCGCGTCGTGACCATCGGCGACTTCTCCAAGGAGCTGTGCGGCGGTACGCACGTCCACAACACCGCCCAGCTCGGCCTGGTGAAGCTGCTCGGCGAATCGTCGATCGGCAGCGGCGTCCGCCGCATCGAGGCCCTGGTCGGCGTGGACGCGTACAACTTCCTCGCCCGCGAGCACACGGTCGTCGCCCAGCTCCAGGAGCTGGTCAAGGGCCGCGTCGACGAGCTCCCTGAGAAGATCTCCACCATGCTCGGCAAGCTGAAGGACGCCGAGAAGGAGATCGAGAAGTTCCGCGCGGAGAAGGTCCTGCAGGCCGCCGCCGGACTCGCCGCAGGCGCCAAGGACGTGCGCGGGGTCGCTGTCGTCACCGGCCAGGTCCCCGACGGCACGGGCGCGGACGACCTGCGCAGGCTGGTCCTCGACGTACGTGGCCGCATCGCGTCCGACCGTCCCGCGGTCGTGGCGCTCTTCACCACGGCCAACGGCCGCCCGCTGACCGTCATCGCCACCAACGAGGCCGCCCGCGAGCGCGGTCTCAAGGCCGGCGACCTGGTCCGTACGGCCGCCAAGACCCTCGGCGGCGGCGGTGGCGGTAAGCCGGACGTCGCCCAGGGCGGCGGCCAGAACCCCGACGCCATCGGCGACGCCGTGGCCGCGGTCGAGCGCCTGGTCGGAGAGACCGCCTGATGCGACGAGGCCGTCGCCTGGCGATCGATGTCGGGGACGCCCGGATCGGGGTCGCCTCGTGCGACCCCGACGGGGTCCTCGCCACGCCGGTGGAGACCGTGCCGGGACGCGACGTCCCGGCCGCCCACCGGCGGCTGCGGGCCATCGTCGACGAGTACGAACCGATCGAGATCATCGTGGGCCTGCCCCGCTCCCTCAACGGGGGCGAGGGCCCGGCCGCGGTCAAGGTCAGGGCGTTCGCCCAGGTGTTCGCCGGGGCCGTCGCACCGATTCCGGTACGTCTTGTCGACGAGAGGATGACCACAGTGACGGCCAGTCAGGGGCTGCGCGCCTCGGGCGTAAAGTCCAAAAAGGGCCGGTCTGTCATCGACCAGGCGGCGGCGATCGTCATCCTTCAGAACGCGCTCGAGTCCGAACGGGCGTCAGGTAAAGCCCCGGGCGAGGGCGTCGAAGTGGTTGTCTGATCGCGATACGGTAACGTTCCGCGCCATGCGACAGTGTTCGAATAGCTGCCGCACAGTAAACGAGGCGGACGATCCGGAGGCCTCGCGGCTCTAGGGGACCGATGACTGAGTATGGCCGGGGCGCAGGCTCCGAACCGTGGCATCCCGAAGACCCGTTGTACGGGGACCAGGGATGGGGAGGCCAGCAGGCCGCGCCCGGTCACCAGGATCCGTACGGCGGCGGACAGCAGCAGCAGTATCCGCAGCAGCAGCCGCAGTACGGGAACCAGCAGGACCAGCAGAACCAGCAGTACGGGAACCAGCAGTACGGTCAGGATCCGTACCAGCAGGACCCGTACCAGCAGGATCCGTATGCCCAGCAGCCGCAGCAGCAGCCGCAGCACCCCCAACAGCCCCAGCAGCCGCAGTACAACGGCGGTTGGGACACGGGCCAGCAGGCGGCGATGCCCTACAACGCCAACCCTGCTGACCCCTACGGCGGCCAGCAGCCGCAGTACAGCGGCGAGAACCCGGACTACTACCGGACCCCGGATGCCTACCCGCCGCCGCAGCCTCCGGGCCGGCGCGACGAGTGGCAGCCGGAGGCGCCCCCCGCCGAGGAGGACCATCCCTTCTTCACCGGTGGAGGCGGCGACGGTGGCGATGCCGACGACGACTTCGAGGACGAGCCCGGCCGCGGCGGCCGGGGCGACCGAAGAAACAAGTCCAAACCGAAGAAGCGCCGCAGCGGCTGCGCCTGTCTGGTGGTCACCGCTGTCCTGGTGGGCGGCGGGGGTGGTGTCGCCTACTTCGGCTACAGCTACTACCAGAGCCATTTCTCGGCCCCTGCGGACTACTCGGGCATGGGCGCCGATCCCGTACAGGTCGAAATCCCCAAGGGCACGACCATCGCCGGGTTCGGGCGTCTCCTGAAGGAGAAGGGCGTCGTCAAGAGCGTCGAAGCCTTCGTTTCCGCCACGGAGAAGAACCCCAAGGGGAAGTTCCTCCAGGCCGGGGTCTATTCGCTGAACCAGAAGATGTCGGCAGCGAACGCGGTGAACGCCATCGTCGACCCGAAGAGCCTGAATGTCGTCATGGTCGTCCCGGGCGAGCGCAACAAGCAGGTCTACGCCGCCATCGACACCCAGCTCGCGCTGAAGGCCGGTTCGACCGAGGCTGTGGCCAAGGCGCAGGTCAAGAGCCTCGGCCTGCCGGGCTGGGCCAACAGCGACAAGGACATCAAGGATCCGCTGGAAGGATTCCTCTACCCGGCCAGCTACCCGGCCGCCAAGGGAATGAAGCCGGAGGCCATCCTGAAGAGCATGGTCGACCAGGCCAATGAGGCGTACGGCAAGCAGGATCTCGTGGCCGAGGCGAAGAGGCTGAACCTCAAGTCCCCGCTCCAGGTCATCACGGTGGCCAGCCTCGTCCAGGCCGAGGGCATCTCCCACGACGACTTCAAGAAGATGTCCGAGGTCGTCTACAACCGCCTGAAGCCGAGCAACGACGTGTCCAACGGCAAGCTCGAGTTCGACTCCGCGTTCAATTACCTGAAGAACCAGAGCAAGATCAAGATCTCCACGAAGGAGATCCGCACCAACCCGGACCCGTACAACACCTATTACCACACCGGCCTCCCCCCGGGTCCGATCGGGAACCCCGGCGCGGACGCGCTCGCGGCGACGCTGAGCCCGACCAGCGGCGGCTGGATGTACTTCATCTCGCTCGACGGCAAGACGACCCAGTTCACCAAGACCCTGGCCGAGCACGACAAGCTCACTCGGGAATTCAATAAGAAGCACAACATTGGGTGACCGGAAGCGACGGGCGGCGGTCCTCGGATCGCCCATCGCGCACTCGCTCTCCCCGGTGCTGCACCGGGCCGCGTACGCCGAACTGGGGCTCGCCCACTGGTCGTACGACCGCTTCGAGGTGGACGAGGCCGCTCTCCCCGGCTTCGTCGAGGGGCTTGACGCGTCGTGGGCCGGCCTCTCGCTGACCATGCCGCTCAAGCGCGCGATCATCCCGCTGCTCGACGAGATCAGTGAGACGGCGTCCTCGGTGGAGGCGGTCAACACCGTCGTCCTCACCGAGGACGGCCGCCGCCTCGGCGACAACACCGATATCCCGGGCATGATCGCCGCCCTGCGCGAGCGCGGGGCGGACAAGGCGGAGTCCGCCGCGGTCCTCGGGGCGGGTGCGACCGCGTCGTCCGCGCTGGCCGCCCTCTCCCGTATCTGCACGGGTCCCGTCACCGCGTATGTGCGCAGCGCGGCCCGTGCGGCCGAGATGCGCGGCTGGGGCGAGCGGCTCGGCGTCGACATCCGTACCGCCGACTGGGCGGACGCGGCGGAGGCGTTCGCCGCGCCGCTGGTGATCGCGACCACACCGGCCGGCACCACCGACGCCCTGGCGGCGGCCGTGCCGGACGCGCCGGGGACGCTCTTCGACGTGCTGTACGACCCGTGGCCCACGGTCCTTGCCGCCCGCTGGTCGGCGCGCGGCGGCGCGGTCGTCGGCGGGCTCGACCTGTTGGTGCACCAGGCCGTGCTCCAGGTCGAGCAGATGACCGGAAGGACCCCGGCGCCCCTCGCCGCGATGCGTACGGCGGGCGAGCGGGCGCTGCACGCCACGGGCTGAGCGGCGGGACCGCCCACGCGGGCGATGTCCGGGCAGTGGACACCCGACAGAGCTTCCTTCGGCGGCATGGGAGGATCGGGGGTGGCGAGTCCGGGTCGCGCGCCCGGTCGTGCCGTTGCAGTTGGAGGCGCGAGCAAGAGGAGCACCGTTGAGCAGGTTGCGCTGGCTGACCGCGGGGGAGTCGCACGGCCCCGCACTGGTGGCGACGCTGGAGGGTCTTCCCGCCGGCATTCCGATCACCACGGACATGGTGGCGGACGCGCTTGCCCGGCGAAGGCTCGGCTATGGCCGCGGCGCCCGGATGAAGTTCGAGAAGGACGAAGTCACCTTCCTCGGCGGGGTACGCCACGGACTGACCATGGGCGGCCCGGTGGCCGTGATGGTCGGCAACACCGAGTGGCCCAAGTGGGAGAAGGTCATGTCGGCCGACCCGGTCGACCCCGACGAGCTGGCCAAGCTGGCCCGCAACGCCCCGCTGACCCGGCCGCGGCCCGGCCACGCCGACCTGGCGGGCATGCAGAAGTACGACCTGGACGAGGCCCGGCCGATCCTGGAGCGCGCCAGCGCACGGGAGACGGCGGCCCGCGTGGCGCTGGGCACGGTCGCCCGCTCGTACCTCAAGGAGACGACCGGGATCGAGATCGTCAGCCACGTCGTGGAACTGGCCGGCGCGAAGGCCCCGTACGGAGTGCTGCCCGTCCCCGCGGACGAGGCGAAGCTGGACGAGGACCCGGTGCGCTGCCTGGACGCGGACGCGTCGAAGGCGATGATCGCGGAGATCGACCAGGCCCACAAGGACGGCGACACCCTGGGCGGGGTCGTCGAGGTCCTCGCGTACAACGTGCCCGTGGGCCTCGGCTCGCACGTGCACTGGGACCGGCGCCTGGACGCCCGGCTGGCCGCGGCCCTCATGGGCATTCAGGCCATCAAGGGCGTCGAGGTCGGCGACGGCTTCGACCTGGCCCGGGTGCCGGGATCGCAGGCGCACGACGAGATCGTGCCGACGGCCGACGGCGTACGGCGCACCACCGGGCGCTCCGGCGGCACCGAGGGCGGCATGTCCACCGGTGAGCTGCTGCGGGTACGGGCCGCGATGAAGCCCATCGCGACGGTGCCCCGCGCGCTCGCCACCATCGACACCGCCACCGGCGAGGTCGCGGCAGCGCACCACCAGCGCTCCGACGTGTGCGCCGTGCCGGCCGCGGGCATCGTCGCCGAGGCGATGGTCGCGCTGGTGCTCGCGGACGCGGTCGCGGAGAAGTTCGGCGGCGACAGCGTCGGGGAGACCCGCCGCAACGTCGAGTCGTACCTGAAGAATCTGCGCATCCGATGAGCGGGCCACTGGTCGTCCTGGTCGGGCCGATGGGCGTGGGCAAGTCCACCGTCGGAGCCCTCCTCGCCGAGCGGCTCGGCGCCGTCTACCGCGACACCGATGCCGACATCGTGGCGGCCCAGGGCCGGGAGATCGCGGAGATCTTCGTCGACGACGGCGAGCCGCACTTCCGTGAGCTGGAGCGCCTTGCCGTGCTCGACGCGATCACCGGGCACGACGGTGTGCTGGCACTGGGCGGCGGCGCGATCCTCGACGAGCGGACCCGCGCGCTGCTCGCAGGGCACCCCGTCGTCTATCTCTCGATGGACGTCGACGAGGCGGTCAAGCGCACCGGGCTCAACACCGCGCGCCCGCTGCTCGCCGTCAATCCGCGCCGCCAGTGGCGCGAGCTGATGGACGCACGCCGTTCGCTGTACGCCGAAGTCGCCCGCGCGCAGGTCGCCACCGACGAACGCACCCCCGAAGAGGTCGCACAAGCGGTCCTCGACGCCTTGGAGTTGAAGAACGCATGACGCAGGACGCCCCCACCCGGATCCAGGTCGGCGGCACGGACGGCAGCGACCCGTACGAGGTGCTCGTCGGACGACAGCTCCTCGGCGAGCTGCCCTCGCTGATCGGTGCGCAGACCCAGCGGGTCGCCGTACTGCACCCGGAGGCGCTCGCCGAGACCGGTGAGGCGCTCCGCCAGGACCTGGCCGACCAGGGGTACGAGGCCATCGCGATCCAGCTGCCGAACGCGGAGGAGGCGAAGACCGTCGAGGTCGCCGCCTACTGCTGGAAGGCGCTCGGGCAGACCGGCTTCACCCGCACCGACGTGATCGTCGGAGTCGGCGGCGGAGCCACCACCGATGTGGCCGGGTTCGTCGCGGCGACCTGGCTGCGCGGGGTGCGCTGGATCGCCGTTCCCACGACCGTCCTCGGCATGGTGGACGCGGCCGTCGGCGGCAAGACCGGCATCAACACCGCCGAGGGCAAGAACCTGGTCGGCGCCTTCCACCCGCCGACCGGTGTGCTCTGCGACCTGGCCGCGCTGGACTCGCTGCCGGTCAACGACTACGTGTCGGGCCTCGCCGAGATCATCAAGGCCGGTTTCATCGCCGACCCGGCGATCCTGGACCTGATCGAGGAGGACCCGGAGGCGGCCCGTACGCCCGCGGGACCGCACACGGCCGAGCTCATCGAGCGGGCCATCAGGGTCAAGGCCGAGGTCGTCTCCAACGACCTCCGCGAGTCGGGGCTCCGCGAGATCCTCAACTACGGCCACACCCTCGCCCACGCGATCGAGAAGAACGAGCGCTACAAGTGGCGGCACGGTGCGGCCGTCTCCATCGGCATGGTCTTCGCCGCCGAACTCGGCCGGCTCGCGGGCCGTCTCGACGACGCGACCGCCGACCGGCACAGCTCCGTACTGGCATCGGTCGGACTGCCGCTGACCTACCGCGGCGACCAGTGGGCCAAGCTCCTGGAGAACATGAAGGTCGACAAGAAGTCCCGCGGGAATCTGCTGCGCTTCATCGTCCTGGACGGCCTGGCCAAGCCCACCGTCCTGGAGGGCCCCGACCCGGCGGTCCTGCTGGCGGCGTACGGGGAGGTCTCCGTATGAGCAGCCCCGGCAGTCCGGTCCTCGTGCTGAACGGCCCCAACCTGGGCCGGCTCGGCTCCCGCGAGCCCGACGTGTACGGGGCGACCTCGTACGCCGGACTCGTCGAGGCGTGCCAGTCGCTGGGCAAGGAGCTCGGCCTCGACGTCGAGGTCCGGGAGACCAACGACGAGGGCGAGTTGATCAGCTGGCTCCACGAGGCGGCGGACGGCGCGATTCCGGTCGTCATCAACCCCGGGGCCTTCACCCATTATTCGTACGCGATGAGGGATGCGGCCGCCCAGCGCACCGCCCCCCTCATCGAGGTGCACATCTCCAATCCGTACGCACGCGAGGAATTCCGCCACAACTCGGTGATCGCCGCAGTCGCCAGCGGTACGGTCGCGGGCTTCGGTATCGGTTCGTACCGGCTCGCGCTGCGCGCGCTGGCGGACGAACTGGCAAGCTGACGCGGCACTTTGAGCCCTCCCCGGCCGTTCACAGGATGATGGCCGGGGAGGGTACCGTTCGGTAGCGACGACCAGTCGCCTGTACGAGACGGAGTGGCACGGGATGCAGCACCAATGGGCGCAGGGCACCCATCCCCAAGCTCTCAACTCCGTTCGAGCAGGGGAGACCCCATTCCCGGGTGCGCCGCCCTCGCAAGGGCCGCCGCCCCCGCAAGGACCGCCGCCGCCCGCCCCTGGATGGTCCGGACCGCCCCCGCAGTCCGTACCGCCAGGCCTGGACACCACGGGACACGTCCAGCTGCCGCCGGGAGGCCCCGTACCGCTGCCCGCGCCGCCCCTGGCGACCGCGCAGGCGGACACCGGCGCCACCACCCTCGCCGTGCTGCTCATCGGCCCGGCCGGTGCCGGAAAGACGACCGTCGCCCGGCACTGGGCGCAGAGCCGCCGGGTCCCCACCGCCCACATCAGCCTCGACGACGTCCGCGAATGGGTCTGTTCGGGCTTCGCCGACCCCCAGTCCGGCTGGAACAGCCACTCCGAGGCGCAGTACCGGCTGGCCCGCCGCACCTGCGGATTTGCCGCCCGCAACTTCCTCGCCAACGGCATCTCCTGCATCCTCGACGACGCCGTCTTTCCCGATCGCCCGGTCGTCGGGCTCGGCGGCTGGAAGCGCCATGTCGGGCCCGGCCTGCTGCCCGTGGTGCTCCTGCCCGGTCTGGAGGTCGTCCTGGAGCGCAATGCGGCGCGCAGCGGCAACCGCCGCCTCAGCGACGAGGAGGTCGCCAGGATCCACGGGCGGATGGCCGGGTGGTACGGATCGGGACTGCCCATCATCGACAACTCAGGCTACGACGTGGCGACGACCGCCCAGGTCCTCGATGACGTCCTGGCCCGTTCGATCGCGAGCCCGCCGAACTGGTAGCCGAGCCCCCCGGTCGGACGCGCTGAACCGGCCGGTCCCGGTCCGCGCTCTTACGCTCGACGCATGTCAGAGGTGTTTGCGGTCCGGCGAAACCATCTGCGCGACCGGTGTGCCGCGACGGGCAGCGAGGCCGCGCTGGTCTCGCGCCCGGCCAATGTGCGCTATCTCGCGGGCGGTGCGCCCCCCGGTGCCGTCCTGCTGCTCGGCGGTGCGGGCGGTGGCGACGACGTACTGCTCTGCCCGCGTACGCCCGGCGGTGATCCTGCGGACGGACGCCCGGACGAGTCGCTGCGGCTGACCGTCCTGTCCACTCCCGGCGGTGATCCCGCCGTCGCCGCGGCGGACCTTCTCGCCGCGGCGGGCACCGGCTCCCTGGCCGTGGAGGAGAACCATCTCACCGTCGCCCGGCACCGGGCCATGGGATCCGTGGCGCCGCGGCTGCGCCTCGACGGTCTGGCCGGCGCCGTGGAACAGCAGAGGATCATCAAGGACGAGGAAGAGATCTCCTGTCTGCGGACCGCGGCCGAGATCGCCGACCAGGCCCTCGGGGAGCTCCTGGAATCGATTCTGGTGGGCCGTACCGAACGGCATCTCGCGCTGGAGCTGGAGCGCAGACTGGTCGACCACGGCGCGGACGGCCCGGCCTTCGCGACCTCGGTGGGCACGGGGCCGAATTCCGGCCGGGGCAAGCACAGGCCCTCCGACCGCAGGGTCGAGGAGGGAGATTTCCTTTCTGTGTGCCTCGGTGCGAACTACCGCGGATACCGCTGTGAGGTCGGCCGTACGTTCGTCATCGGCACGGCTCCCGCGGACTGGCAGATCGAGCTCTACGACCTGGTCTTCGCCGCTCAGCGGGCGGGCAGGGAGGCTCTGGCGCCCGGCACCGCCTGCCGTGACGTGGACCGTGCGGCCCGTCAGGTGGTGGACGCGGCAGGTCATGCGGAAGCCCTCGCGGAGACCACCGGACACGGTGTCGGGCTCGAAATCGACGAGGACCCGCAGCTGGCACCTGCGGCCATGGGTAAACTGGACGCTTGCGTGCCGGTCACCGTCGAACCGGGGGTCCACCTCCCTGGCCGGGGCGGAGTCCGGATCGATGACACGCTGGTCGTCCGCCCCGAGGCGGACGGCGGACCCGAGCTACTCACCATTACGACCAAGGAACTGCTCGCTCTCTAGCGTGCGGACCCTCGGTCCCACATACGCGCAGTCCAGGAGAACCTCAACCGTGGCTTCCACGAACGACCTCAAGAACGGCCTGGTGCTCAAGCTCGACGGAGGCCAGCTCTGGTCCGTCGTCGAGTTCCAGCATGTCAAGCCCGGCAAGGGCCCTGCCTTCGTGCGCACCAAGCTCAAGAGCGTGATGTCCGGCAAGGTCGTCGACAAGACGTTCAACGCCGGCACGAAGGTCGAGACGGCCACCATCGACCGCCGTGACATGCAGTTCTCGTACATGGACGGCGAGTACTTCGTCTTCATGGACATGAGCACGTTCGACCAGCTCATGGTCGACCGCAAGTCCGTCGGCACCACCGCCAACTTCCTGATCGAGGGCTTCACCGCCTCCGTCGCGCAGCACGAGGGCGAGGTGCTCTACGTCGAGCTGCCGGCCGCCGTCGAGCTCGTCATCCAGCACACAGACCCGGGCGTCCAGGGCGACCGTTCGACCGGTGGCACCAAGCCGGCGACGCTGGAGACCGGGTACGAGATCGGTGTTCCGCTGTTCATCACGACCGGTGAGAAGATCAAGGTCGACACCCGCACCGGCGATTACCTCGGCCGGGTGAACAGCTAACCGTGGCTGCCCGGAACACGGCGCGCAAGCGCGCCTTCCAGATCCTCTTCGAGGCCGACCAGCGCGGGGTATCCGTGCAGACGGTCCTCGCGGACTGGATCCGTCATTCCCGCAGCGGCGACGACCGACAGCCGCCGGTCAGCGAGTACACGATGGAGCTCGTCGAGGGGTACGCGGAGTACGCGGACCGCATCGACGACCTCATCTCCACCTACGCGGTGGGCTGGTCGCTCGACCGGATGCCGGTCGTCGACCGCAACATCGTGCGCCTCGGTGCGTACGAACTGGTGTGGGTCGACGGCACGCCGGACGCGGTAGTGATCGACGAGGCGGTGCAACTCGCCAAGGAGTTCTCCACCGACGAGTCGCCGTCCTTCATCAACGGCCTGCTGGCCCGATTCAAGGACCTCAAGCCGAGCCTGCGCCGCGACTAGGGGTACAGCTCTTCCCGGGCCCGGAGCAGAAGATGAACAATCTTCAGCTCCGGGCCTGGTGCATGTCCGGAGTGGTGATCTAGGTTTCGGCCCATGCCCGAACCCGCGCTGGGAGCCAGGGTCCGGATCGGCTACGGGCTCGGCTCGTTCGCCACCGGCACCTTCGGCACCGTCCCAGGCCTGCTGCTGCTCTACTACCTGACCGACATCCTGGGCGTCGCCGCCGGGGTGGCGGGGCTGCTGGTCTTCCTGCCCAAGGCGTGGGACGTCCTGCTCAACCCGTGGATAGGCAGCCTCTCCGACCGCACCGAGCACCGCTGGGGCCCGCGCCGTCCCTGGATGCTGCTGGGCGCCCTCACCATGCCGCTCTGCTTCGCCGCGATGTTCGCCGCACCGGATCTGGGCACCGGCCCCGCCGCCGCCTACGTGGCGCTGCTCTTCCTGCTGACGGCCACCGGGTACGCCTGCTTCCAGGTGCCCTACGTCGCCCTGCCCGCCGAGCTCACCGACGATCCGGACGAGCGCGCCCGCATCATGTCCTGGCGCGTCGCCTTCCTCGGTACGGCGATCCTGCTCTCCGGAGCCGTGGCGCCGCTGCTCGCGGGGGCCACCGACGACGAACGGGGCACACCGGGCGGCTACCGGCTGATGGGGGTGGTCGTCGGCGCTCTGCTCTGTGCGGGGATGCTCGCGGCCTTCGCCGCCACCGCAGGGGCCCGTGGGGTGCTCCGTACGACCAGTGAGGGCGGACTCCCCGCCCAGCTCAGGGCAGCCCGCACCAACCGGCCCTTCCTCTGGCTGCTGTCCGCCTTCGTCGTACAGGCGGCGGCGACCGGGCTGATGCTGGCGGGGACCCAGTACTTCGCCACGTACATCCTGGGCAGACCGAGCGCCACGACCCTGCTCTTCGCCTGTCTGATCGTGCCCTCGCTGCTCGCCATGCCGCTCTGGCTGGCCACCGGGCGGCGCACCGGCAAGCGCACCGCGGCGATCGCCGCCTCCTGCTGCTTCCTGGCGGGCGCGGTGGTCGCGGCGCTTGCCAGGCACGTGCCGAGCGGCGCGGTGTACGGAGCTGTCGCACTGGCCGGGATCGGTTACGCCGGGATGCAGATGCTGCCGATGGCCATGCTCGGCGACGCCATAGCGGCCGACGCCTACACCAGCGGGCGGCGCAGGGCCGGGCTGTTCACCGGGCTCTGGACGGCGGGGGAGACCCTCGGACTCGCCCTCGGCCCCGGCCTCTTCGGCCTTGTCCTGACCCTCGGCGGCTTCGTCTCCTCCGACGCCGACCACCGCGTCCACCAGCCGGGATCCGCACTCACCGCGATCGTCATGGGCTTCGGCGCGCTGCCCGCCTGCCTCCTTCTGCTCAGCCTGCCCCTGCTCGGCCGCTACCGGCTGAGCGAGAGCGAACTGATCCGGCTGCGCGACGCCGCCGGAACCGATCCGTCCGTATCGACCGTGGAGCAACTGTGAGCACAGACCGAGACATACTCGACCGGCTCGGCGCCCTGCGTGCGGCCGACCTGCCCGTGAAGGGCGGGCGCACCATGGCGTACGTCTACGACTCGGGTCTTGAGGGCATCGAGGAGCTGGCGGCGGAGGCCGCCGCCAGGTTCGCGGGGGTCAACGGGCTCGACATGACGGTCTTCCCCAGCGTGGTGGCGCTGGAGAACGACATCGTGGGACGCGCGGCGCGGCTGCTCGGCGGGGACACGGAAACGGCGGGCACCTTCACCAGCGGTGGAACCGAGAGCTGTCTGCTCGCCGTGTACACGGCACGCGAGCACGCACGGCGGACCCGCGGCGTCGAGGCGCCCGAACTGGTCCTGCCCGACACCGCGCACGCCGCCTTCCACAAGGCGGCGGCGCTCTTCGGCCTGAAGCCGGTCGTGGTGCCGACGGACCCGCAGACGTACAAGGTCCGCGCCGGGGACATCGCGGCGGCCATCACCGGGAACACCGCTCTGGTCGTCCTCTCCGCGCCCTCCTACGCGCACGGGGTCATCGACCCGGTGGCGGAGGCAGCCGCGGAAGCGGCCCGGCGCGGGGTGCTCTGCCATGTCGACGCCTGCATCGGCGGCTGGTATCTGGGACATCTGCGGCTGGCGGCCGACGCACCCCGACTGCCGCCGTTCGACCTGTCCGTGGCGGGGGTGACCTCGCTCTCCGTGGATCTTCACAAGTACGGTTACGCGGCCAAGGGCGCATCGGTGCTGCTCTTCCGGGATGCCGAACTGCGCCGCCACGGCTGGTTCGCGCATGCGTCGTGGCCCGGATACCCGGTGGTCAACGCGACCTTGCAGGGCACGAAGTCGGCCGCGCCGCTCGCCGCCGCCTGGGCGGTCCTGGAGCGCATCGGCACCGAGGGCTATGTCGATCTGTCGAGACGGGTCCACCTCGCGGCCGCCGCACTGGCGGAGGGCGTCCGAGGGATCGAGGGCCTGCGCGTCCTGGGCAGCCCCGAGTCCTCACTGATCGCCGTCGCCGCGGACGGTCCCGGCATCGACCCCTTCGTGGTGGCCGACGAGATGCGCGGGCGCGGCTGGTACCTGCAGCCGCAGCCTGCCTTCGGCGGATCCCCGGCCAATCTGCATCTGACGGTGACCGCGGCGGTCGCGGGGGAGGAGACCGTACGGCAACTGCTCGCCGACCTCGCCGAGGCCGTCGGAGCTGCCAGGGCGCTCGGCCCGGTCGAGATCGACCCCGAACTGGTCGCGGCGGCAGGCCTGTTGGACCCCGACACCCTGACCTCGGAGGAGGCGGCCCTCGCCCTGGGCCTCGCAGGGGTCGGCGAGGGCGGGGAGCTGCCCGAGCGGATGGCGCCGGTGCTCGCCGTGCTCCAGGTGCTGCCGCCGAAGCTCACCGAACGGCTGCTGCCCGAGCTCATCGGCCGGCTCTACACCTGAGCCGGCCGGACCGCACAGGCCGGACCGCACAGGACGGACCGCACAGGACGGACCGCGCCGTACAGAACGCGCAGGCCGGACAACGCCCGAGGGCGGACCCGCCACAGGCGGGTCCGCCCTCGGGCGTGACGTTTCTTCCGCTAAAAACCGGGAGACGATCAGACGTCGTCGTGCGCGACCGCACGGCGGGCATCCGCGTCCAGCACGCCCCAGCTGATGAGCTGCTCGGTCAGGACCGAGGGCGACTGGTCGTAGATGACGGCGAGAGTGCGCAGGTCGTCCTGGCGGATCGACAGCACCTTGCCGTTGTAGTCGCCGCGCTGGCTCTGGATCGTGGCGGCGTAACGCTGCAGCGGCCCGGCCTTCTCCGGCGGGACGTGCGCGAGGCGCTCGAGATCCAGGACGAGCTTGGGCGGCGGCTCGGCGGCCCCGCCCGGCGTCGTACCCGGCAGCAGCTCCTGCACCGGGACGCCGTAGAAGTCCGCCAGCTCGGCAAGGCGCTGCACGGTAACGGCACGGTCGCCGCGCTCGTACGAACCCACCACGACGGCCTTCCAGCGGCCCTGGGACTTCTCTTCCACTCCGTGGAGGGAGAGGCCCTGCTGGGTGCGGATGGCACGGAGCTTGGCCCCGAGCTGTTTTGCGTATTCGCTGGACATAAGGCTCCCCGGACACTGAGTCAATGTGCGGCTCCGCCGCGCGGCTGGTAACTCACTGTGAGGTTACGCAGCGTTACTTGGATGCGTCAAGCCGAATGGTCCGTACCGCCCCCCTCCCAGGGGTCGTGAGAAGGGCCGCAGACCCCCTGGTACCGTGGAGAACGTAATTTTGACGTCCTTTAAGGTCCGTCCCGTGAGGCGGAGAAGGAGGTCCGTTTCATATGGACACAAGCACGGACGCAAGCACAGCAGGCAACACCGATGCCCGCCCGGTACTCGAGGGCCCGGACATCGCGCGGGTTCTGACCCGCATCGCGCACGAGATCGTCGAGCGCGCCAAGGGCGCCGAAGACGTCGTGCTCCTCGGAATCCCGACCCGCGGTGTCTTCCTCGCCCGCCGGCTGGCCGAGAAGCTCGAAGAGATCACCGGCCGCAAGATTCCGGTCGGCTCCCTCGACATCACCATGTACCGCGACGACCTGCGCATGAAGCCCGCGCGGGCCCTGGGCCGCACCGAGATCCCCGCCGACGGGCTCGACGGCAGACTCGTCGTCCTCGTCGACGACGTGCTCTTCTCCGGCCGTACCATCCGTGCGGCCCTGGACGCCCTCGGCGACCTCGGCCGCCCGCGCGCCGTGCAGCTCGCGGTCCTGGTCGACCGCGGCCACCGCGAACTCCCGATCCGCGCCGACTACGTCGGCAAGAACCTCCCCACGTCGCTGCGGGAGACGGTCAAGGTCCAGCTCGCCGAGGAGGACGGTCGCGACACCGTGCTGCTCGGCTCCAAGCAGCAGACCACCGGCGCGTAACCCCTCAGGACCACCTTCCGGTGGTCTCTCCGCGCGCCCTCATGCCCGAAATCTCCGCTTTCACTGGAGCTGCAATCAGATGAAGCGTCACCTCATCTCGGCCGCCGACCTCACCCGTGACGACGCCGTCCTCGTCCTCGACACCGCCGAGGAGATGGCCCGGGTCGCCGACCGGCCGATCAAGAAGCTGCCGACACTCCGCGGCCGTACGATCGTCAACCTCTTCTTCGAGGACTCGACCCGGACGCGGATCTCCTTCGAGGCCGCCGCCAAGCGGCTGTCCGCGGACGTCATCAACTTCTCCGCCAAGGGTTCCTCGGTCTCCAAGGGCGAGTCGCTCAAGGACACCGCGCTGACCCTGGAGGCCATGGGCGCCGACGCGGTCGTCATCCGCCACCCCGCCTCCGGCGCCCCCTACCGCCTCGCCAACTCCGGCTGGATCGACTCCACCGTTGTGAACGCGGGCGACGGCACCCACGAGCACCCCACCCAGGCTCTCCTCGACGCCTTCACGCTGCGCCGCCGCCTCGTCGGCCGCGACGCGGGCATGGGCAAGGGCCTGGACGGCCGCCGGGTCACGATCGTCGGCGACGTACTGCACAGCAGGGTCGCCCGCTCCAACGTCCTGCTGCTGCACACCCTCGGCGCCGAGGTCACCCTGGTCGCCCCGCCGACGCTCGTCCCCGTGGGCGTCGAGAGCTGGCCGTGCGAAGTCAGCTACGACCTCGACGCCGTACTGCCGAAGTCCGACGCCGTGATGATGCTGCGCGTACAGCGCGAGCGGATGAACGCGGCGTTCTTCCCGACCGAGCGCGAGTACTCGCGCCGGTACGGCCTCAACGGCCACCGGATGGCGAAGATGCCCGGCGAGGCCATCGTCATGCACCCCGGCCCCATGGTCCGCGGCATGGAGATCACCGCCGAGGTCGCCGACTCCGACCGCTGCACGGCCGTCGAGCAGGTCGCCAACGGTGTCTCGGCCCGGATGGCCGTCCTCTATCTGCTTCTGGGCGGCTCCGAGCCCGCCATCAGCACGACCCGTACCGAGGAGAACAACTGATGAGCAAGATCCTGATCCGTGGCGCCAAGGTCCTCGGCGGCGAGCCGCAGGACGTGCTGATCGACGGCGAGACGATCGAGGCGGTCGGTACGGGCCTGATCGCCGAGGGCGCCCAGGTGATCGAGGCCGACGGCAAGGTCCTCCTGCCGGGCCTCGTCGACCTCCACACCCACCTGCGCGAGCCGGGCCGCGAGGACTCCGAGACCGTCCTCACCGGTACGCAGGCCGCCGCGAGCGGCGGTTACACGGCGGTCTTCGCCATGGCCAACACCTTCCCCGTCGCCGACACCGCCGGCGTCGTCGAGCAGGTCTGGCGCCTCGGCAAGGAGTCCGGCTACTGCGACGTGCAGCCCATCGGCGCCGTCACCGTCGGCCTGGAGGGCAAGCAGCTCGCCGAGCTGGGCGCCATGCACGACTCCGCCGCCCAGGTCACCGTCTTCTCCGACGACGGCAAGTGCGTCGACGACGCCGTGATCATGCGCCGCGCGCTGGAGTACGTGAAGGCCTTCGGCGGCGTCGTCGCCCAGCACGCCCAGGAGCCCCGCCTCACCGAGGGCGCCCAGATGAACGAGGGCATCGTCTCCGCCGAGCTCGGCCTCGGCGGCTGGCCGGCCGTGGCCGAGGAGTCGGTCATCGCCCGGGACGTCCTGCTCGCCGAGCACGTCGGCTCGCGGGTGCACATCTGCCACCTGTCGACCGCCGGATCGGTCGAGATCATCCGCTGGGCCAAGTCGCGCGGCATCGACGTCACCGCCGAGGTCACCCCGCACCACCTGCTGCTGACCGACGAGCTGGTCCGCTCGTACAACCCGGTCTACAAGGTGAACCCGCCGCTGCGCACCGAGGCCGACGTCCTGGCGCTGCGCGAGGCCCTCGCGGACGGCACGATCGACATCGTCGCCACCGACCACGCCCCGCACCCGCACGAGGACAAGGACTGCGAGTGGGCCGCCGCCGCCATGGGCATGGTGGGCCTGGAGACCGCGCTCTCCGTCGTCCAGCAGACGATGGTGGAGACCGGGCTGCTCGACTGGTCCGGCGTCGCCGAGCGCATGTCGTACAAGCCGGCCCGCATCGGCTCGCTCACCGGCCACGGACGCCCCGTCTCGGCAGGTGAGCCCGCGAACCTCACCCTCGTCGACACCGCTTACCGTGGAGAGGTGGACCCCGCGGGCTTCGCCTCGCGCAGCCGCAACACCCCCTACGAGGGTCGTGAGCTGCCGGGACGTGTCACTCACACCTGGCTCCGGGGCCGGGCAACGGTCGTGGACGGGAAGCTGGCGTGACACCTCTCATCAATCTGGCAGCCGAGCAGAAGTCGGCGGACGTGACCGACTGGGCCGGACGCATCGGCTGGGTCGTCGGGCTGCTGCTCTTCATCGCACTCGTGTACTGGCTGATGCGCGAGGGGTGGAAGTGGCGGGGCACGCTCCAGGGCGACCTGCCCGAGCTCCCCACCGCGCCGTCCGGGCCCGGTGAGCCGAAACTTGAACTGAGCGGCCGGTACCACGGCTCGACCACCGCAGGTCAGTGGCTCGACCGGATTGTCGCGCGCGGCCTCGGCACGCGCAGCAAGGTCGAGCTGACGCTCACCGACGAGGGCCTGGACGTCGTACGCCCCGGGGCGACCGACTTCTTCGTCCCCAGGGACGCGCTGCGCGAGGCCCGGCTCGACAAGGGCATCGCCGGCAAGGTCCTCGCCGAGGGCGGTCTGCTGATCGTCACCTGGCAGCACGGCGACAAAATGATCGACTCCGGCTTCCGCTCGGAAAGGGCGGCCGAGCACGCCGCCTGGGTCGAGGCCATCAACTCCATGCGCACCACATCCCTCACGACGACATCCCTCACGACGGAAGGCATCGCACGATGACGACCTCCACCCGGGGAGCCACCAAGGCTCCCGCCGTACTCGTCCTGGAGGACGGCCGCAGCTTCCGCGGCCGCGCCTACGGGGCCGTGGGGGAGACCTTCGGCGAAGCGGTCTTCAACACCGGCATGAGCGGTTACCAGGAGACCCTGACCGACCCCTCGTACCACCGCCAGGTCGTCGTGATGACCGCGCCGCACGTCGGCAACACCGGCGTCAACGACGAGGACGCCGAGTCGGGCCAGATCTGGGTCGCCGGTTATGTCGTACGCGACCCCGCGCGCGTCCCCTCGAACTGGCGCTCGCAGCGCTCGCTCGACGACGAGCTCGTCAAGCAGGGCGTCGTCGGCATCAGCGGCATCGACACCCGCGCCCTCACCCGCCATCTGCGCGAGCGCGGCGCGATGCGCGTCGGCATCTTCTCCGGCGAGGCACTCGCCGACGAGGCCACGCTGCTCGCCCGGGTGAAGGAGGCGCCCGAGATGACCGGCGCCGACCTGTCCACCGAGGTCTCCACCAAGGAGACGTACGTCGTCCCCGCGATCGGGCCCGGCGGCGAAGCCCTGCCCATCGGGAGCGCGAAGTTCACGGTCGCCGCCCTGGACCTGGGCATCAAGGGCATGACCCCGCACCGCATGGCCGAGCGCGGCATCGAGGTGCACGTGCTGCCCGCGACCGCCACGGTCGAGGACGTGTACGCGATCGACCCCGACGGCTTCTTCCTCTCCAACGGCCCGGGCGACCCGTCCACGGTCGACCTCACCGTCGTCAAGGCCGTGCTGGCGAAGAAGACCCCGCTGTTCGGCATCTGCTTCGGCAACCAGATCCTGGGCCGGGCGCTCGGCTTCGGCACGTACAAGCTCAAGTACGGCCACCGCGGCATCAACCAGCCCGTCCAGGACCGCACCACCGGCAAGGTCGAGATCACCGCGCACAACCACGGCTTCGCCGTCGACGCGCCCCTCGACAAGGTCAGCGACACGCCCTTCGGCCGTGCCGAGGTCTCCCACGTCTGCCTCAACGACAACGTGGTCGAAGGCCTCCAACTGCTCGACCAGCCCGCCTTCTCCGTCCAGTACCACCCCGAAGCAGCCGCGGGCCCGCACGATGCCGCGTACCTGTTCGACCGCTTCGTAGAGCTCATGTCCGAAAAGGGAGCCCAGCGTGCCTAAGCGCACCGATATCCAGTCCGTCCTGGTCATCGGATCGGGCCCGATCGTCATCGGCCAGGCCGCCGAGTTCGACTACTCCGGTACCCAGGCCTGCCGCATCCTCAAGGCCGAGGGCCTGCGGGTCATCCTGGTCAACTCCAACCCGGCGACGATCATGACCGACCCGGAGATCGCCGACGCCACGTACGTCGAGCCGATCACCCCCGAGTTCGTCGAGAAGATCATCGCCAAGGAGCGCCCCGACGCGCTCCTGCCCACCCTCGGCGGCCAGACCGCGCTCAACACCGCGATCTCCATGCACGAGCAGGGTGTGCTGGAGAAGTACGGCGTCGAGCTCATCGGCGCCAACGTCGAGGCGATCAACAAGGGCGAGGACCGCCAGCTCTTCAAGGGCGTCGTCGAGGCCGTCAAGGCCAAGATCGGTTACGGCGAGTCCGCCCGCTCGGTCATCTGCCACTCCATGGACGACGTCATCGGCGGCGTGGACACCCTCGGCGGCTACCCGGTCGTCGTCCGCCCCTCCTTCACCATGGGCGGAGCCGGCTCCGGCTTCGCGCACAACGAGGAGGAGCTGCGCCGCATCGCCGGACAGGGCCTCACGCTCTCCCCGACCACCGAGGTGCTCCTGGAGGAGTCCATCCTCGGCTGGAAGGAGTACGAGCTGGAGCTGATGCGCGACAAGAACGACAACGTCGTTGTCGTCTGTTCCATCGAGAACTTCGACCCGATGGGCGTGCACACCGGCGACTCGATCACCGTCGCACCCGCGCTGACGCTGACCGACCGCGAGTACCAGCGACTGCGCGACATCGGCATCGCGATCATCCGCGAGGTCGGTGTCGACACCGGTGGCTGCAACATCCAGTTCGCCATCGACCCCGTCGACGGCCGGATCATCGTCATCGAGATGAACCCGCGTGTCTCCCGCTCCTCGGCGCTCGCGTCGAAGGCGACGGGCTTCCCGATCGCGAAGATCGCGGCCCGTCTCGCCGTCGGTTACACGCTCGACGAGATCCCCAACGACATCACCGAGAAGACCCCGGCCTCCTTCGAGCCGACCCTCGACTATGTCGTCGTCAAGGTCCCGCGCTTCGCATTCGAGAAGTTCCCGCTGGCCGACGCGACCCTCACCACCACGATGAAGTCGGTGGGCGAGGCCATGGCGATCGGCCGCAACTTCACCGAGGCGCTGCAGAAGGCGCTCCGCTCGCTGGAGAAGAAGGGCAGCCAGTTCACCTTCATCGGCGAGCCCGGCGACAAGGCCGCCCTCCTGGAGACCGCCAAGGTCCCCACCGACGGCCGGATCAACACCGTCATGCAGGCCATGCGCGCCGGTGCGACGCCCGAGGAGATCTTCGACGCGACGAAGATCGACCCCTGGTTCGTCGACCAGCTGTTCCTCATCAAGGAGTACGCGGACGAGCTGGCCGCCGCCGAGAAGCTCGACCCCGAGATCCTCGCCGAGGCCAAGCGCCACGGCTTCTCCGACGCCCAGATCGGCGAGATCCGCGGGCTGCGTGAGGACGTCGTACGTGAGGTGCGCCACGCCCTCGGTGTCCGTCCCGTCTACAAGACGGTCGACACCTGCGCGGCCGAGTTCGCCGCCAAGACCCCGTACTTCTACTCGTCCTACGACGAGGAGAGCGAGGTCGCGCCGCGCGAGAAGCCCGCCGTGATCATCCTGGGCTCGGGCCCGAACCGCATCGGCCAGGGCATCGAGTTCGACTACTCCTGCGTCCACGCCTCCTTCGCGCTCAGCGACGCCGGCTACGAGACCGTGATGGTCAACTGCAACCCGGAGACGGTCTCCACCGACTACGACACCTCCGACCGCCTCTACTTCGAGCCGCTCACCCTCGAAGACGTCCTGGAGATCGTCCACGCCGAGTCCCTCGCGGGCCCGATCGCGGGCGTCATCGTCCAGCTCGGCGGCCAGACGCCGCTGGGCCTCGCCCAGGCGCTCAAGGACAACGGCGTCCCCGTTGTCGGCACCCCGCCGGAGGCCATCCACGCCGCCGAGGACCGCGGCGCGTTCGGCCGGGTCCTCGCCGAGGCGGGCCTCCCCGCCCCCAAGCACGGCACCGCGACGACGTTCACGGAAGCGAAGAAGATCGCCGACGAGATCGGCTACCCGGTGCTGGTCCGCCCCAGTTACGTACTGGGCGGCCGCGGCATGGAGATCGTGTACGACGAGACCCGCCTCGCCTCGTACATCGAAGAGTCCACCGAGATCAGCCCCACCCGCCCGGTCCTGGTCGACCGCTTCCTCGACGACGCCATCGAGATCGACGTCGACGCGCTCTACGACGGCACCGAGCTCTACCTCGGCGGCGTGATGGAGCACATCGAGGAGGCCGGGATCCACTCCGGGGACTCGGCGTGCGCACTGCCCCCGATCACCCTCGGCGGCCACGACATCAAGCGGCTGCGCGCCTCGACCGAGGCCATCGCCAAGGGCGTCGGCGTCCGCGGACTGATCAACATCCAGTTCGCGCTGGCCGGGGACATCCTCTACGTCCTGGAGGCCAACCCGCGCGCCTCGCGCACCGTCCCCTTCACCTCGAAGGCGACCGCGGTGCCGCTCGCCAAGGCCGCCGCCCGTATCTCCCTGGGCGCGACCGTGGCCGAACTGCGCGCCGAGGGCATGCTGCCGAGGAACGGTGACGGCGGCACCCTGCCGCTGGACGCGCCGATCTCCGTCAAGGAGGCTGTGATGCCGTGGAGCCGCTTCCGCGACATCCACGGACGCGGCGTCGACACGGTGCTCGGACCGGAGATGCGCTCCACCGGTGAGGTCATGGGCATCGACACGGTCTTCGGCACGGCGTACGCCAAGTCGCAGGCCGGCGCCTACGGTCCGCTGCCCACCAAGGGCCGCGCGTTCATCTCGGTCGCCAACCGCGACAAGCGCTCGATGATCTTCCCGGCGCGCGAACTCGTCGCCCACGGCTTCGAGCTGCTCGCCACCTCGGGCACCGCCGAGGTGCTGCGCCGCAACGGCATCAACGCCACCGTGGTGCGCAAGCTCAGCGAGGGCGAGGGCCCGGACGGCGAGAGGACCATCGTCCAGCTGATCCACGACGGTGAGGTCGACCTGATCGTCAACACCCCTTACGGCACCGGCGGACGCCTCGACGGCTACGAGATCCGTACGGCGGCCGTCGCCCGCTCCGTCCCCTGCCTCACCACGGTCCAGGCCCTCGCGGCCGCCGTGCAGGGCATCGACGCGCTCAACGGCGGAGACGTCGGCGTGCGCTCCCTCCAGGAACACGCGGAACGACTGACCGCGGCCCGCGACTAGCAGCCCACGAGGGGGACACCGAACCGGTGTCCCCCTCTTTCATGAGGACGTCACCATGTACAAGCTGTTCTTCAATCTCGTCTTCAAGCGGATGGACCCGGAGCGCGCCCACTACCTGGCCTTCCGCTGGATCCGTCTCGCGGCCCGCGTCCCCGTACTGCGGACGTGCGTCGCGGCCCTTCTCGCGCCCCGCCACAAGGAGCTCCGCACGGAGGCCTTCGGCCTGCGCATGCACGGCCCCTTCGGGCTCGCCGCCGGCTTCGACAAGAACGCTGTCGCTGTCGACGGCATGACCATGCTCGGCTTCGACCACATCGAGATCGGCACGGTCACCGCCCAGCCCCAGCCCGGCAACCCCAAGAAGCGTCTGTTCCGCCTTGTGCAGGACCGCGCGCTCATCAACCGCATGGGCTTCAACAACGAGGGCTCCGCGGCCGTGGCGGCCCGCCTGGAGGCCCGTAACCCGGTCTTCCGGACGACGGTCGGTGTCAACATCGGCAAGACCAAGGTCGTCCCGGAGGAAGAGGCGGTCGGCGACTACGTCGCCTCCACCGAGCGTCTCGCCGCCCACGCCGACTACCTGGTCGTCAATGTCTCGTCCCCGAACACGCCCGGACTCCGCAACCTCCAGGCCACCGAGTCGCTGCGACCGCTGCTGACGGCCGTACGTGAAGCAGCCGACCGCACCGTCACCTCGGGCCGGGTACCGCTCCTGGTGAAGATCGCCCCCGACCTCGCCGACGAGGACGTGGACGCGGTCGCCGACCTCGCCGTCGAGCTCGGCCTGGACGGCATCATCGCCACCAACACGACCATCGCCCGCGAAGGACTCGGCCTGATGTCCGACCCGGCGATCATCAAGGAGACCGGCGGCCTCTCCGGCGCCCCCCTCAAGGAGCGCTCCCTGGAGGTCCTGCGCCGTCTGCACGTCCGTGTGGGCGACGGGATCACCCTCGTCGGGGTCGGCGGCATCGAGACCGCGGAGGACGCCTGGCAGCGGATCCTCGCCGGTGCCACGCTCGTCCAGGGCTACAGCGCCTTCATCTACGAGGGCCCCTTCTGGAGCCGCGCCATCCACAAGGGCCTCGCGGCCCGCCTCCAGGCCAGCCCGTACGCCACCCTCGCCGAGGCCGTCGGCGCCGACAACCGGAAGGCGACCCAGCCGTGACCCTAGAACCCTTCGGCGCCCGTCTGCGCCACGCCATGGACACCAGGGGCCCGCTCTGCGTGGGCATCGACCCGCACGCCTCGCTGCTCTCCGCCTGGGGCCTGAACGACGACATCGCGGGCCTGGAGCGCTTCTCCCGCACGGTCGTCGAGGCCCTGGCCGACCGGGTCGCCGTGCTCAAGCCGCAGTCGGCCTTCTTCGAGCGCTTCGGCTCGCGCGGTGTCGCGGTCCTGGAGAAGACGGTCGAGGAGGCGCGTGCGGCCGGTGCGCTGGTCCTGATGGACGCCAAGCGCGGCGATATCGGCTCGACGATGGGCGCCTATGCGGCGACGTACCTCGACAAGGAGTCGCCGCTCTTCTCGGACGCGGTGACAGTCTCCCCGTACCTCGGCTTCGGCTCGCTGCGCCCGGCCCTGGACGCGGCCAGGATCAGCGGTGCGGGCGTCTTCGTCCTCGCCCTGACGTCGAACCCGGAGGGCGCCGAGGTGCAGCGCGCGACCGCCGCGGACGGCAGGACCCTCGCGCAGCTGATGCTGGACCACATGGCCGCGGAGAACGAGGGCGCGACGCCGCTCGGCTCCGTGGGTGCGGTCGTCGGGGCGACGCTCGGCGACGCGGGAGTGGATCTGGCCATCAACGGCCCGCTCCTCGCACCCGGCATCGGCGCCCAGGGAGCGACCCCGGCGGACCTCCCCGGAGTCTTCGGCTCGTCGGTGGGCAACGTCGTCCCGAGCGTCAGCCGCGGTGTGCTGCGGCACGGCCCGGACGTGACCGGACTGCGGGAGTCCGCGGCGCGGTTCGCGGACGAGGTGCGCGTGGCGGTCGCAGGGGCGTGAGCGCGGGCCGGGACGGCGGGGGTTTTCGCGGTCCCGGCGTACGCGACGAGCACCGATCGGTGCTCGTCGCGTACGGATTCGCGCCTCTGGAAGACGCCTTTGGACGCGTGCACTCACCACGTTGAACATTCTTTGCCGTCTCACAGGCCGAAAACCTGGGTGTTATGCACCAAATATCCCATCGGGTCGCAGCTGACCAGGACTTTTCGTCTGTTCTCGCTGACTGGAGCGGCGCAGACCGCTAGTCTCCGTCGAGAGCGAACGGGCAGTGCTTTGCTCGTTGCTCCCCTGGTGTGGGGCGACTAGGTTCCTCACCGGTCCGTATCCGACAGATCGACATCCGAGGTGACGTAGGCGTGGCTCTTCCGCCCCTTACCCCTGAACAGCGCGCAGCCGCGCTCGAAAAGGCCGCCGCGGCTCGCCGGGAGCGGGCCGAGGTCAAGAATCGACTCAAGCACTCCGGTGCCTCGCTCCATGACGTCATCAAGCAGGGCCAGGAGAACGACGTCATCGGCAAGATGAAGGTCTCCGCTCTTCTTGAGTCCCTGCCCGGCGTCGGCAAGGTCCGCGCCAAGCAGATCATGGAGCGGCTCGGGATTTCCGAAAGCCGCCGAGTGCGTGGTCTCGGCTCCAATCAGATCGCCTCCTTGGAGCGCGAGTTCGGCGGCGCTGGCGCCTGACGTCCTGGGCACCCCCGGGAAGCTGGAATAATCGCCGCATGAACGAACGTCCGCGGTTGACCGTGCTCTCCGGCCCCTCCGGGGTCGGCAAGAGCACGGTCGTCGCCCATATGCGCAAAGTCCACCCCGAGGTATGGCTCTCGGTGTCGGCAACGACCCGCAAGCCACGCCCCGGCGAGCGTCACGGCGTCCAGTACTTCTTCGTGGACGACGAGGAGTTCGAGAAGCTCGTCGCCAATGGCGAACTGCTGGAGTGGGCCGAGTTCGCGGGCAACCGCTACGGCACCCCGCGCCAGGCTGTGCTCGACCGCCTGAGCGCGGGGGAGCCGGTGCTCCTGGAGATCGATCTCCAGGGCGCCCGGCTGGTGCGGGCGTCGATGCCCGAGGCTCAGCTGGTCTTCCTGGCCCCTCCGAGCTGGGACGAACTGGTCCGCCGGCTCACCGGCCGGGGGACCGAGGCGCCTGAGGTCATCGAACGCCGTCTGGAGGCCGCGAAAGTCGAACTGGCCTCCGAATCGGAGTTCGATACGACCCTCGTCAACACCTCCGTCGAGGACGTGGCCCGTGAGCTGCTAGCCTTGATGAAGGTTCTTTAGTTTTTTAACCCATCGGAAGGCAGAGAGTGTCCTCTTCCATCTCCACGCCCGAGGGCATCATCAACCCGCCGATTGATGAGCTCCTCGAAGCAACCGACTCCAAGTACAGCCTTGTGATCTACGCGGCCAAGCGCGCGCGCCAGATCAACGCGTACTACTCGCAGCTCGGCGAAGGCCTGCTCGAGTACGTCGGTCCCCTGGTGGACACTCACGTCCACGAGAAGCCCCTCTCGATCGCGCTTCGCGAGATCAACGCGGGTCTGCTGACCTCCGAGGCCATTGAGGGCCCCGCCCAGTAGGCAAGTAGCACCAAGCACCGTCACCACAGGCCCGGCAGCGCGACTGCCGGGCCTGTGGTGTGTGATGGAGTCGTACGGAACCGAGTGCGGGGAGACGCTGTGGCCAAGCCGAAGGTCGTTCTGGGGGTCAGCGGTGGCATCGCCGCGTACAAGGCGTGCGAGGTGCTGCGGCGGCTGACCGAGTCGGGCCATGACGTACGCGTCGTGCCCACGGCCGCGTCACTGCACTTCGTCGGAGCCGCGACCTGGTCCGCCCTCTCCGGCCACCCCGTCTCGACCGAGGTGTGGTCCGACGTCCACGAGGTCCCGCACGTACGGATCGGGCAGGGCGCCGACCTGGTCGTGGTCGCGCCCGCCACCGCCGACATGCTGGCCAAGGCGGCCCACGGGCTCGCCGACGACCTCCTCACCAACACGCTCCTCACCGCGCGCTGTCCCGTGGTCTTCGCACCTGCGATGCACACGGAGATGTGGGAGCACCCCGCCACTCAGGAGAATGTCGCCACGCTGCGCCGCCGGGGCGCCGTCGTCATCGAGCCCGCCGTGGGCCGTCTGACCGGCGTCGACACCGGCAAGGGACGGCTGCCCGACCCGGGCGAGATCTTCGAGGTCTGCCGCAGGGTCCTGGCCCGGGGCGTGACCGAGCCCGATCTGGCCGGGAAGCACGTCGTGATCAGCGCGGGCGGCACCCGTGAGCCGCTCGACCCTGTCCGCTATCTGGGCAACCGTTCCTCGGGCAAGCAGGGGTACGCCCTCGCCCGTACGGCTGTCGCGCGCGGCGCCAGGGTGACGCTCATCGAGGCGAACACCGGCTTCGCGGACCCGGCGGGTGCCGATGTGGTCCACGTCGGTACCGCCGTACAGCTGCGTGAGGCCGTACTGAAGGCCGCCGCGGACGCCGATGCCGTGGTCATGGCCGCAGCCGTGGCCGATTTCCGGCCGGAGTCGTACGCCACCGGGAAGATCAAGAAGAAGGACGGCCAGGAGCCCGCGCCGGTCGCCCTGGTCCGCAATCCGGACATCCTGGCCGAGATCTCGGCCGAGCGTGCCGGGCCGGGACAGGTGGTGGTCGGCTTCGCGGCCGAGACCGACGACGTCCTCGCCAACGGACGGGAGAAGCTGCGCCGCAAGGGCTGCGACCTGCTCGTCGTCAATGAGGTGGGGGAGCGCAAGACGTTCGGGTCGGAGGAGAACGAAGCTGTTGTCCTCGCGGCGGACGGCGGCGAGACCCCGGTGCCGTACGGACCGAAGGAAGCCCTCGCCGACACCGTCTGGGATCTGGTCGTCCCCAGGCTCGGATGAATTCTTTGTTTCGCCCCATCGGGCGGGAAAAGTCCGGCAAATCCGGCCTTTAACCCCCTGGTGCCCGGCGATCGTCATACTGCACAATGCAGTGTCGCGGATCACACTGCTCCCACGGAGCGAGACGCGTGGTCCAGCGGCCGGAAGTGACCGATAAACTGGTCTCGGAATGATGTCGGGCGCAGCCCCCGGCCGTTCCGCCAATGATCAGCCAGCAGCCGCTGCAACCCCAGGGAGCGTTGTGTCCCGTCGCCTGTTCACCTCGGAGTCCGTCACCGAGGGCCACCCCGACAAGATCGCTGACCAGATCAGCGACACCATCCTCGACGCGCTTCTGCGCGAGGACCCCACCTCCCGGGTCGCCGTGGAGACGCTCATCACCACGGGCCAGGTGCACGTGGCCGGTGAGGTCACCACGAAGGCTTACGCGCCGATCGCGCAGCTCGTGCGCGACAAGATTCTCGAGATCGGCTATGACTCCTCGAAGAAGGGCTTCGACGGCGCCTCCTGTGGCGTTTCGGTGTCCATCGGCGCGCAGTCCCCGGACATCGCGCAGGGCGTCGACACCGCGTACGAGAAGCGTGTCGAAGGCGATGAGGACGAGCTCGACAAGCAGGGCGCCGGCGACCAGGGCCTGATGTTCGGCTACGCCTGCGACGAGACGCCCGAGCTGATGCCGCTGCCGATCCACCTGGCACACCGGCTCGCGCGCCGTCTCTCCGAGGTCCGCAAGAACGGGACGATCCCCTACCTGCGCCCCGACGGAAAGACCCAGGTCACCATCGAGTACGACGGCGACAAGGCCGTCCGCCTCGACACCGTCGTCGTCTCCTCGCAGCATGCGAGCGACATCGACCTGGAGTCGCTGCTCGCCCCCGACATCCGCGAGTTCGTCGTGGAGCACGTCCTCAAGCAGCTCCTCGAGGACGGCATCAAGCTGGAGACCGAGGGCTACCGCCTGCTGGTCAACCCGACCGGACGCTTCGAGATCGGCGGCCCGATGGGCGACGCCGGCCTCACCGGCCGCAAGATCATCATCGACACGTACGGCGGCATGGCCCGCCACGGCGGCGGCGCCTTCTCGGGCAAGGACCCGTCGAAGGTGGACCGTTCGGCCGCGTACGCGATGCGCTGGGTCGCCAAGAACGTGGTGGCCGCCGGCCTCGCCGCACGCTGCGAGGTCCAGGTCGCGTACGCGATCGGCAAGGCCGAGCCTGTCGGTCTCTTCGTCGAGACCTTCGGCACCGCCACGGTCGACCCGGACAAGATCGAGACGGCGATCGGCGAGGTCTTCGACCTCCGTCCCGCCGCGATCATCCGCGACCTCGACCTGCTCCGCCCGATCTACGCCCAGACCGCGGCGTACGGCCACTTCGGCCGCGAGCTCCCCGAGTTCACCTGGGAGCGCACGGACCGCGTGGACGCCCTGCGCAAGGCAGCCGGCCTCTAGGCGCGACCGGCAAACGCACGACACAGAGGCCCGGTACCCCCTCGGCGGGGTGCCGGGCCTCCGTCTGTCTCACTGTGGGAACAGGGACTCCGGTGGTGGAGGGGCGGCTGTGGGGCCCGTTCCCTTTCCCTCCCGCTCGGGTGGGCGCGGGCTGAACCGCTCCCGTATCTCTGCGGCCGGATCGCCTTCGACATGGCCCAGCAGATCGGTCACCTGATCGGCCAGCAGCGTGGCGACGGGGTCGTCCGGAGAGACCCCGACCGTGTGCAGGAGCCAGAAGAAGGCGGCTCCGGGGCCGGTGCCGGAGGGCGGATACAGCGATGCCGCTCCCGGTGGCCGGGGCGGCCCGTCGAGGCCGGGCGAGAAGGCCGGCCCACCGGCGGACGGATCGTCGGGGCCGTGTTCCGGAGGGCCCTCGATGAGGTGGCGGTACCTCTCGTCGATGTCCTGGTTGTTGGCCGCAGACGTGAGCTGGGCAAGCAGACCGAGGTCCTTCACCGCCTTGTCGACCTGGTCGTCATTGCGGTGCAGCCACCACACCATCGCGCTGCCGGTGTTCTTCAGTACGTCGTCGCCGAGATAGGTACGGCGGCTCTGCTCGTACTTGCGTTCGTGCTCCCACACCGCCTCGTCCTTGCGAACGGCTGCGAGTTTCGCGAGCCTGTCGCGGTCCTGGTCCGACAGGGTGAGCGTGACGTCCAGGGCCAGTGCCTCCACTCGGCCTGTGGCGTCGTCGGCCATCACTCCCAGCACCCCGTTCAGCTCGTGCTGCACGAGCGAACTACGGGAGGGCTTTCGGACCGCAGTCACCTGACGCGCCCGCTCCAGCACGGCGTCGACGGCCAGGCCGCTCGCGTTGATCGGCGCGGATCCGGTCGGTACGGGGACAGGACACCAACGGATCGTGGCCGAGAACAGAAAGTCGTAGTCCTCCGAGACACTCGGCAGCAGGACATCAGTGATCCGCAGCTCACGGCGCTCCAGCGGAGGGATGGGCAGATCGGGCTCCCGCAGAAGCTCCGTGGGGAACGGATCCTTGCGCTGGCCCGCGACATACACCGCCACGACGGGAGCGGCGATGAGTACGGCGCCCAGGGCGGCCCAGATCCAGGGCGGCCAGCTGCCGCAGATGCCCAGGATGACGAAGAGCAGGGCGGAGATGAGAGTGAGGAAGGCCGTGACGGTCTTCTGGCCGGAACTCATGGGGCTGTCGCCTCCTGCTGTGGAGTGACCCTGACGTGTGGGGAGGCGCGCATTTTCCGGAGCAGGACGGAGGGCAGTTCTGATGCCACTCCCTGACCTGCCGGCTGGCGAGCCGACCAGTCTCTGGTTACGCGGTAGAGAACACCGAGACGGTCGCCTCGTCGGTCGCACGCGGTGACGAGCAGATCGAGGAAACGGTCCGCGGCGTGAGGGTCGCCGCAGGCAGCTTCCAGCCAGGCCTCCGCGAGTGTCGTCCACTGCTCGTCTGCCGGGGCTCTGAGGACTGCCGTCCAGCAGACGAGCAGGTCGTTCCGTACGCCGGATTCGGCTATCAATGGGTGGGCTCGGATGCCGGGGTTGCCGAGCTGTTCGGGCGCCGCGAGGTCGAGGAAGAGCTCCGTGTCGGCCGCCCAGCCGCCGGACTCAAGACCCCGTGCCAGCCGGTTCAACATGCGTCTGTGCAGACGGTGGTCCTCGCGTACAAGAGCGATCAGGGCATTTCGCGCCTCGGCGGACGGCGGTTCCCGGCGTGCGAGGTGATGGAGCCGCACCAGCGCCGCTTCGGGATGGCGCACGGTCATGGTCTCGGCGCAGACCCCCACCAGGACCTTCCGGAAGGGGGCGGCGACCGGCCTCGTCGCCCACTCGTAGATCTTGTGCCGGAACTCCCCGCCGCACCGGCTGCTGTTCAGGCCGTACTCCAGGGCGTGGGCGGCACCTCGGAGCCGGGTGAGTGGGGGTGTACCGCTCTCGGGGGACGCCCAGTGTTTCGCGAGGTCGAGGAGTGTTGTGGCGTCGTTGGTGCTCAAACACTGCTCGGCGAACCTTTCGACCAGCTGGTCACGATTGCCGTCGGTGAGTCCGGGCAGGGACAACACCCTGGCCACCCAGTTCCGCAGAGGATCCCTGAGGTCGGGGAAGTTCTCCCAGACCTGGATACGGACGGCGCTGTCGTAGCCGATGGACTCGAAACGGGCCAGGCCCGCGGGACCGATCTCCGCTTTGATCGCGCCGAGCCGATCGGCAAGAGAGCGGCGTTCCAGCAGGTACCGCATGTGGGGGGACGCCTGACGGTCGTCGAGCAGCATCGCTGCTCCTTTGTGGACCGCGTCGGCGCGTGCACCTGACAGCATGGCGGTGGTGATGAGGAGGGCACGGGGTGCGCCCTTCCGAATCGTGCGCAGAGTCTCCACTGCAAGACGCGGCTGTTCCTGCAGACCTTTCAGTGCCAAGGCACACTGCTCGGTGAACGTGCCTGCCCTGTGCGCCGCATCGCAGAGGTACTGGGCGAAGGTTGCCACGTCCGAGAGACGGGGCGCCGTGCCGAGATAGGCCATGACGTCCGGCGGAAGGCGTTCGACCCCTCTGGGGTCACGGCCGGCGTAGCGCAAGTGCCGTCCGATGATGCTCAGTTCCAGCTCCCGTTCCGGAGGCCTGGAGATTTCACGGCGCAGATCATTGAGCTGGGGTGTGAGCAGATGCCGGGCCTCGGCGGGGAGGACGACCACCAGGCCCGCCCCCCGCTCCTCCACAGCCTTGCGGAAGGCCGAGAGCTCGTCCAAGGCGGCGGCACCCAGTCGCTCCCCGGAGGCCGCCAGGTCGAGCAGCAGGCGGTCGTCGTCGGCCACCACCTCCGGATCCAGCAGCAGGGACGATCCTTCTTCACGCTCCAGGAGGATCTCGTGCAGGGCACCCCCACCGGGCGGCAGCCTGTGCAGCAGGCACCGCGCCGTCGCATGCCTGCCGTCACCGTTCGCTCCGTCCAGGAGTACGGTGCGGCGGCCGACCAGAGTGTCGTACGCATCGGGATAGCCCTCGGGTTCGATGAAATGGCGGTCGAGCCAGATGAGTTCGCTTCTGGCGACAGCCCGCGGGGTCTGGCCGCTCGCATTCTTCGTCAGACTCTCCGGCGATATGAAATTGTTCTGGGTTCCTGAGCCCGTGTGCGTGGGGCCGCTCGACCCGCCGATCCAGGTTGCGGTGAACTCACTCACCGGGCTTCGCCTCGGATCGTCGCCCGCTGCCGAACTGCTGGTGTACTCCGCCGTGATGGTCCCCGGCGACGTACTGTGCTCCGTCGCCCGAGAGATGCGGCAGATGTTGATCGCCGGTGCCCGTGTGCACCGGGCCATGTGCCTCCCGGATCACGGTTCCACCGATGTCGCCCGTGATGTCCCTGGCCTGCACCGACCACTCGCCGACATCGCCCTGGACGGTGTGGTGCACCGAACCGGACTCCGGTACGGGAGAAGGCGCGTCGGCCCTGTCGGCGGCCGCCAGCTCCGGTAGGCGCTTTGCGAGGAAGTCACCGATGCGCAAGATGTCGTATTCGGCGTTCTGGGTGTCGAATCGCACCGAGTGACAGCGCGCCAGCTTGCCGAGGGCGCGCGGAAGCTGAGTTGAGTCCAGGCGGTCCGTACCGCGACCCACGAGGACAGGCACCACGGGGATCGCACAGCGGAACGCCTCCACGATCTCCTTGCGCACCCAGTCCTTGGGATCCTGGAGCCGGGGGGATCCGGCCCACTCCTTTCCGATGACAGCGATCAGCAGGGAGCTGCGTCGCACCGCGGTGAGGAGTTCGTCGTCGAAGAATTCTCCCGGTTGTATCGACTGGGACGCCCGGAAGATCCGCCCGGCGCCGAAGCGCCGGGTCAGATCCCGTTCGAGGGTGGTGGCGGTTTCCTCACCGTCGCCGGTGCGGTAGTTGATGAAGACGTCGGCCATGGCATGCCCTCCTAGGGACTGTGGGCGCGTTGTCAGCTGAGCGGTGAGGCGGGCGAGAGGACGAAAGTGAGCAGCGGGGACAGCTCGTGAACGGAGGGGTGGGAGGGGTGGCGTCCCAGGACGCGGGCGAGCCTGCGGAGGTCGTGCGCGATGGTCGAGGAGTCCACGAGGTGTGCGGCGTCCATGAGTTGTGCAGACAACTCGCATGCGTGCCTGATCTCCCCGGACAGCGCGTGGGCAAGAGCCTGCCGTGTGCCGTATCGGGCCCGGGTACGCAGCGCGCCCGGGGGGATGTGTGCCATCTCGGTGTCCAGGGCGGCTGCGGCCTGTACGGGGCGGCCCAGATCGAGCAGCGACCATGCGGTGACCATCGCCACCGGGTCGGCAAGATGGGTCGTACCGAGCACCGGACGGTCCGTGTCCATGGCGTCGTGGGACAGATGGACCCGTGCCCGGTCCAGGGCCCGCATACAAGCGCCGTAGTCCCCGGTGAGGGCGTGGCCCTGGGCTTCGCGCTGGGCGGCCAGGCCCAGAACCCTGGCGGGCGTCCCTCGGGACGGGACTGCCCGCGCCAGCGCGATGGTGTCGGCCGCATCGCCCTTGTAGTAGGCGATGAGTCCCCGGCGGACCAGTGCGTACGAGGCGAGCTCGGTCTCCCCGGCAGCATCGGCGAGGTCGACAGCGTGATCGGTCCAGCGTTGTGCGGCGGGCACGTCCCCGGATTCCTGGGCCATCCACCCGGCGAACTCGGCGTACCGTGCGCAGAGAGCGATCAGGCAACGACCGGTTCTCGGACCGCTGCGGGCCGCCAGTGCACGCAGAGCCCGAGTCTGCTCCGCCAGGGCGGGCAGTACCGCCGCGGGCGGTGCCGACTGACCGAGCCGACGGAACTGGTCGAAGAGGGACTGCCACACGTCGAGCAGCGTTCCGTCCGCGGTCCCCTGGGGCGCAGCGGTACCGCCGAACGCGGCCAGCCCGAGGGCGGACGCCATGCCGGTGGTCATCACGTCGCGCCGCCCTACGGTGTGCGGTCGCGGAGGAGATCCGGCGTACTCCGGGCCGCCTGCCGCGTTGTCCGTCGATGCGGGCCGTGGGAGCAGGGCCAGCAGAACGCCGTCCGCGTCCAACTGGCCGTCGCACAGGCGGGCCAGTTCCTCGGTCGGCCGCTTGTGCCCCGTCTCAACCTTGCTGAGCTGTCCCTTGCTGTAATGGACACGGTCCGAGAGTTGGGCCAGCGTCAGCCCGGCGCTCAGACGTGCCCGTCGTAACGCGCTGCCGAAGGTCTGCGGTCGTTCCAGCACATGTCCCCCTGGTGGTGTTGTGAGCCAGAGTCGGCTTGTCCGGCCGGCACGGGCAAGACAGTCCGCGGAGTTTCCCGTTTCCGGAACTGGAGGGAACCGGATCCGGGGAGAGGTGTCGAGAAGGGGAAACCAGCCACGTGGCTCGTGGCCCGCCGCTGATGGGGACTGTCAGTGGTCTCTGATAGGAATTCGGGTGTGAGCAGCGAGAACGAGCAGTCCGGGGGCCCTGGGGGCGAGGCGCCGGAGCAGCTTGCGCTGATTCGGGAGACCGTGCGGAAAGCCAAGGTGCCCAGGGCCAAACCGCGCACCTGGCGCGGGGCCGCGCTGGCCAAGGAGCTACCGGTGGCGCGGGTGCTGGTGAACAAGGGCGTGCTCCATCTCGACAAGTACTTCGACTACGCGGTTCCCGAGGAGCTCGACGAGGCCGCGCAGCCGGGTGTGCGAGTGCGGGTGCGGTTCGGGGCCGGGAACCGCAATGTGCACGACGGGCGGCGCGAGGGCGGCGGGCTGATCGACGGGTTCGTCATCGAGCGGCTTGCCAAGTCGGACTATGAGGGGACACTGGCCGCGCTGGCCGGGGTCGTGTCGGACGAGCCGGTGCTGAGTCCTGAACTGCTGGGGCTGGCGCGGGCCGTTGCCGACCGGTATGCGGGGAGTCTGGCGGACGTGCTGCAGCTGGCCGTGCCACCGCGCAACGCACGGGCCGAGTCGAAGCCGTCCCCCGAGCCTTTGCCGCCGCCGGAGGCTCCGGCGGCGGGTACGTGGGAGCGGTACGCGCAGGGGCCGGGGTTCCTGGCGGCGCTGGCGGGTGGTGGGGCTCCGCGGGCCGTGTGGACCGCGCTGCCCGGGCCGCACTGGCCCGACGAACTGGCGCGTGTCGTCGCGGCGGCGCTGGCGTCCGGGCGGGGGGCGCTGGTCGTGGTGCCCGACGGGCGGAGCGCGGCGCGGGTGGACGCGGCGCTGACCGGGGTGCTGGGGGAGGGACGGCACGCGGTGCTCACCGCGGAGGCCGGTCCTGAGAAGCGGTACCGGCAGTGGCTCGCCGTGCGGCGGGGGGCGGTGCGGGCCGTGGTGGGGACGCGGGCCGCGATGTTCGCGCCGGTGAAGGATCTTGGGCTGGTGGTGATCTGGGAGGACGGGGACTCCAGTCACAGCGAGCCGCATGCCCCGCTGCCGCACGCGCGCGAGGTGCTGTTGCTGCGGGCCGCGCATGACAAGTGCGCGTTCCTGCTGGGGAGTACGAGCTGCACGGTGGAGGCCGCCCAGCTGGTGGAGAGCGGCTGGGCCGCGCCGCTCGCCGCCGGCCGGGACCAGGTGCGGGCCGCGGCTCCTCTCGTACGGACCGTGGGCGACATCGATGTGGCGCGGGACGAGGCGGCTCGGGCGGCGCGGCTGCCCAGTCTCGCCTGGGAGGTCGTACGGAACGGGCTGAAGACCGGTCCTGTGCTGGTGCAGGTGCCCCGCCGGGGGTACGTACCGAGGCTGGCCTGCGAGCGCTGCCGTACGCCTGCGCGGTGTGTGCACTGCGCAGGGCCGCTGGAGGCCCCCGACGAACGGGCGCTGCACTGCGCGTGGTGCGGGCGTGGCGAGGCGGGCTGGCACTGCATCGAGTGCGGGAGCAATCGGCTGCGGGCGCAGATCGTGGGGGCGCGGCGGACCGCCGAGGAGCTGGGGCGCGCGTTCCCTGCCGTACCGGTGCGGACCTCGGGGCGGGACCATGTGCTGGACACCGTGCCGGGGCAGCCCGCGCTGGTCATCTCCACGCCGGGCGCCGAGCCGGTCGCCGACGGCGGGTATGCGGCCGCGCTGCTGCTCGACGGCTGGGCGATGCTCGGGCGGCCCGACCTGCGGGCCGGCGAGGAGGCGCTGCGGCGCTGGATCGACGCCGCCTCGCTGGTCCGGGGACAGGGCGAGGGGGGCACGGTCGTGGTGGTCGCGGAGCCCACGCTCAGGCCCGTACAGGCACTGGTGCGCTGGGATCCCGTCGGGCACGCGGTGCGTGAGCTGGCCGAGCGGGCCGAGCTGAGATTTCCGCCCGTGTCACGGATGGCGGCCGTGTCGGGGAGAGCGGAGACGCTGACCGAGTTTCTGGGCGCCGTCGAACTGCCGGGTGATGCCGAGGTGCTGGGTCCTGTCCCGATGCCGGTCGCCGATCCGGGCAGGCCGCGCAGGCCGGGGGACGCGCCGCCGGGGGAGAGCTGGGAGCGTGTGCTGCTTCGGGTCCCGCCGGGCAGCGGGGCCGCGCTGGCCGCCGCGCTGAAGAGCGCGCAGGCGGCCCGGCTGACGCGTGGCGACGATCCGGTACGGATCAGGGTCGATCCGCCGGACATCGGCTGAGCGGGGCCGGCCGTACTGCTGCTTTCGATACACCGCTGCCCCTGACCGTGCGGACACGGCAGGGGCAGCTGGTGAAAGGGTCAGCCGTTGCGCGGACCGGGGAAGGCGTTGGGGCGGAATTCCTCTCGCAGGGAATGGGTCCCCGCCGACGGCTGGGACGGCATGGCACGGGCGGCGGGGACCGCGGGGATCCCCGTACCGACAGGCATCGTGCGGGTCGGTGCGACGACAGGCGCCTCGGCCGTGGAGTGCTCCGGCTCTGCGGCGTCGACCTGCGTACCGGCGCGCCGTGCGCCGTAACGGCGGTGCACCGCCTGCTTGGTGACGCCGAGTGCGGAGCCCACGGCGTCCCACGAGAAGCCCAGCGAGCGGTCGAAGTCCACCGCCGCGGTCACCAGGGTCTCGACGCTGTCCCGCAGTTCCTGGGCGAGGCGGACGGTCGGGGCCGGAGCCCTGCCGTAGACGACGAAGCCCGTGGAAGGGCCGGAGCGGCGCGGGCGGTAGACGTTGCCCAGCTGGGCGGTGAGGGTGCGCAGTGCGTCCACCTGCCGGCGGACCCGCTCGATGTCCCGCACCAACAGGTGCAGGCTGGCCCGCGCTTGGGCGTCGTGGGTTGCGTGGTCGGCCATGAACAAGCCTCTCGAACCGGCGTTGAAAGGAATCGGGCCGCCGCTGCGGCCCATTTCGGTCAATCTCGTTTGACCAACGCGCTACCCGCTGTTGTGGTCACGCTGCGGGGGCGTATGGGCATATGCGAGGGGCGCGCGGCCGTGCGTACGCCCCCCAGGCCCGAGGCCCATAGACTGGTGCGCTGTTCGCCGTCGTACGCACCGGTCCGACCGGTCTGAGAGGTACATCAGTGAAACTCGTCTTCGCAGGCACCCCCGAGGTCGCCGTTCCCGCCCTGGACGCCCTGATCGCCTCCGGCCGGCATGAGGTGGCCGCCGTCGTCACCCGGCCCGACGCACCCGCGGGACGCGGCCGCAAGCTGGTTGCCAGCCCCGTCGCGCAGCGCGCCGAGGAGGCCGGGATCGAGGTCCTCAAGCCGGTGAAGCCGCGCGACGAGGACTTCCTGGCGCGGCTGCGCGAGATCGGCCCCGACTGCTGCCCGGTCGTCGCGTACGGCGCCCTGCTGCCCAAGGCCGCCCTGGACGTCCCGGCCCGCGGCTGGGTCAACCTGCACTTCTCGCTGCTGCCCGCCTGGCGCGGCGCGGCCCCCGTACAGCACGCGATCATCGCCGGGGACGAGGTGACGGGTGCCTCCACCTTCCTGATCGAGGAGGGCCTGGACTCCGGTCCTGTGTACGGCGTGCTGACCGAGGAGGTACGGCCCACCGACACCAGCGGCGACCTGCTCACCCGCCTCGCCTTCGCGGGTTCCGGACTGCTCGCCGCGACCATGGACGGCATCGAGGACGGCACGCTGCACGCCGTACCGCAGCCGCACGAGGGCATTTCGCTCGCCCCGAAGCTCACCGTCGAAGGCGCCCGGACCGACTGGGCTGCCCCGGCGCTCCGCGTGGACCGCCTCGTCCGCGGCTGCACGCCCGCGCCCGGTGCCTGGACCGTCTTCCGCGGCGAGCGGCTCAAGCTCGTCGCCGTCACGCCGGTGCCCGACCGCACGGACCTGGCCCCGGGCGAGCTCTCCGCGGCCAAGAACAATGTGTACGTCGGCACCGGTTCGCACGCCGTCGAACTGCTCTGGGTCCAGCCGCAGGGCAAGAAGCCGATGCGCGCGGCGGACTGGGCCCGCGGGGTGCGGATCGCCCCGAGTGAGACTCTCGGCGCGTAGCGCTGTCCGTGAGGGGGGCCGGGTGACGGGCGGGCATGTGGGCGCCGCCGAAGTACGCTGAGAGGGTTCGTCCCCCGACACCATCAGCGGAGCACCTTTCACGTGAACGACCAGCCTCGTAGCCGTCCCGCCCAGCAGCCGAAGGGGCACCGCCGCCCCAAGAAGGACCCGGTGCGCATCCTCGCGTTCGAGGCGCTGCGGGCGGTCGACGAGCGCGACGCGTACGCCAACCTCGTCCTGCCGCCGCTGCTGAAGAAGGCCCGGGACAAGGGCGACTTCGACGCGCGGGACGCGGCGCTCGCGACCGAGCTGGTGTACGGGACGCTGCGCCGCCAGGGGACGTACGACGCGATCATCGCGGCCTGCGTCGACCGGCCGCTGCGCGAGGTCGACCCGCCGGTGCTCGATGTGCTCGCGCTCGGCGCGCACCAGCTCCTCGGCACCCGTATCCCCACCCACGCGGCGGTCTCCGCGAGCGTGGAACTGGCGCGGGTGGTACTCGGCGACGGGCGGGCCAGGTTCGTCAACGCGGTGCTGCGCAAGGTCTCCGCGGAGGATCTCGAAGGCTGGCTGGAGCGGGTCGCGCCGCCCTACGACGAGGACGCCGAGGAACACCTCGCCATCGTCCACTCGCACCCCCGCTGGATCGTTTCCGCGCTCTGGGACTCCCTCGGCGGCGGCCGCGCCGGGATCGAGGACCTCCTGGAGGCCGACAACGAGCGGCCCGAGGTGACGCTGGTGGCCAGGCCCGGCCGCTCCACCACCGAAGAACTGCTGGATGTCGTGGGCGAGGACTCCGCGCTGCCGGGCCGCTGGTCCCCCTATGCCGTACGGATGGCCGAGGGCGGCGAGCCCGGCGCGATCGAAGCGGTGCGGGACGGACGCGCCGGCGTCCAGGACGAGGGCAGCCAGCTGGTCGCGATCGCCCTGGCCAACGCGGAGATCGAGGGCCGCGACGAGCGCTGGCTCGACGGCTGCGCGGGCCCCGGCGGCAAGGCCGCGATGCTCGCCGCCCTCGCCGCGAAGCGTGGTGCGGCGCTGCTGGCCTCGGAGAAGCTGCCGCACCGCGCCCGCCTGGTCGAGCGCGCGCTGGCGGGCAACCCGGGTCCGTACCAGGTGATCGCCGCCGACGGGACCCGGCCGCCGTGGCTGCCCGGATCCTTCGACCGGGTCCTGATGGACGTGCCCTGCACGGGGCTCGGGGCGCTGCGCCGTCGGCCCGAGGCGCGCTGGCGTCGCCGTCCCGGCGATCTGGAGGGCTTCGCGCCGCTCCAGCGCGGGCTGCTGCGTGAGGCGCTGAGCGCCGTGCGGATCGGGGGCATCGTCGGTTACGCGACCTGCTCGCCGCACCTCGCCGAGACGCGGGTGGTCGTGGAGGATGTGCTCAAGGGGCGCGGCGGGCAGCCGGTCGAGGCCGAGTGGATCGACGTACGGCCGCTGATGCCCGGTGTTCCGGCGCTGGGCGACGGTCCCGACGTACAGCTGTGGCCGCACATGCACGGCACCGACGCGATGTACATGGCGCTACTGCGGCGTACTGCCTGAGGCTGACGGCACCTCGGTCCTGCGGTCGGCGCCGGCGGCGTCCAGGGCCGCGGCGTCGTGGGCGAGGCGGTGCGGCCACCACACCCGTGGGCCCACGTCCAGGAACAGCGACGTGACCAGCACCGACCGTACGACGAAGGTGTCGAGCAGCACGCCCAGGCCGACCGCGAAACCGAGTTCGGCGAAGGCGACCATCGGCAGCGTGCCGAGCACCGCGAAGGTGCCCGCCAGGACCAGGCCCGCCGAGGTGATGACCGCGCCGGTCGCCGCCAGACCGGTCACCACACCCTTCCTGGCGCCCTGTCGGCCCGCCTCCTCGCGGATACGGGTCGACAGGAAGATGTTGTAGTCGATGCCGAGCGCGACCAGGAAGACGAAGACGAAAAGGGGCAGGTCGGTGCCCTCGCCCGCGTAGTCGAAGAGATAGCGGAAGACGAGGGCGCTGATCCCCAGCGCGGTGGCGAACGACAGCACGACTGTCGCGATCAGCAGCAGCGGTGCCACCAGGGCGCGCAGCAGTACGCCGAGGATCACCAGCACCACCAGCAGCACCAGCGGGATGATGAGCATGTTGTCGTGGCGGGTCGCGGCGTTCATGTCGATCAGGGTCGCGGTGGTCCCGCCGACCTCGGCCCTGGCAGCCGGGATGCCGTGCACGGTGTGCCTGAGCCGCTTCACGGTCTGCTGGGCCGCTTCGCTGTCGCCCGCGGCGACCGTGGTGGCCTCGAAGAGCGCGCGCCCGTTCACCACCGGTTTCGAGCCCGGGGGTACGCCGATGGACGCCGGGACCACGCCCGGATCCGCCGCCACTGCCTTGCGTACCGCGTCGGCCTGATCCGCATTCGCGATGACGACGACCGGGTCGCCGCTGCCGGCCGGGAAGTACTGGGCCTGGACCTTCTGGCCCACGACCGAGTCAGGGTTCCCGGTGAAGGCGTCGGCGTTGCCGATCCCGTCCGCACGCAGCTGCAGCAGCCCGAAGGACAGCCCGGCGAGCACCAGGGCGGTGACCACCCAGACGGCCCGCGGGCGCAGAGCGATGCGGTCTCCCGTACGCGCCCAGAAGCCGCTCACGGTCGGCTCGGGCGAGCCGTAGTGGGGCTTCACGGGCCAGAAGATCCACCTGCCGAAGATCACCAGCAGGGCCGGGAAGAGCGTCAGCATGGTGAGCAGGGCGATGGCCACGCCGATCGCGGCGACCGGTCCCAGGCCCCTGGTGGAGTTCATCTCGGCCGCCATCAGGACGAGCATCCCCAGGACGACGGTGGCGCCGCTCGCCAGGACGGCGGGGCCCGCACGGTGCAGCGCGAGCGCCATCGCCTCGTGCCGGTCCTCGTGCTTGCGCAGTTCCTCCCGGTAGCGGGCGACGAGCAGCAGCGCGTACCAGGAGTAGCCGGGCGTCATCAGCAGGAAGGCCGTCCCCGTCACCAGCAGGCAGCCGCGCCAGGGGCGCTCGGGGTCACCTCTGAACAGGACGAGGCCGGACACCGCCGCCATGACGACGATCACCGCGGGCAGCGCCCAGCTGTCGGGCAGGAGGAGCCGGAGCAGGGCGTAGCGGTCGCGGGCGCCCGCGTCGTCGTATCCCTCCTCCTGCGCATAGCCGCCGAGGTAGCCGAACACGGAGGAGCGGGATGCGAGGACGTACGGGAGATAGGTGAGGGCGACGACGGCCGCGGCCGGGACCAGTACGGCCGCCACCTCGCGCGGTCGGCGGCGCAGGACGCCCGGGAGGAGTACGGCGGGGAGGAACTTCACCGCGACCGCCGCGCCGAGCAGTCCGCCGCCGAGGGCTTTGCGGCGGACGACGGCGCCGATGGCGACGACCGCGAGGAGGACGCCCAGGGCGTCGGCGTGGGCGTTGTTGACCGCCTCGACGGGGACGGCCGGGCACCAGGCCCAGTAGGCGGCGTGGCGCGGGTCGCCCTTCCGTCGGCGGAGCACCAGCAGGAGGGCCGCGGTGGTGGCCGTCGCGAGGAGCACGCCGCCGACCTGGAGCGGCTTGTGGCGGGCTCCGGGCGGTGAGAGCTGATGGACGGCATAGAAGTACGCCTCGGCCACCGGGGGGTAGATGGTGTGCACCGAGGGTCTGTTGATCAGGGTGGGCCGACCGGCGGGGAAGAGCCACGGGTCGCGCAGTTTCGCCAGTTCTGGGGCGTTCGGTGCGTAGTCGTACGGTGAGATGCCCGCGGCCTGGACCCTGCCGTCCCAGGCGTAGCGGTAGGAGTCCGAACTCGTGCGGGGCGGGCCCGCCAGGCCGGTCAGTGCGACCGCGATCCCGCCGGCGAGCACCAGCGCCGTGACATGGCTGGCGGGCACCTTGCGCAGGGCGAGGGCCGCGGCGGCGAAGAGCACCCAGCAGGCCGCGTACCACCAGGTCAGCGTCGACTGCTCGGCTTCGGGGACGTCCCGGGCGAGGGTCGTGAGGAGAGTGGCGGTGAGCGCTGCCAGCAGCGCGGCGGCGAGCACGGTACGTCGGTTGATCACGCCGTCGAGCGTGCCACCCGGAGCGGTGCGGATGGGGGGCCGCGCCCGGGACGTCCGCGTTTCGTAAGGTGCGTATCGCGCTGAACGGCACCTCGTCAGGGGTGTGATGGGACGCATGGAACACTCACCGCCGCGGCCGGACTTCCGACGCCTCCTGCCGCGCTTCACGGGCCGGCTGCACGACCCCAGGACGGCCACGGCGATCGGCCGGTGGCTCGGGGCCGCGTTCGCCGTCTGCCTGGTCACCGGGGTCGTCAGCCACTATCTGCAGCATCCGCCGGGGGCGCTGGTGAATGTGCTGCCGAGCCGGCCCGTCTGGGGGTACCGGCTGAGCCAGGGGCTGCATGTGGCGAGCGGGATCGCGGCGATCCCGCTCGCCACATGC
>NZ_JAFLRJ010000741.1 GCF_017315755.1 Streptomyces beijiangensis
GCCGGAGGGGCTCAAAAGACGTCCTCAATCGCCGGACGGGCTGAATTTTCAGCCCGTCCGGCGATTGAGGACAAGGCGGGGGCTACTCGACCGTTACGGACTTGGCCAGGTTGCGCGGCTTGTCGATGTCGCGGCCCAGGTACAACGCCGTGTGGTACGCCAGGAGTTGGAGCGGGATCCCCATCAGGATCGGGTCCAGTTCGTCCTCGTTCTTCGGGACGATGATCGTGTGGTCCGCCTTCTCCTGCTCCTGGTGCGCGACCGCGAGGATCTTGCCGTTCCGCGCCTTGATCTCCTCCAGCGCCGCCCGGTTCTTCTCCAGCAGGTCGTCGTCGGGGACGATCGCGACCGTCGGCATCGCGGGCTCGATCAGCGCGAGCGGGCCGTGCTTCAGCTCGGAGGCCGGGTAGGCCTCGGCGTGGATGTACGAGACCTCCTTGAGCTTCAGTGAGGCCTCGCGGGCCACCGGATAGCCGCGTACCCGGCCGATGAACATCATCGACTTGGCGTCCGCGTAGTCCTTGGCCAGCTTCTTGATCTCGCCCTCGGTCTTGAGGATCTCGTCGATCTGGCCGGGCAGGCGGCGCAGGCCCTCGATGATCCGCTTGCCGTCGGTGACCGACAGGTCGCGTACGCGGCCCAGGTGCAGCGCCAGGAGCGCGAAGGCGACGACCGTGTTGGTGAAGCACTTGGTGGAGACGACGCAGACCTCGGGGCCGGCGTGGACGTACATCCCGCCGTCCGCCTCGCGGGCGATGGCGGAGCCGACCACGTTCACGACGCCCAGGACCCGCGCGCCCTTGCGCTTGAGCTCCTGGACCGCCGCAAGCACGTCGTACGTCTCGCCCGACTGGGAGACCGCGACGTAGAGGGTGTCCGGGTCGACCACCGGGTTGCGGTAGCGGAACTCGGAGGCAGGCTCGGCGTCCGCGGGGATGCGGGCGAGCTCCTCGATGAGCTGGGCGCCGATCTGGCCCGCGTGGTACGAGGTGCCGCAGCCCAGGATCTTGATCCGGCGCACCCCGCGCGCCTCGCGGGCGTCCAGGTTGAGCCCGCCCAGGTGGACGGTGGCGAAGCGGTCGTTGATCCGGCCGCGCAGGACGCGGTCGACGGCCTCCGACTGCTCGAAGATCTCCTTGTGCATGTACGTGTCGTGGCCGCCCATGTCGTACGA
>NZ_JAFLRJ010000742.1:0-185 GCF_017315755.1 Streptomyces beijiangensis
CCGAGGTGACGGACCTTTCCCTGCCGTACGAGGTCGGCGAGCGCGCCCCAGGATTCGTCGAGCGGTACGGCGGGGTCGACGCGGTGCAGGTAATAGAGGTCGATGACGTCGATGCCCAGGCGGCGCAGCGAGGCGTCGGCCGAGCGCCGGATGTGCTCGGGGGAGCCGTCGCGGCTGAGGGTGCG
>NZ_JAFLRJ010000742.1:213-424 GCF_017315755.1 Streptomyces beijiangensis
GGTGTCCAGGAGGACGGGGCCGGCGTCGAGAGCGTGCCGGATCACGTCGACCGAGGCCGCGTCGTCGCGCTGGGACTCGGCATAGCCCCAGCTCATTCCCATGCAGCCGAGGCCGACGGGGGTGACCTGGAGTCCGGTCCTGCCGAGCTGACGCGTTTCCACGTGAACTGCCTTTCGGGTAGGGGTGCTTCGGGAGTTCAGGGTGTGGGGG
>NZ_JAFLRJ010000743.1 GCF_017315755.1 Streptomyces beijiangensis
GCGGCGGCCCGGCGGACGGCGTCCACGGTGCGGGCGTCGAAGTGCTGGCGTACGCCCGCACCCGCGACGATCACCGTGTCGGCGCCCTCGACCGCTTCCAGGCCGCGGGGGATATGGATGTCGAGGCCGCCGGTGGACGTGACCGGTCCCGGGTCCGGGGCGCAGATGACCGTCTCGTAGCCGGGGCCGCCGTCCACCTCCGCCTTGTCGAAGATCATCTCCGGGATCGCCAGGTTGAACATGGATACGGGCGGGGACGCGATGACGGTGACACGGCGACGTGCGACGGGCATGGCCAGAACCTCCGGACGTATGGCAATCAGGCCACTATTGCACGGCCTTCATGATCGGCAGGCTGGGGGCATGACGACGAACGCAGTGCACCGGACCTCCCAAGTCCCCTGTATGGATCGGAAGTTGGCCTCCCCCGGCATGGTGCTGGTCGCCGCGCTCCTGGGGTTCTTCCTGATCACGCTGGACGCGACCGTGGTGACGGTCGCCCTGCCCGCGATGGGCGGGGATCTGGGCGGAGGGCTCTCGGGGCTTCAGTGGGTGGTGGACGGCTACACCCTCGCCTTCGCCTCGCTGATGCTCTCGACCGGGGCGCTGTCGGACCGGGTCGGGGCCGGCCGGGCGTACGGCATCGGGATCACGCTCTTCACTCTGGCGTCTGCGGCGTGCGGCTTCGCGCCGGGGCTCGGGGTGCTGATCGGCGCGCGGGGGGCGCAGGGGGCCGCGGGTGCGGTGATGCTGCCGGCCTCGCTCGCTCTCGTACGGCAGGCGTACCCGGATCCGGCGCGGCGCGCCCGGGCCATCTCGCTCTGGGCGGCCGGGGCGTCGGTGGCCGTCGCCCTGGGTCCGGTGGCCGGTGGGGCGCTGACCTCGGCGTGGAGCTGGCGCGGGATCTTCTTCATCAACCTGC
>NZ_JAFLRJ010000744.1 GCF_017315755.1 Streptomyces beijiangensis
CCGCAGACCCCGCTCCCCGTCGACTGCGCCATCCCCCTCAAGGCGGCGGGCGCGGGTCCTGTCGTACTGACACTTCCTCAGATGTACGGCGCCCGGGTCTACTTCGTACGGGACGACACCCTGAGCTTCTATCTCAACCCGGGCCCCGCCCTCGTCGAACCCGCCTTCGCGACCTCCACCGACGCGAACTACGCCCGCACCTGGTCGTTCTGCGAGTTCACCTTCAACCCCGACCAGCTCTACGCCAACATCTCCTACGTAGACCTGGTCACCGCACTCCCCATCGGCCTGACCCTCACCGGCACCCAGACCCACACCGTCGCCCCGCTCCCCGACGGCGCCGTGGACCGTATCGCCGCCGACCTCACCGCCCAGGCGGCCAGGGACGGACAGCCCTGGGACAAGCTGGTCATCCGGTCCGGCGACGGGAAGGTCCTGCGTGTCATCTCCCCGCAGAACCTGATGGCCCCCTTCTTCGACCGCCCCGACCAGATGCCCTTCCGGGACCTGTGGACCTCGTACATCGACCAGGTCTGGGAGAAGTACCGCTCCACCGACCTCTCCATCGACCTGCAGGGCGTC
>NZ_JAFLRJ010000745.1 GCF_017315755.1 Streptomyces beijiangensis
GAGGACATGGCGTAGCCGTCGACGGTGTTCATGTCCGTGTCGACGGCGAGGAGGTAGTTGCAGCCTTCGGTGCCGTGTTCGAGGACTTCGTCGAGGAAGAAGGGGGCGGCGAAGCGCTTGCCCTGGAGACGTCCCTGCATGTCGGGGAAGGCCAGGACGACGGTGTCGATCTCGCCGCTCGCGACGAGGGCGCGCAGCTCCTCGACGGTGAGCGCGGGCTTACGGACTGGCACGGGCGGATCCTCTCCTCACGGGCCGGAAGATGATCCAAACGTAGGCTCTGGGCAAGGGATTTGGATACGGTGCCGGGC
>NZ_JAFLRJ010000746.1 GCF_017315755.1 Streptomyces beijiangensis
CATGGTCACCGCGACCTCCGGCCTCCCCGACGAGGAGCAGGGTCTGGCCACCGGCCTCGCGACGATGACCCAGCAGGTCGGCATCACGCTGGGCATCCCGGTCATGAGCGCCGTCGCCACCGCCCGGATGGGCACAGGAACAGGACCGGATGCCGTCCTGTCGGGAGTCACGGTCGCGATCCTCGTCAACTCCGTCCTGGTACTGGCCGGAGCACTCCTCGCGGCGGGGCGCCAGGAAGAGTGCCGCGAG
>NZ_JAFLRJ010000747.1 GCF_017315755.1 Streptomyces beijiangensis
GACCAGATCGCGCTGGGTGAGCGTCGGAAGAATTCCGATCATGACGATCCCCGCGTCGACCTCGTTCGCTTTTCTGTGGGCGTACGCGAGACCGGTGCGCAGCTCCTCGGCAAGCTGATCGAAAACCCGCCCCTCGAGCCGGTGCGGAACAATATTGACTTCCAGATTGAACATTCCGAGTTCGGTCTGGAAATCACGGCTCGCGATGCGCTCGAGCACCTCCGCATTCA
>NZ_JAFLRJ010000748.1 GCF_017315755.1 Streptomyces beijiangensis
CGCATGGGCGGTGCGGACGGCGATGTCTGCTTGCGGGGCCAGAGGGGGGCCGGGGGTAGGAGGCCGGTCAAGACCAGCTCCGACCTCCCAGCCGGGGCGCCAACTCTCTGCCTCGTTCGCGGAGTTTATACGACACGTGTTCACGCAGTGTTTCGTCTAGCCGTCGCCGGTATTGCGGGCAAGACGGTATTCGGCCCGTATTCAGTGGGCATTTACCCTGTTTGGAAAGGGTGCCGCAGCCCTGACCTGGAGAGGGCTCGCACAAGCGGTAGGCCGAAACTCGTCGGCGTTTTTCACCACTTCGTTTCGGGCGGTATCTGCGGACCGTGTCATGCCGATGGAAAATGCCAGATCCAGGCTACCGGCGCCGGGTTCACCGTGGGGCGTTATCGATCAGTCAGCCTGGGCATTATCGATCGTGACGTCGGCGGC
>NZ_JAFLRJ010000749.1 GCF_017315755.1 Streptomyces beijiangensis
CGGGGCGTACGTCGTCGTAGGGGAAGGCGTACCCGATGGGCGAGTTGGCGTGGACCACTCGTGACCAGTGGTTGGTGGCGGCGCCCTGGTAGTAGTCGGCGGTGGTGGTGCCGTTCGGCTGGACGGGGTGGGTCAGCATGATCGAGCGGTTGAAGCCGGCGGCGAGGCGGGCGAGGATCGCCTTCTTGTCGTCCGGGTCGGCCGGGTTGTTGGTGAACGGGCCGTGGTTGCAGGTGAAGATGTCCTTCGAGACGGGCTTGATGAAGGTGTGCCCGCCGTTGAAGGTGAGGGTGTCGCCGCTGACCCGACCTGTGACGACGCCCCGGACGCCCTGCAGG
>NZ_JAFLRJ010000750.1 GCF_017315755.1 Streptomyces beijiangensis
GGCCGAGCCCACGGCCCGCACCGCCTACACCGAGGCGCGCGGCCTGTGGCACTCCACGCCCGTGGACACCCTCTTCCCGCGCACCCTCACGGGCAAGGGCGCGGGCCCCGGCGGAGCGGACCGTACGTGGACCCGGCTGGCCGTCGCCCCCGACAGCTCCTGCGCGGGCGGCTTCGACCCCCTGCTCGTCAAGGTCCTCCAACCGGTCGGCTGCGTACGGATGCTGCGTGCCACGTACACCGACGCCACCCACTCCAGCGTCACCACGGTCGGCATGGTGTTCACCGAGGCGGACCCCGCCGCCATGACCGCCCTGCGAAACCGTTTCACCCGCGAGGGTCTGACGGCGCGCACCGATCTGATGCCGCGCACCTTCCCGGTCAGGTCCACCGACGCGGCGGGCTTCGGGAACAAGCAGCGCGCGAGCTGGACGGTGAGCGTCCTCACCGACGCCCCGGTCGTCGTGTACTCCGTCACCGGCTTCGCCGACAGCCGTGCCGTCACCACCCCCCAGCCCGCGGCCCTGGCGGTCAAGGACGGCGCGACAACGCCCGTCGCCCAGGCCGGACTCGGCCATGACGCCAAAGGCATCGAGG
>NZ_JAFLRJ010000076.1 GCF_017315755.1 Streptomyces beijiangensis
CGCGGCTCGAATCGCTCCGCGATTCGGCCTCGCGGAATTCGCTCCGCGAATTCCTTTTGCTGGCTGCGAGATTGGGGGTCGCCTATCTTCTGGCTTTTCCTATCGGGTTTGATAACCCGTCAGTTCCCCATCTATTCCGCCCGGTTATGAGACCAGGCTTTCCCGCTGCCGCTCTTGAATTGAAGAACTCCACTGTGGCACAGCCTAATTGGTCCGGGCAAGAGGGTCGGGCGCGGCCGGTCCCGATCAGCTGTTGAGGTCCATGACCGGTACGCCGAGGCCGGCATACGGCAGGGGGTTGACCGTGGCGATCAGGGCGCCCTCGGGGCGTTCCATCGTAGGTCGGGCTGCGTGGATGGCTGCCGCGACCCCGAACGGGACGTCGCGCCGGTAGAGGTCCGCGATGGCGTGGGCTGCTTCGTAGTCGGCTTCCAGAGTGTGCAGGGTATCCAGGATGCCGAGGTAGTCGATGATTCCCTTGCGCTGGCGTTCGGCTTCCAGGGCGCTCACGATGGGGACCCACAGGCGGACCGAGGGGTCTTCGGCGGCGATGTGGATCAGGCCGGACACCTGCTTGTTGCCGCCCAGGGCAAGGAGCGTGTCGGTGTCCAGGATGTAGTGCTCGAAGATCACGCCGCCACGTCCGTGCCGGCGTTCTTCAGGCTCTTGCGGTGCGCGGCCTGTGCCTCGCGCATCTTGGTGCGCAGCGTGGTGGTGTCGTCGTCGGTGAGGCGGTGTCCGAACTCGGATTCCAGGAAGGCACGGGTCCGCTCGGCACGTTCCTGGAGTTGCTCCGGCGTGAGGGAGGCGGCGGCGAATTCCTCGATCAGCGCTCGCATCGAGGTGCCACGGGCCCGGGCCAGAGCGGCCAGCCGGTCCCGTGCCAACGAATCAATCTTGATCGTGGTGTCCATCACCCGAGTATACCGGAGTGAATACCACCGTGCGGGAGGTCTGAGAGCCAGGCTGCACCGGCCGGTGGATCCAGAGCCCCGCGTGGGCGGTCCGCGAGGGCGTACGACAGCGTTCCTCGGGGGCCGTCTCAGCCAGACCGCAGCCTGCCTCTACGCGGAAGATCATCAGCGCGCATATGCCCCGTCCCTCGGCGAAGGTCCCGGTCCACGTCCGGGGAAGAGGGTGCTCTCGCAGCTGCGGTAGGTGTTACAGAGACCGGCTGTTGTCACGGCGATGTGCGTTCGGCGCACCGGTGCGAGCACCGTCAGCGTAGGCGCCAGCTCGGTCGCGGCAGATAATTTCCGAACCGGGATTTTCGCTCAGCCACTCAGCCAGGGTTACGGCGTCACGGCCGGGCAGCAGGTCGAGAGGCTGGCCAGTCTCGCAGTCGATGAGGACGGTGCCATAGTGCTGCCCGCGCCGGGTGGCGAAGTCATCGACTCCGAGGACCCTTCGGCACGGTCCATACAGGATCAGGATGGTCCATGATCGCGCGCAGGAGCGTCATCCGGCTCGTCCGGGTGTGCAGGATGGTTGCGAGCCGGCTTCCGGCCCGGCCAGCGAGCGCGATGGCCACGGCCTCCAGCACACGCCGGGCGGCAGAGGTCCGGCGGCCATAGCGAACGGTCAGCCCCTTGACCTGCTCAGCGAACGTACGACGAGGGCAATCGGCGTTCTCGCAGTACAACCGCCGGACGGTCAGGTCGATCCATACCGGCTGATCGCCTATCGGCCCGTCGGCAAGGTGGCGTGCGTAGGTGCTGTGTACCCGCCCTGACGGCGTCGCGCAGTCCGGACACACCGCGCCGAGTTCGCGGGTTCTCGCCTCGACGTGAAGCACTTCGTCCGCGCGGAAGACCGCGTTCACCAATACGGCGTCGAGGTGCGGGAACAACATGCCGACGAGGTCATCACACCGCACCACGCTCCCAGATGATGTTGCGTCACTGAGACCGAACCCAGCTGATCGTCCTCACGAAATTTGTGCCAGATCCCAGATCTCACGTACAGAACCAAAGGGCCAGCCTGCACCGCACGATTGCCCATTTCCTTGTGACGAAACAGGCGCGAAAAGGCAGCTTGAGGCACAAAATTCCACCATCGCTACACGATGCGCCGCATTCGCGCCTCTATTTCCATATCGGTCATACGTAACGTTGGTTGCGTTGGATGGCTGACGCCCCAACTGGCAGGTCAGACACCACCGGCACCGGGCCACCCGCTGGGAAAAGCGGGCGCCTCCCATCACACCGGCAGCCCCTTGGTTCCGGATGCGCCTGATTCCCGAAGAATCGCTTCACCTCTCTGGTCGGCCTCCTGACCTGCGTCAGGCCGGCCTGGGACGCCCCCGCACCGATCGGACGACACTCAAGGTAGGAACACATGACCGATCTGCACACATCTGCCGCTCCACCCGGCACTCCCGCAACCGACGTCTACGGGCCCTTGCTGCAACAGGCACTCCAGCACTCCCTCGACTACTTTGCCGGTCTCCCCGGCAGGCCGGTGAAGGCACTGGCGACCGACGACGAGCTGCACCGTCTGCTGGGCGGTCCGGTACCCGATGATCCCGCCGCGCCGGAAGACGTGCTCACCCAACTGGTGAGCGGCGTCGACCGCGGGCTGGTGCCCACCGGAAACGGGCGCTACCTGGGCTATGTCGTCGGCGGGACGCTGCCGGTGGCGATGGCCGCGGACTGGCTGACCTCCGCCTGGGACCAGAACTGCATCGTGCACGACATCTCGCCGGCCACCTCCGTCGTGGAAGAGATCTGCGCCGCCTGGCTCATCGACCTTTTCGGGCTCCCCGCCCGCACCTCCGCCGCCTTCGTCCCCGCCTGCACCCATGCCGAACTGCTCTGCCTGGCCGCCGCACGCCACAAGGTCCTTGCCCAGCACGGGTGGAACGTCGCCGAGCGCGGAATGCGCGGCGCCCCCGAAGTCGCCGTGCTCATCAACGGCGAAGCCCACACCGCCGTCGTACGGTCACTGGAAATCCTCGGACTGGGCGGCAGCATCCGCCGCATCGCCGTGGACGCCGAGGCCCGAATGCTTCCAGCTGCCCTGGACGCGGCCCTGAATGAGACGGCGGGCATGCCACTGATCGTCTCGGGGCAGGTCGGAGAGATCAACACCGGAGGCATCGACCACCTGCGGATGCTCTGCGACAAGACCCATGCCGTCGGCGGCTGGGTGCATCTGGATGCCGCGTTCGGCATGTGGGCAGCCGCCTCACCCACCCTGCGCCGCAACGTCGCCGACGGCATCGAACTGGCCGACTCCTGGGCCACCGACGCCCACAAGTGGCTCAACACCCCCTACGACGGCGGCGTCGCCATGATCGCCGATCCAGATGCGCACCGCGCCGCCCTCCCCCTGGACGCCGGATACCTGCAACTCCAGCCCGACCAGCGCCACCCCGTCGAATGGGGCCTGGAGGTCTCCCGCCGATCCCGGGTCTTCCCCATCTGGGCCGCCCTGCGCCAGCTGGGCCGCAGCGGGGTCGCCGACCTCGTCGACCGCTGCTGCGCACACGCCCTGCGCATCGCCCAGACGCTGTCGGCCGTCGAAGGGATCGAGGTTCTCAACGACGTCACCCTCAACCAGGTCACCGTACGGTTCACTCCTGCCTCCGGTCCGGACGGCAGCGACGCCCACACCCTGCGGGTCGTCGAACGCTTCCAGCAGCTCGGGGAGAGCTGGGCCTCACCCAGCCGGTGGCAGGATCGCACCGTCCTGCGCCTGTGCCTCATCAACTGGGCCACCACCGAGGCGGACATCGACAGGGCCGCCGCCAGCCTCATCCAGTGCCACCGCGAGCTGCGCGACGCCCCGCTCCAGGCATAGCCGCGCAACCACCGCCGGCCCCGCCCAGCCCAGTACGCCCCGGTGCGGGTCTCCGGCCCGCGCCGGGCCCCATAAGAAGCGACGTGCCCTCGTGACAGCTTCCCCCACCCGTATCGCCATCATCGGCGCCGGAGCATCCGGCGTCATGACTGCCCTCCAGCTCGTTCACCAACGCACTACCGGCAACGCAGAGACCCGGCACAATCTGGCGGTGCACCTCCTGGACCGCCAGCCCCGGCCCGGTGCGGGCGTCGCCTATAGCTCCGGCCTGGACTGCCACATCCTCAACATGCGCACCCGGTCCATGAGCCTGTACGAACACGACCCCGGCCACTTCACCCGCTGGCTCCGCGAACAGCCCGAAGCCGCACAGATCACCGGACACCTCGAGGAGCACTACCCGCCCCGGCACATCTACGGCAGGTATCTGCGCCACTGCCTCGGCGAAGCTGTTCGCGAAGCCGCACAGCACCACATCACCGTGGACTTCCAGCAGTGCGACGTCACCGACGTCGTCTCCGAGGGCGACTCGCTCCGGCTGACAGCCGACCAGCCCCTGCCGCGCTTCGACCACGCCGTGCTCTGCCTGGGCGACTTGCCGGCCACCGCCTACCGTCAGTTCGCCACACACCCCCGCTACGCACCCACTCCCTGGGACCCCGGCTTCTACCCCTCCATCGGACCGGCCGACGCCGTCGGCGTTCTCGGCACAAGCCTGACGGCTGTGGACACCCTCCTCGCCCTCCAAGCCGCCGGCCACAGCGGACCGGTCTACGCGTTCGCCCGCACACGCGGATTGCCCAAGGTGCAACCCCGGACGCTTCGTCCCCACAGCCTCAAACACCTCACCCCCGAGCACCTCAACCACCTCACCCGCCACGGTCCGCTCGACCTGGCCGACACCGCAGCCCTTTTCCGACGCGAACTCGACGACGCGCTCGGCGACGACGGCTGGCCCAGCCCCGCCCAGAACCCGCGCAGCGACGCGGCCGCCGACCTCGCCCACGACATCCGCCAGGCCGAAGGAGACGGCGCACACTGGTACGAGGTCCTCGATGCCACCTCACCCCTGGCGCCCGACATCTGGCAGCGGATGAGCTACCGGGCGAAAGCCGAGTTCCTCCACCACTACTCCTCCCTGTGGGCCACCTACCGCCACCCGATGCCCCTGGTCAACGCCCACCTGGTAGCCCAGCACCTGAGCAGCGGGCAACTGCGTGTCCTCACTGGCATCACCGGGGTCACCGCTGCCTCCGACGGCACCTTCGACATCCGCCGCACCGCTCCGGGAGGAGATGTGACCCATCGAGTGGACCGTCTGATCAACACCACCGGAACCGCCACCGACCCGTGGCTGATCGACTCCCCCCTCCTCACCACGCTCCTCCACCGAGGAATTCTGACCACCCACCCCTTGGGCGGCATCGACGTCCACCCACACACCCTCCGCACTCGCGACCGAAACGGCGATCTCCACCCCCGCATCCACTTCCTCGGCCCGCTCACCAACGGCGTGCACTTCTACACCAACTCCATCGAAACCAACCTCACCAACGCCACCCACCTGGCCAATTCGCTCACATCCGGTTCGCCCTGACACCCGGTCCCGCATCGCGAGGCACCGCTCGGCCGTCACACCCTCTTGCTGCACGGCAAGCGTCCCAGCGGCAGCCCCCGCAACACCTGGCCCGGCACCGTCAGGGAGATGACCGTGCCGGGACCTACCGGTGCGGTGGCCGCAGCCGAGCCGCGCTCGACGCGGGATCTGCTCGACAGCCTCACGCCACCGTCCGCACGCTCGTCCGGCGTCATCGCTTCACCGGCCCCGCCGCCCGTAGCGCCGCGGGCCTGCAGGACCCACTTGCGCAGGGACTCGGTGTTGATCCCGAGCTCTTTGGCCACCGAGGCGAGATCCTCACCAACCGGGTGACCGTGGCTCTGGAGCTCGCGAGCTGGCTCGTCCTGCAGCAGGGCGCGACCCGCCACCAGATCGACGAGGTCCTCTCCCCCGGCGGACGCATCAACCGCGGAACCCGCAGCACCCGCCTGCGTGAACTCCGCATGCGGCTGGGCCAGGACCCTGACGGAAACTTCCACTTCCCTCACGTCAACAGCCAGCCCGACAAGGCCTACCGCCTTGCCGGGGTGTCCTGCGACTGGATCAACTTCCAACACCTGACCCGGACAGAGCATCCCGCGGGCAGCACCGAGCGCGAGGAGGCACTGCTGCAGGCTCTCCAGCTCGTACGGGGCCGGCCGTTCACCGGCGTCGCCGCCCGCAGGTACACCTGGGCCGAAGACCTCACCCAAGACATCATCAAGACGGTGGTGCACGTCGCCGACGAACTCGCTGACATCAACTTGCAGCGAGGTGACGGTCGTGGCGCCCTGTGGGCGGCGACCCGCGGGCTGCACGTCGCACGCGAGGCCGAGCAGCTGTGGCGGCACAAGTTCCGCGCGCTCACCCTCCTCGGCCAGGACGCCGAACTCGAGGACTCCATCCGCTCCCTGGAGAGCAACCTCCTCGAATGGGGCTGCACCATGGAGGAGGAGACCAACGAGACGATCCGCCTCCTGCAGGCACCCGCCACCGCACCCCCGCGCACGGCGCCGAATCAGGGCTGCGCCACGCCCCATTGACGGGATGGACCCCGCCCGCACGCCGCTGACCCAAACACTGACCCAGTTGGAAAATCGCAGGTCAACGCGCTTGGAAAAACGTGCGGACAGTAGTGCCGCCCTCCGGCTCCTCGCCCATACCCACCTGCCTACAGGACCCCGCGGAGCGATGCAGCCAGCGTTGGGTCCAGCCTTGGCAACTGCCCGTGCGGGCTACACGGCAGGGTGGACGACGCCGAATTCCAACTCTGGGATCCACGCGTTCCAATGCGACGGACAATGCGGCATCGCCAAGTCGGAACGTCATGCGCACACTGCCGTTGGGACTACTCCACGGCGTTCTGCTTGATCGTCCCGATGTACTTGCGGACGGTGCCGATCTTGTAGCCGGTCCGCTCGGCGAGCAGCGGGGCGAGTGCGTTGGCTGACATCTCGCGCTGTTCCTCGGGGAGCGCCCTGTAGTGGAACTCGACCAACCCAATGCCCTTGAGGTCCGGGGGCGACGGCTCCATCACATCCGCGTCTGGAATCCGAACCGGGTGGGAATCGCGTTCCATCAGTCCCTCGTCTGGGACGTCCTGGCCAATCGGCCCGGGTGTGCTCGCCGCCATCGGAATGTCATCGGAGTCCGTGGTTCGGTCAACGGCCACGCTTGATTCGAGCTGGCCGGTCCTCGGGTAGCGGGAGTTCGTCGAGGACGCACCAATGTCGGCGTCATCGGCAGACGTGTTGGCTTCCGCGCCCCAGCGCTCTGGGGTCGCGAACCACTGACTCTCGTGGGTGGCTGGCACGTGAGCCGGCGCGCGCTCCTGCAGCTGCTGGACGGGCTGCGGGAGGGACTGCTGTACGGGCTGGGCCTGCTGGGCCGGGAGCGCGGGCTGTTGCGCCGTCGGCATGATCGGCGGCAGGAGGTGCGGTTCGATGCCCGCCGCCGCCAGGCCGGCGGCGGCGGTGTCGGCGATGGGGACTCCGAACTTCGCCAGGCGCAG
>NZ_JAFLRJ010000751.1:0-1107 GCF_017315755.1 Streptomyces beijiangensis
GGCCGCGAGACAGATGCGGGAGACGAGGGTGGTGGGGTGCTTCTCCCCCAGTACGCGTTCGCAGTCCGTGATCGCCGCCTCGTACGCGGGAATGCAGCGGGTGAGATCGCCCGCCACCGCGTACGCGCTCGCCAGGGCGACCCGGCAGATGAGGGTGTCGGTGTGGTCCGCGCCCATGACCCGCAGATAGTCGGCGAGGGCGGCCTCGTGCAGCGGGATGGCCCGGGCCAGGTCCCCCGCCTCCCGGTAGGTGTAGGCGAGGTTGTCCCGGGAGGTGACCGTGTCCTCGTGGTCCGGCCCCAGTACGCGCTCGCGGTCGGCCAGCGTCTCCTCGTGCAGACGGATGGCACGGTCGAGGTTGCCGGCCTCGGCGTGCGCGCCGGCGAGGTCGTTGCGGGAGATGAAGGTGTCCGCGTGGTCGGGCCCCAGCACGCGCTCGCGACCGGNNAGCAGCCGGCGTGCCGCCGCCACGGACCGTTCGCTGAATTCGAGGCTCTGGTCGATCCGTCCCTGGCCCGCCTGGAACGCCCCCGTCAGGTGCAGCAGCCGGCTCAGCGATTCGTCGTCCTGGTCGGACGGCACGGCGGAGACCAGGGCCTCGACATGGGGAAGCAGCGTCCACCAGGTCGGCCAGCCCGCCGCATCGCTGCCCGGCTTCTCGGGCAGAGCGCCCAGCAGCACGGTCGTGGCCCGCCGGCGGGCGTCGTCGATCGCGGCCACGCCGCGGTGCGGGTCGGCGGGGTCCGGCGTACGCGAGATGGCCTGCACGAGCCGGTGGGTGCTGACGGTCTCCGCCGTCAGGGTGACCATGCTGTAGCTGCCGAGCAGCGCGAGGGACTGGTCGACGGCGAGCGGGTCGTCGTCGAGCGCCGAGAGCAGGACGCGGGGCACCGTGTCGGGGGCGAGCCAGGCCAGTACGCGCAGGATGTCTGCCGCGAGCGGGTCCTGGGCTCCGATCATGTCCAGGGTGAGCAGCCATACGCAGGCGACGGTGCGCCCCGGGTCGCCGCCCACGACCGGGGTGGCGAACATCCGGGCGGGGAACCGCCTGAACTGCTCCAGATAGCGGGCCGGGTCGGTCGCGGTCTGCTGGATATAGGCGGCGGC
>NZ_JAFLRJ010000751.1:1124-1545 GCF_017315755.1 Streptomyces beijiangensis
GCGCCGATCGCCGCGATCGGGTCCAGCCGTACGGCCAGCTCGGCGAGTTCGGCGACGATCCCCTCGGCGGTGTCGGCCGCTATCCACCAGATCGGGTTGTACCGGTGCCTGAACCGGTGGGCGTACTCCAGCGCGAGCGTGCTCTTCCCGACGCCGCCGAGACCGTGCACGACGCGGACGACCGCCCTGCCCGAGCCGTTGTCCATGGCCGCGTCGAGACGGGCCAGGTCCTCGTCCCTGCCGACGAAGACGCCGTTGCGGGGCGCGGGAAGGTTGTTCAGCCCCGGGGACGCCACGACCTCGTTCGGCGGCCTGACCATCTGCGCGGGAAGGTGCAGGCTGCGGGCGTCGATCGTCGGCCCCGCGCCGGTGGCGATCACCCCGGAGTTGTTGTTCGCCGCCACCCCGCCCACCCCGGACG
>NZ_JAFLRJ010000752.1 GCF_017315755.1 Streptomyces beijiangensis
TCGTACCGCCCCGGCGCCCGCTTCGGCGGCAACGCGATCCGCGAGGCGTCCTGTGCCGGGTTGTACGGGCGCAGCAGGCGGGACGCCTCGCCGTTCGCGCGCGCGCAGGTCGCGGACGCGGGCGACACCGCGGCGAACCCGTTCAACATCAACGAGGCCGTCGAGACGATCGAGGCCGCCGCCGACGACCTGCTCGGCACGGGCGCCCGTCTGATGACGCTCGGCGGCG
>NZ_JAFLRJ010000753.1 GCF_017315755.1 Streptomyces beijiangensis
CACACGATCACGCTGCACATCGACCGTGACAGGGTCCATGCGGGGGACGACGATTCCCCGTACCGCACGATTGGCGAGAGCCGTACCGTGCGCGGGGACATCACCGTCGGCGAGGCTCTCGACGCCATCACTCACGGCCGTGACCGTTACCACCTGGCCTCCATAGCGGGAGGGGCGACCTGGGTGCTGTCCGCCGGGCCGCCGTACAGCAC
>NZ_JAFLRJ010000754.1 GCF_017315755.1 Streptomyces beijiangensis
CGCGCTGATCGCCGCCGTCGGCATACGCGAGGTCCAAGTCGCCAACCGACCCACGACGCCGCTGTACCTGCAGTCCCTCGACCAGTGCCTGCCCGTCGACAACGCCACCGCGATCAACTGGACCCTGCCGGCCGGCACCGGCCCCCTGCACTGGACCCCGGAACTGGCCGACGAACTCGCGAAGGAAGGCATCGAGACACTGCTCGACATCGGCCTCGGCACCGCAGCAGGGCAACTGGCCGCACTCGCACCGGCCGAACTCTCCGCCACCTCACTCGACACGCCGCCGGACACCACCGCACTGGTACGCACCACGGCCGCACTGCACGCAGCCGGCTCCCCGGTGGACTGGAGACGCCTGCTCGCCGGACGCGGCAGCCACACCTCCGCACCGACCTACCCCTGGCAGCACCGCCGGCACTGGACCGACACACCGGCCCCGACCACCAC
>NZ_JAFLRJ010000755.1 GCF_017315755.1 Streptomyces beijiangensis
CCAGCCCGGCGCGGGCGGCGGAGGCCCCTTCAAGGGCAAGCCCGGGATCATCATCGCGGCCGCCGTGGCCGGTCTCCTCGTCGTCGGTGGCGGGATCTATTTCGCCACCAGCAGCGGCGACAAGAACGACAAGAAGCCTGTCGCGACCGACTCCAAGAAGCCGTCGCCCACCACCAGTTCGAGCACGGGTGGTTCCGGCAGCCGCG
>NZ_JAFLRJ010000756.1 GCF_017315755.1 Streptomyces beijiangensis
CGGTCTGAACCCGGTGGTGGCCTTCTGGTGGGCGTACGTACTGGCCCGGCCGCTCGGCGCCTCGTTCGCCGACTGGGCGGGGGTGTCCACGGCGCGCGGCGGGCTCGGGTGGGGGACGGGGCCGGTCAGCCTGGCGCTGCTCGTGCCGATCGTCGTGGGCGTGGGATTCCTGGCCAGGAGGCAGCGGGCCGCGCTGTGACGTCACATCCCGAGGGGCTGTTCCGTAAACACCTCACGATCACCCCCGAGGGCCGCGTGCTCCAGGCCCGCGCGGCCGTGGTGCGGTGGGGTTCTCACCTCGGGACGGACCGGGCGAGGCGGAATCCCACGTCGTCGACCCGGTAGCTCGGGTGGCTGCGGCGGCTGGTTCGACGAACACTGGAGCTGCCGTAGACCTCGGGGTCGTACACGTCCCAGCACCAGTCCCAGGCGTTGCCGAGCATGTCGTGCAGGCCCCAGGAGTTGGGCTGTTTGCCGCCCACCGGGTGGATGCGCTCCTGGGAGTTGGCGCGGTGCCAGGCGATCTCGTCGAGCTCCCCGTAGTGCGGGCCGCTCGTGCCCGCGCGGCAGGCGTGCTCCCACTCGGCCTCGGTCGGCAGGCGGTAGCCGTCGGCGGAGGCGTCCCACTCGATGGTCTCGTCGTCGTCGCCGTCTGTGGGGAGCAGGTAGGCGGGCGTGAATCCGTCGCGGGCGGACAGGGCGTTGCAGAAGCGGACGGCGTCCCACCAGGAGACGCTCTCGACGGGGAGAAGGTCTCCGATGGTGGTGCTCGGGCGCAGATCGGTGATCTCCGCGTACAACTGCTGGGTGACGGGGACGGCCGCGAGCCGGTAGGGCGCGAGCTCGACCGCCCAGCTGCGCTGCGTCCGCCGGTCCGACAGTGTGACCTGCCCCGGCGGGACGTCGATCATCTTCTGTGCTGCGCGCGTGTCCCCCATGGGCAGCAGAGCCTATCGGCGCCGGGCCGGACGATCCGTGACCGGGGCGGATAGTCGGGCCAGTGCCCGTGCGGGTGATGTGCCCGCGTTTTGGTTACGCACGGTCAAGCTCGTCCTTATCGTCTTGATCATGGTCGGTACGACACATGGGTCCGCCCACCGGATCTTCCGCGCGGACCCAGAACTCACCCGCCGTGCGCTGCGAAGGGCTGCCGCGCTTATGACATCTGGAGGACGCTGGTGAAGGCCATGCAACCCGACGAGTACGTGGGCGCGGCCGCGACCATGATCCGCGAGAGCGCGGCGAAGAAGGGCCTGGAAGAGGGCCTGGAGAAGGGCCTGGAGAAGGGCGTGCCTCAGGGGGAGGCTCGGGCTCTTCTGCTCGTCCTGGACCGGCGTGGAGTCGATCTCTCTGCCGAGGAGCGTGAGCGGATCTCCTCCTGCGGGGACCAGGCTCAGCTTGAGTCCTGGATCGAGCGTTCTCTCGTCGTCACCACCTCCGCCGAGCTCTTCGCGTAACCGATTTCCCAGTGGGCCCCGTGGTGACGTAGTGTCGTGTTTACCGACGCGGGGTGG
>NZ_JAFLRJ010000757.1 GCF_017315755.1 Streptomyces beijiangensis
TTCACGGGGCTGATCCTCGGGGTCGTCGGGGACCCGGGCAGCGGCCGTACGACCGAACTCGGCGCGCTCGCCGCCCGGCGCGCCAAGGGCGCCGAACCCGCACCGACCCTCTGGCTGCGCGGAGCCGATCTGCGCGCCGGGGACGCTTCCCTCGCGGACGCGGTGGCCCGCACCCTCCAGCAGGCGGGGCGGATCGTCGCCCCCGGCGGCAAGGAGGCGGCCACCCCCGAGCAGGTCGCACGCCTCGCGGCGGACGCGGGCCAGCCCCTGTTCGTACTCCTGGACGGGCCCGAGGAGATGGAACCCGCGCTGGCGCGCCACCTTGCCGACTGGGTGGTGGGGACGGCGGGGTGGCTGCATGCGCAGGGCGTGCGGATGGCCGTCGCCTGTCGCCCCGAGCACTGGGAGCAGTGGGAACAGGCGGTGGCGCTCTGCCCGGAAGGTATGGCGTCGGGTGTACGGATCGGGGATCTGTCGGCGGCGGAGGCGGCGCAGGCCCGCCGGATGTACGCGATCCCCGACGGAACCCTCGCGTCCGCCGACGCGGCGCACCCCCTCGCCCTGCGGCTGTTCGCGGAGGTCCGCGAGGCGCTCCCCGGCGGGGCCGAAGGCTGTCCGTCCCGCGAGGAGATCTTCACCGCCCATCTGGACCTGATGTGCCTGCGGATCGCGGTCCGCATCGTGGCGGCGGGCGGGCCCGAGCTGCGCGGGAGCGCGGTGCGCAGACTGGCGGCCCGGGTGTCAGGGCAGGTGCACGAGGCGGCACGGCGGTGCCTGGGGCCCGGCGAGGGCGAGCTGGACCGCGAGGCGTTCGAAGAGCTCTTCCCCTGGCGCACGGGCTGGGCCCCTGCCGTCCTCACCGAGGGTCTGCTCACCCCGGCGGGAACCGGCTACCGCTTCGCCCACGAGGAGTTCGCCGACTGGCTCCAGGGCGAACACCTCGACGTGGACGGGGCTCTGCGCACCCTGGTCCACCGCTGGTGCGAGGGCGAGGGGCCGGGAGATCCGACGGTACGGCTGCCCCGGCACCGGATCGGCCCGGTGGTCCAGGCGCTGCTCCTGCTGGGGCGGCAGCGGGGCCCGGCCGAACTGGGCAGCAGGCTGCGGGAGTTGGCGGACGCCCTGGACCGGCTGGGGCCGGAACCTCCGGGTGCGCGCGTGCCGCAGGCGCGGCGCGAGGCCGACGCGGACGAGCCCGCCGCAGGGACCGGGGCGGCCCTCGACGACGCCCGCTGGTGGGCCTCGCACCTGCTGGCCGAGGTGCTGCTGCGCGTGCCCGACGCGGAGTCCCTGCGCGGGGCGCTGTGCAGGCTCGCCGACCGGATCGTGCAGCGGTCCGTACGGGACGAGGGACCTCAACACCTCGGTGTGTACGCGCTGTTCGGGCCCTGGTTCTGGGAGCG
>NZ_JAFLRJ010000758.1 GCF_017315755.1 Streptomyces beijiangensis
GCCCGGAGCGGGCGGGGCGGCCGGGTCCGGGGTGCGGGCGGTGTCAGACACGGGCCGGCTCCTTTGTGCCGAAGAGGCCTGCCGGGCGCAGGAGCAGGACCGCCACCATCACGAGGTACGGCGCGAGGTCGCCGATGCCCCGGCCCAGGAAGGTCAGATCGCTCTGGTAGCCGGTCGCCAGGGATTCCGTGACACCGACGACCAGGCCTCCGACCAGCGCGCCGGTCGTCGAGTCCAGGCCGCCGAGGATCGCCGCGGGAAAGGCCTTGAGCGCGGAGAGCGAGGTGGCCCGCTCCAGACCGGGGGTCGGGAAGACCGTGAGGAAGAGCGCGGCCACCGCCGCCAGCGCGCCCGCCACCGCCCAGGCCGAG
>NZ_JAFLRJ010000759.1 GCF_017315755.1 Streptomyces beijiangensis
TCACTCAGCACATCCGCGACCACCCCCGGCCGCCCCGCCAGCGCCAGCAGAAAGTGCTCGTCGCCGATGCGCCGGTCGCCGTGCCCCACCGCCACCCGCAGCGTCCGCGTCAGTGTGTCCTTCGCGCCCGGGGTCAGCCGGTGCCGGCCCCTGCGCACGGGCGCGCGCCTCGCCAGCGCGCCCTCCCCGTGGGCATCCTCGACCCGGCCCACGATCGCGTCGACATCGATCCCGAGCCCGGCCAGCGCCTCCGTGTCCGCACGTGACATCCCGCCCCGCCGCCGCGCCTGCTCCAGGCCCCGCTCCACCGAGGCGCGCCGCTCGGCGACACCCAGAGATGCAAAGGCGAAGGAGGAACGGGTGCCCTCCTGGTCGAGGAGGGCCAACAGCAGGTGTTCCTCCGTCACGGCGGGATCCCCCGCACGTTCGGCTCGTACGACCGCGCCCTTGACCACGCCCCGGGCGCTCTCCGTGAAGCGTTCGAACATCACTGCCTCCCGTACTTCTTGTGGACCGCCTGCCTGCTGACACCCAGTTCGGCCGCGATCTCCTGCCACGACCAGCCCTTGTTGCGCGCACTGCGCACCTGCACGGCTTCGAGCTGTTCAAGCAGTCGCCGCAGTGCGGCCACCGCCCGCAGCCCGATCCGTGGATCGCTGTCGCTCGCCCGCTCGGCGAGATCCGTCGCGTCGCTCATAGGTGTCAATGTAGGTTGACAGAGGAGGTATGTCAATCAAAGTTGACGGGCGTGGCCCGTCAGGAGTTCGTCAGGACGATCTTCCCGAAGAGTTCACCGGAGACCATCCGCTCGAACCCCTCGCGCGCCCGGTCCAGCGGCAGCACCTCGTCGATGACGGGCCGCACCCCCGTGGCCGCGCAGAAGGCGAGGAGATCCTCCAGCTCGTCCTTCGAGCCCATCGTGGAGCCGACGACCTTGAGTTCCAGGAAGAAGATCCGGGTCAGCTCGGCGGACGGCGGGTTCGAGCCCGAGGTGGCACCCGAGATGACCAGGGTCCCGCCCGGCTTCAGGGACTTGACGGAGTGCGACCAGGTGGCGGCGCCGACCGTCTCGATCACCGCGTCCACCCGCTCCGGGAGCCGCGCACCGCTCTCGTACGCCTCGACCGCGCCCAGCTCGACGGCCCGCTTGCGCTTGGCCTCGTCGCGGCTGGTGGCGTACACCCGCAGGCCCGCCGCCCTGCCGAGGACGATCGCGGCGGTCGCGACACCGCCGCCCGCGCCCTGCACGAGGACCGAGTCCCCGGGGCGCACACCGGCGTTGGTGAAGAGCATGCGGTACGCGGTGAGCCAAGCGGTGGGCAGACAGGCGGCCTCCGCGAAGCTGAGCTCCTTCGGCTTGCGCAGGACGTTCCACTCGGGGACGGTGACCTGCTCGGCGAAGGTCCCCTGGTACTTCTCGGTGAGGATGGAGCGGCGCTCCTTCGTCCCGACCCCGTACCCCTTCTCACCGATGACGGAGTGCAGGACGACCTCGTTGCCGTCCTGGTCGATGCCGGCCGCGTCACAGCCGAGGATCATCGGGAGGGCCTCGGCGCCGAGGCCGACGCCCCGCAGCGACCAGAGGTCGTGGTGATTGAGGGAGGCGGCGCGGACGGTGACGGTCGTCCAGCCGGGGCGGTCGACGGGGGCGGGGCGCTCCCCCAACACGAGGCCGTCGAGCGGCTGGTCAGGGTCGATGCGTGCTGCGTAGGCGGCGAACATGGGGCCGACGATAAGGGCCCGCGGGGCGGCGGGGAACGTCTGCCCGGTGTGACCCGCGCCGCGTGCCGCGTGTGGCGAGGTCCCGGGCAAGCGACCTTCGGCCGCTTTTTGTCCTCAATCGCCGGACGGGCTGAATTTGCCTGGTGCCTGCTTGTACGTGACCGCACAGACAAGCTCAGCCAAATCAAGCCCCTCCGGCG
>NZ_JAFLRJ010000077.1 GCF_017315755.1 Streptomyces beijiangensis
TGCTGGCGGTGCGGCTGCTCCTGCCGCCGCCGCACCGCCAGCATCACCACCACCCCGCCCACCACAGCGATCAGTGCCGCCGCCAGCCACAGCCAGGGATTCCACTGCTCCTCGCACATCTCGCCGGTCCCGGACCTCGTGCACACCGTCCCCGGCCCGGACCGGTTCAGATACGCGACGTACAGCAGCGGCGCACTCAGCCCCGAGACGATTCCCGGCAGCCCGCGCTCCGAGCCCTTCAGCCTGACCAGCAGCAGAGCCAACCCCGCCGCAACCGGCAGTACGAACAGCCCGATTGACAGCACCGTGAGCAGCGCCAGCGCGAAACCCGCGCCCACCACCGCCCAGGCGGCGAAGAACCCCCAGCCCCGCCGGGTGGTCTCGGCCGTGCGGAACGCGTTCATCCGTGCCTCCTGATTCCCCCGGGCACCCTGAGTCGTAGGATGCACCGGTCCATCCACACGGGGAGATGCCATGACTGACATCAGCATAGAAACGACCCGCGTCCGCGCCGCCGCTGCCGACACCGAGGCCCTCTCGCGCCAGGTGATGGCGCGCCTCGCCCGCTCCCTCGACACCAGCGACGAGGTGTACGGGGCCCATTACGGAAACGGCTGGCAGAGCCCGGTCCAGCTCAAAGTGTGCGCCCGGAAATGGGAGGAGCACATGGTCGGACTCGCCAAAAAAATGGGCGACTTGAGTGCCCGCCTGCGCGACTCGGCCGACGGCTACGACGCAGCCGACGCCGAAGCGGACTCCCGGCTGCGCTCCGGCCTCGATGATCTCGGGAAGGCCTGACCATGGTGGCGTACCCAGGCATCGACCACGCACGCCCCGGCCTCTGGCACACCGCGTCCGAGGAGTGGCACCACCTCGCCAAGTACGGCCTGGACGCGGCGAAGGACCTCCGTGAGTACGGCACGAAGCCCCTTGCCGACAACTGGACCGATGCCGTCGGGGCCGCGGCCAAGGACGACTTCGAGAAGCTGGCGAACCAGCTGGAGGCGGCGTACGACATCCTCCTCGCCGTCCACATGGTCGCGGACGGCATGACCACCACCATCGAGACCGCCCGGTCCACCCTGCGCGAGGCCGTCGAACTGGCCGGCCGCTACGGCCTGACGATCGCCGACGACGGCACGGTCACCGCCCCACCCCCGCACAACCGCATGGAGGCCGAGGAGATCGGTCCGTACCGCACCCAGGTCCAGGACCTCGTGGACCAGGCGATCGAACAGGTCACCACCGCCGACGAGTTGGCGGCAGCCGAGTTCCAGAGGCTGGCGAACCAGACGGACGTCACGGACCCCGAGAAGGCCCTCAACGACCTCCAGACGCACGCCTCGCAGACCGAGATGAAGATGCTCGCCGCCGACATCCCGGTCGGCAAGAGCCCCACCACGGTCGCCAACTGGTGGAACGGTCTCACCCCCGAGCAGCGCCGGCAGATGCAGCTCGCCGAGCCCGTCGCGCTCGCCGAGCTCGACGGGATCCCTGCGGACGTACGCAAGGACCTGCGCGGCAACGGCAAGTACGACCGCGTGGAGATGGTGAAGTACGCCCTCGACAACTGGGACAAGGACGACCCCACCGACTTCGGCAACAACTGCACCAACTTCGTCTCCAACGCCCTGCACCACGCGGGCATGAAGGAGAAGACCTCCTTCTGGGAGGGCACGTCGGACGACGACTCCTGGATGATCGGCAACCGCACCGGCATCGACAGCGTCGACAAGCGCCTGGCCTACTCCGACAGTTGGGCCGCCGCCGAGAACCAGCAGAACTTCATGCTGAAGCACGGCGGCGAGGAGGTCCCGCGCACGGGCGTGAAGCCGGGCGACATCCTCTACTACGAGCAGCAGGGCCCCGGTTCGTCGAACGAGCAGGGCAACACCCACCACGCCGCGATCGTCACCGCCGTGATGCCGGACGGTGAGATCAAGTACACCCAGCACTCGGACGCGAAGCAGAACGTCAGCCTGGAAGGCCGTCTCCCCGCCACGGAGAAGGGCGAAGGACAGCAGAACGTTCGGATCGTCCGACCCGACCCGGACTGGTACTGAGCCCGATGACAATGCCGACGACCCACGCCCCGGCCGCCCCGTCCCGCCAGGGGGCGTACCTCCTCGTGCCTCTCCTGGTGGCGGTCTCGGTCGCCCTCCTGGTGGCGTACGGCACCTTCGACGGCGACACGTTCCAGCACTGCAAGTACCTCGGGCCCTCGACGCGTATGTACGCCACAGCCTGGGCGTCCCCGCTCTGTGCCCTGGCGGCGGGCGCGCTCGTCCTCGCCCGGCGCGGCGGCCCGCGCTCCTGGCACCGCACGTTCGCGACGTGCGTGGCCTGCCTGATCCCGGTCCTGCTGCTGGTCCAGGCGTTCGTGCTGTACGACGTGTACGCGCCCGATCCCTCCGGCGGCAACGACTGCAGCGGACTCGGGGCGGTGCTCGCCCTCCGGCCCTGAGCGGCCAGACTGATCCCATGGAGACCACCCCCACCACGTACGGCCGCCTCCGCATCGAGCGCCAGGACCTCGCCCCGGCGCGCTGGCTGGAGAAGCCGTCGGCGGAGACCGGCGAAAGCTTCTTCACGCCGGTCAGCGTGTGCGCCCCGGGCTTCCCGGCGTACGCGCGCATCCTGCACCCCGCGGAGCTGGCGGGGCGGCCCGTACGGTGGGACGAGGTGGCCTCCGCGTACGACGGCCGCACGGTGACGGGCGCCACCCGCTGGCACGAACTGATCGGCCTCGGGCACCGCTTCGACCTCGACAACCGGGACCTTAGCCGCCCCGGCGTCTGGGACCACCCTCCCAAGGAGGGCCCGACGCCGGCCGCCCTGGCCCACGCGATGATCCCCGTCCTGGCCCGGCACACCCGCACCCCGGACCGCTGCTGGTTCGGGCTCTGGGCGGGCTACGGGCAGTACGACTGGACCGGCGTCCCTGTCTTCGAGACCCCCGGGCGCGAGGAGATCCTGCTTGCCGGCCGCCTGTCCGACGCTGCGTCCCCGGCCGAGGCCGGCGAGGCGGACCCCGACTGCCCCTGGCCCGATGAACTCCCCGACCTGTGGTGGCCCGAGGACCGCGCCTGGTGCGTGGGCGGCGACACCGATCTGTTCAGTACGTACGTCGGAGGCTCGGAGTCCTGCATCGCCGAACTCCTGGCCACCCCGGGCCTGGAGGCCCACCGGGCAGAGCAGACGGACCCGCTCGACTGACTACCGGCTGTTGAGGTCGCCTGATCGAGCCGTCTCGGGGTGCCGGTAGGAACCGTGTCACCAGCCGCAGCACAGCATGTAGTTGTCGATCGTGTTCCTGGAGACGCCGAGCAGCTTCGCGATCGAGGTGACGGTGTTCTCCGGGCGGGCGGCCGAGTCGGGCGCCGCGGGCACGAGCGGCGTCCAGCCCGGCATGCCGATCACTGGCGTCGGCAGTCTTCGCCTGTTCGCCAGTTCGCGGTGGCGGCGGCAATCACGGTGCCCAGCCTGTCCCGGGCGCCCACCAGATCGCCGATACGGCTGTCGATGCGATCCCGTTCCGCCGAAAGCCGGTCGATCAGCTCTGGCGTGGCCTCACCGTTCACGACACACGGCAGCAGCTCCGCGATCGACTTGCTCGGCAGCCCGGCGGCGTACAACTGCTGGATCAGCCGGACACGGTCGACCGCGCTGTCCGGGTACTGCCGCTGGCCGCTGGGGCTGCGTTCCGAGGCGAGCAGGTTCTGTTCCTCGTAGTAGCGCAGCGCCCGAACGCTGACGCCTGTCCTGGTGGCGAGTTCGCCGATACGCATCATGTCTCTCCGATGTGAGGCGGACCACACTTCTTGCCTCTGACGTTAGCGTCAGGTTTTAGCGTATCTCGTGACGGCACACCCCCTCCGACAAGGCTGAAGGATGCGACCGTGACCAGCTTGTTCGACAGCTTCCCCATCGGAAATGCGAAGGAATATCTGCCCATGACCGCATCGGACGCGGCGGCCACGGACGTGGCCATCACCGCCCCCGCCCCCATCGTCTCGGTGAAGCCGGTAGTGCTGGAAGCACCGGGCCGCGGTGAAGGCCTGCGGGTGAGAATTTCCGCGCCGACAACCGGGAGCGAACTGCCGGTCATCGTCTTCTCGCACGGTTTCGGGTCGTCGTCGAACGGCTACGGTCCGCTGGCCGACTTCTGGGCTGCTCACGGTTTCGTGGTGATTCAGCCCACCCATCTCGACTCCAGGACCGTGGGACTTCCCCAGGACGATCCCCGCACACCACGGCTCTGGCGCTTCCGTGTCCAGGACATGCAGCGCATCCTTGACCAGCTTGATCTGCTGGAGGCCGCTGTTCCCGGTCTCGGCGGGCGCCTGGACCGAAGCCGCATCGCCGCAGCAGGACACTCCTTCGGCGGCCAGTCGGCGGGCAATCTGCTGGGCCTGCGCGTCCTCGATCCGGTGAGCAAGAATGCAGAGGACCTGTCCGACTCGCGGATCAAGGCGGGCGTGCTGCTTGCCACGGCCGGCAGGGGCGGAGCCGACCTGACTCCCTTCGCGGCCGAGAACCTTCCGTGGTTGAAGGGACCGGACTTCGGGCACATGACCACGCCGACCCTCGTGGTCGCAGGGGACAAGGACGAGGTACCGCTGTCCGTCAGAGGGCCGGAGTGGCTCACCGACCCGTACCACCTGAGCCCGGGGCGCAAGAGCCTGCTCACTCTGTTCGGGGCGGAGCACTCCCTCGGTGGAATCGCCGGCTACGAAGCCCGGGAGACGACGGACGAGAACCCCGGGCGGGTGGCCCTGATCCAACGGGTCACCTGGGCCTACCTCCGCCACGCACTCGGCATCGAGGACACCAGCTGGACGGCAGCGCAGAAGGCTTTGTCGGAGAGCGTCGCCCCCATGGGGCGGATCGAATCCAAGTGAAGACGGCTTCGTGGCCACGGCGCCGGTGCATCAGCCGGCGTCGCGGTACGCCGATGGAGAGCACCCGACCGCGCGCCTGAACCGAGTGGAGAAGTAGAGCGGGTCCTTGTACCCGACCTGCCGCGCGACGTCCCGTACAGGGAGCTCCGACATTCTCAGGAGCCGGCACGCCACATCCATACGGCGTTCCTCGACGTGGGCCATGACGCTCGTCCCGAACTGGGCGGTGAACAGCCGGGAGAACCGTGACTCCGACAGTCCGGCGACACGGGCGAGCGAGCGGACGGTGTGCGGGTCGGCCAGGCAGGTGGTCAGGTGCTCCAGCACACCGAGCAGTCGCGGGTCCATCCGCTCGCCGCGGGGATTCTGGGTGGCGCACCACAACAGCGCCTCCTCCACGGCGTTGACCCCGAAGAGCACGGAGTTCGCCACCCCACTGCCGCTCAGGGACACGGCTCTCGTCAGCGCGGCTGCGACGCGGTCGGCGAGGGGGCCGGGCAGAGACACACGTCCCACACCGGGCGCGGCCTGCGGCCAGTCGAGCAGAACAAGCCACTCGGGGCGCGGGCAAACGTGGGCCCAGAGCAGCAGCCACTCGCCCACCCCGGCGTCGGTCCCGTAGTCGTGCGGTGTGCCGGGCGCGATGGCGACGAAGGAACTCCGGCCGGCGTGCACGTCGACCGCTCCCTCGATCCTGATCCGGCCGAGCCCCTGGCACGTGAACAGGAGCAGCCAGTCCCCCGTGCCGCCCTGACGCACGGTCCGGTAATCGGGGCCCGCGGCCAGCCGTCCTGCGACGACCCGGTTGTCGGGCGTGGCGACGAGTTCCGGACGCGTGCGCGCCCGGCGCACCGCGGCAGAATCTTCCATGTGAAGTCCTCGAAGTCCGATTCCCGCACGGGGGGCCGGTGAACACGATAGAGGGCATGACACTCAGCACAGCACCGGCGTCACAACGGTCCGAGCGCTACGCCGCGGAAGGCGTGGTCCAGGTCGAGGGCCTGCTCAGCCCCTCCGAGGTCGAGGCGATCCGCTCGGCGTACATGGATCAGGTCATACGTGACCGTGACAGCCTGTCGGCACACGACGTCCTGGCCGATGACGACGTCCTGGCCCGCTTCCCGCGCCTCATGCAGCCGCATCGCCGCCCCGGCCTGGAGGCCGGATCGATCGCCCGCCGGCTGATGACCGACCGGCGCATCCTGGACATCGTCACCGGACTCATCGGACCGGCGTTCGGTGCGCAGTCGATGTTCTACTTCAAGCCGCCCGCCGCGCGCGGCCAGGCGCTGCACCAGGACAACTACTTCCTTCGTGCCCACCCGGAAACGTGTATCGCCGCGTGGATCGCGATCGACGACTGCGACGCCGCCAACGGCGCGCTGTCCGTCGTCCCCGGCTCGCACACCATGGAGGTGGTGTGTCCTGAAACAGCCGATACCGAGGAGTCGTTCACCACCGGGCTGGTACGCCCGCCGGCGGGCACGGCGGTCGTGCAGACCGAGATGCGCGCGGGCGATGTCCTGTTCTTCCACGGCAGCACGGTGCACGGCTCGCTGCCCAACACGACGGAGGACCGCTTCCGGCGGTCGCTGATCTTCCACTACGTTCCGCAGGCCTCCGTGGAGATCGCCCAGTGGTATCTGCCGCTGGTCGCTCCGGACGGCTCCGACGTCGACCTCCCGGCGGCGATCGGCGGCGGCCCGTGCGGCGACGCCTGACCCACTGGACGCGTACAGCACCTGATCATGGTCCGGTGAGATCGACCCGCACGCTCGTCAGGTCGTTCCCGAGCGCCCGGACCGCGGCGCTGTTGAGCCGGGGCAGGCTCCGGAGGCGGGCGCGGGCATCGTCCTGAGGGACCAGGTGCGCGGTCCCGGTGTGCCACCGCCCCTTGATGCGGACCCTGACCTGGGGCTGAGCCAGGATGTTCCGTACGTACTGGGACCGCTCCCCGTACTCCGAGACGAACCAGAACTCCTGCCCGACGCGGCTCCCGCCGACAGGTGTGCGCCGCGGCAGCCCGGACGTGCGCCCGGTGGTCTCCAGAAGGGTCTGCACGGGCAGCCGCCGGAGGAGCGGATTGGCGATACGCCGCTGAAAGGCCGTGACGGCCCGGAACTTGACCTCGTGGTAGCGCGACATGTGGTGCTCCTCTTCGGTGGACTGCCCATCATGCGGGCTGAGATCGTCACTCCCACGAAGAACAGCCCGACACATGACCTGCTTCCGGAGGCGAATGGCGTGAGCTACGACCTGAAGGCCGTGATCGCCGAACGCGGGCTTCTCACGGCGGCCGCCGCGACGATCGCGGGCGCGCGGATCACACCGCTGCGCTGTGGTCTCGCCGTGATGCCCATGACGGACGACCTGTTCGCGGTGGTCGGTACGCCGAAGGGAGACTGCGTGCCGGGCTTCTGGCGACTGCCGGCCGGATTCGACGAGGTCCTCTCCAGCTGGTCGAAGGCCGGACCTGTGGCCTTCGTCGAGAGCGAGTACTTCGGAGGCGTCGGCGAGGAGAACGCGGCGGTGTGGTCCGCCGGGCAACTGGCTCTCGGACCGCTCCACATGACGGAGGACGACGCCGAACCTGCCACCGGAACCCCGGTCGTCCGGGCGCTGCACGCGCTAGGGATCCGAGCCTCGGCCTCGGAGGACGAATTCCAGGTCGCCGGACTCGGCGAGCACCGCAACTGGGAGGACCGGCCGGCTGTGTGAGGTCCTGCGCGCCCCGCTTCCTCAACCACCGGCGCACACGCCGACAGCACCCGAGTCTGTCCGAAAGATCGTGGATCATCTTTTGCAGCACGCCCCTGGCCAGCCGGTCAGTTGCTACTGAACTTGAACTCGTGATGTCGGCTGGCCTCCGCTGGCGACCAGGTTCCTTGGTCGATGCTTGATCCCTACCAGGCAGGGCGTGGGTCCTGGCGCTCGGTTGAGAAACCAGTCGGCACGGCCGCTTCTACTCCCCACAGGAGGCCAGGGTTGGGCGGGAACTCATCAGTGGTTGGCGCTGGAGGGTGCAGGCGCCTATGTCCAGGGAGCGGCACCTCGGCCAGTACGCCATTGCGCATCATCCAAAGGCCGAAGCAGTCGTCCTCCTCGTCATGGATCAGCACTTGCACGCTCGTGGGGTTCGGCCACGCCAGGGACTCCAAGTGCCGAAGCAGACCTGACCGGGGACGCACATGGTCGAACTCGATCATCCACCCGCCAACAAAGGTTTCGAGCGGCTCGAAGTGGCCCGACCAGCTGCGCGAGTCATCCGGCAGTGTCAGTGGCTCCATCACGTCGTACGCGTACGGGGCCAGCACGATGACCTGCGCGATTCTGCTCATGCCGAAGTATCAGCGCGCCACGTGGGTCAGTGGCAATCGAATTCCAAGGTGCGGCTGAGGTACCCCGCCGATCATCCGTTGAGGGTCAGGCCAGTGGCCGCCAGGCAGCCGTCGATGGTCTCTGGCCGGTACTGCAGCATCTTGAGTTTGCGTTTCACGGCGCGGGTTACCTGGCGGAGGTCGGCGGCGGCGAGGTTGCCGATGCCGCATTTGACCAGCGGCCAGACGCCCTCCTGCGGGTTGAGGTCCGGAGCGTAGGTCGGTAGCTGGAACACCGTGAGCCAGGCGGCGTTGGCCTCGAAGAACTCCCGCAGCGGCGCGACCAGGTGCGTGCGCAAGTTGTCCCACACCAGGACGATCGGGCCGCCGAGCTGGATGTGGGCGCGGATGATCAGGTCGCGGTAGTCCTTCCAGCCGAAGCCCTTCGGTTCGTCCTTGCGGCCCCGGTACTCGCGGATCGCGTAGATCAGGCGGGACTGCTCGCCGGGCTTGTAGCAGGTCATGCCTGCCATGGAGACGCGGCCCGAGCCGCGTCCGCGCACTCGGACCACCGGGGTGATCCCCTGGCGGCCCCAGGTTCTGGCACGCGGCGGCGTCATCGACTGGCCGGCCTCGTCCTCGAAGACCACCCAGGCGTTGTTCACCGCCGCGGTGCTCTTACCCGCGGCCAGACCTCCCGCCGCCACATCTCCACCGCGTCTTCGTCACGCTCGATCGCGCGCCGGGCGGGCTGCTGCCAGGACCAGCCGTGCCGCCGCAGCAACCGCCACGTACCCTCCACCGTGTACGAGATGTGGAACAGGCGGCCAATCAGCGTCTTCACCCGGGCCAGCGTCCACCGCTGGTCAGCCCACCCGTGTGCCAGCGGTCCGCAGTCCAACTCCCTCTTCAGCCGGTGCATCTGCGCGTCTGACAGGCGCGGCTGGCCAGGCGATCCCTTCGACGCCACCCCGGCCAGGCCATCCTCGCGCCACTGTCGTCGCCAGCGTTCCACCGACCGCCCCGCGACTCGCAACGCCGCGGCGACCTCCCGGTTCTTCTCGCCAGCCTCGAAGCTGGCCACGGCCTGGAGCCGGACCCGCTCTCGCCCGGCCCTCTCGGCGTCGGTCAACCCGCCGCCCTGCGGATATCTCACCCCACCAGGACTACCGAAGCCACCCGCACACTGTCCGGCGAACAGCCCGACATCACCCGATCAAGTTCAGTAGCTGCAACGTCGAAACGTGATCTTCCGGGAGACTCAGCAGCGACTCTGCCGGTGTTGTTGCCAAAGCTGTGCGGAAGTGACCAAGTTCTTCGTCCAGTCGTCGGGGTTGGCGCCCGCGATCTCAGTCCAGAGGTTGGTGCTGGCGTGGGCGAATGTATCCACTGCGCGGGGCGGCGCTGATGTCCACGCGAGCAGTTGCCCGGCCAGTTCCTCTGCTTCGGCTGGTGTGTGGCCTGCTGCGATGAGCCAGATGATCCAGTGGGCGGGGTCGAGCCAGGCGGCGCCGCGGGTGGCCCAGCCCCAGTCGACGAGGTGTGCGCGGTCGTCGGTGATGAGGACGTTGTGGTTGTTCCAGTCAGTGTGGAGAAGCGTGTCCCCTGCGAAGGCGTCCGCTTCGGCGGGGTCGGCGACGTAGTGCGCCAGGCGTTGTTCGGCGTGGCGGAGTTCGATGTCCGGGCACGGGAGGGAGGCGAGTTCTCGGAGCGCGTCGGTGACTTTGGGCAGGTCGGGGGAGCCTGGCGAGTAGTCGGCGTGGTGCCCCTCGATGGTCTCGAAGCCGAGGACGTTCCAGCCGTCGGAGATCACGTGGAAAAGCAGGCGTGGGGCGAGCGGGGTGACGTACGGGTTGATGTCTGCCTCACGTTGCTGCGTCCAGACCCAGCGGTGGTCGGCGCGCAGGCCCTTGAGGAAGACGACTCCGCCGGCGGTGTGTGTGAGCGCAGAGAGGGAGCTGTTGAGACCGGTGCTGACGTTTTCGAAATTTAGGATCGGGCCGGTCTCGGCCTCGATGGCGGCGCGAGCGCCGGAGGGGAGTTCGTCGAAGGTGATGGGGGGTGCGGACATGGTGGTCAGGTTTCCAGATCTGCGCGCCAACAGGGGCTTCCGGCGCGACGCACGGCCGGAAGCCCCTTGGCTGGATGGTTAGTTGTAGGGGTTGTCGTCACCGCAGCCGGACGCGGTGGCTGTGGCGAAGGCGTCCAGGTCTTCGATGAGGACGATCTCGTCGTCGGGCTCGGTCGGCGGGTGGATGGGGGCGATCTCGACTGCTACGGCGGTCATGGTTCAGCTCCTTGTGGTCGCGTGCTGGCAGTACCTGTCCAGTGGTGCCTTCGCCTCCTGGTAGACCTTGGCCAGCGGCCGGCAGACCCGGCAGGTGCCGGAGAGCTGGCAGCCGGTGCAGCCACCGGTGCGAAGCATGAGGGAGTCGGCGATGCCGCCGAGGCGGCTCAGGCCCTCGACTCCCGTGGTGATGAGAGGGATTGCGTCCTCGCGGCCGACCTTGCAGATGGACGCCATGCCGTGCGGGTTGACGTGGAAGAAGGTGTGGCCCGCGTTGCAGCCGTTGAAGGGCTCGCGGTCGGCGAGGTAATCGGGGGCCTGGCTGGCGAGGGTTTCGGCTCCGCCGTAGATGGTCGGCGACATGTGGGTGTACTCGCGGTACGGCAGTCCGTAGCGGTCGGCGAAGGCGCGCATCAGGTCGGCTTCGTGGGCGTTGTTCCGCGTGATGATCAAGGCCAGGTCGAGGGGTAGTCCGGCTTCGTGGGCTGCGTCCAGTCCTCTGACGAACATGCGGTACGCGCCTCGGCGGCGGGTCAGGCCGTCGTAGGACTCCGCGGTGGCTCCGTACAGGCTGAGAGTGATCCGGTTCGGCCTCAGGCGCGTAAGCAGGGCGAGATTCTTCGGGGCGGCAAGTCGGGAGCCATTGGTGAGGATTTCGACCATCATGCCCAGCTCGTACGCCAGCCGATACGTCCCGGCGAACAGCTTGTCGATCATCGGCTCACCGCCCGTCAGTTGGAGCCAGAGCACTCCGGCGTCCCGGATGACGTGAAGCAGGCGTTCGCGCTGAGGCCAGTCGAGGCCGGCGAATTGCTTCAGACCGAGGTAGCAGTGCTCGCAGTCGTAGTTGCAGCCGAGATTCAGTTCGTACGAGGCGCGCCCGTAGCCGTAAGCGGAGCGGGTGCGGACCAGGACGGTCTCCCCGAGGCGTCGGCCGCCCAGGTCAATTTCCCAAGCGAGCCGGGCCACGTCGGCCAGCCACCCAGGCACTGCTGAAGTGCGCGGCGCAGCGCGCAGGTCCTCGTAACGCTGGGCAGGAAGGCGTGCCGCCTTTGGGCTGCCCGGCCGTACGAGAAGGTGGTGGTCGAAGTAGGGGGCGGCGATCAGCTCGTGCATGAGGTCTCGTCCTCCTTCGGGGTGCCGAGGGACAGGCGGGCCCAGACGGTCTTGCCGACCGGGTGGCGGTCGTGGTGGCCGATCTCCTCGGCGAGGGCGGCGACGAGCAGCAGTCCCCGGCCACCTTCGTCGTCCTCTCCTGCCGCGATGGAGTGGGGCGGAGTGCGGGTGGCGTCGGAGACCTCGACCAGGCAGTGCGGTCCGTCGGCGGTCAGCCGGACTTCGAAGAGGTGCCCTCGTCTGTTGCCGTGCTCGACGGCATTGGCGGAGAGCTCGTCGCAGACGAGGACCACCCGGTCGATGTCCTCCTGGCCGTATCCCCAGCTCGTGAGTGCCTTGGCGGCGAGGCTGCGGGCCAAGGGCACGCATTTGCGTACCGGGTTGAACTGCATCTGCCACCGCAACGGGGCGGTCTGTCGGTCGTGCGGCGTCATCGTGTGCATCGCGTCCCCTCGTCGCGGGCGGTCTGTGGAATACGAGTGCACCGCTGCGGCGATCACAGAAGCAGGTCACGATGATTACCCAACGTGGATAGTCTCTTCAGGAGTTGGTCCCACATCAGTCCGCCCGAACGGGCGAGTGAGGGGGGCGAGTGACACGCTCACAGGTCCACCTGGCCCTGCCGGTCGAACTGCTGGCCAGTGGGGAGTGGCAGGAGGCATGCCGCAGCCGGGATTTCGCCCGCATCTTTCGGCTGGTCAAAATCAAGGCTGGCATCTACCCGTCGCGGATCGCGGCACTGTGCGGAATGACGCCGAGCAGAGTCGGCGAGATCATGGCCGGACGGCGTGGCCTCGCACACATCGACGTAATCGAACGCGTCGCCGACGGCCTGCGCATCCCCGGGGCCATGCTTGGCCTCGCCCACCGGTCCTGGGAGATTCCCGCTCCGGCCCGTACGGAGGAGAGGCTGCCCGCCCCTGCACCTCCGGAACGGGAGCCCCAACAGGTCGAACCCGCCGAGGACTTGGACGACCTGCTCGCCCTGGTCGACGGCCAGGTCACCCGCTCCACCCTCACCGCCCTGCGCTCCTCCGTCGAGGACTACTGGCGGCGCGACAACGAACACGGCGGTGCGACCTTGCGGCCCGCTGTCGTCGGTCACCTGCGCTACGTCAGCCGCCTCCTGGATTCTGCCGAAGGTGGCTTGCGGCTTGATCTCTTGGCCATTGCAGCCGAGTTGGCGCGCCTCTCCGGGTGGGCCTACTTCGACGCCCGCCAGTACAGCACCGCCCGCACCTATTTCACCCAGGCCCTCAAGCTGTCCCACGGGCACGGTGACCGCTTGTTCATGGCCAATGTGCTGTCCTGCATGAGCCTGCTTGCCACTTACGACGGCAACCTGAACGACGCCGTCACCCTGGTCTGTCGTGCTCAGGACGCGGCGCGTGCCGCTGGCGAACAACCCCTCGTCATGTCGATGCTTCACCTGCGCGAAGCGTTCGCCCAAGCTGCTCTTCGCGACGCCCGCTCCTGCCACCAGGCAGTGGAACGATCACGGGACCAGTACGAACACGTACGCGGTCGTGAGGCCGAGGCGCCGTCCTGGGTGCGCTACTTCGACGAGACCAAGCTCCTCGTCGACACCGGCATCGCCTACGCCCGTCTCGGCGAGGCGGCCCGCGCCGAGCCTCTCATCGCCGAGGGGCTGCGACGGGAAAAGACGGACCAGCACAGGGGCCGGGCCTTGCACGCCTTCTGGCTGGCCAGCACGCAGCTTCAGCAGGGGAAGCTCGATCAGGCGTGCACCAGCGCCGGACTTGCCCTGGACCTGACAGCGGCTATCGACTCCCCACGCGTGAGCGGCCACGTCCAGGAACTTCACCGTCAGATGCTGCCGTACGCCCGCGAGGCTCCCGTCCTTGTCTTCGAGCAGCGTATGCGCGAGGCCCTCGGCTGAGCTCCTACGCGCCGCCGGTCCCCTCGTCGAGCAGCAGATACAGCAGGCCTACCAGGCTGCCGCTGCTGACCACTTCGCGGCGGTCGATCATGCCCCGGATCTCCGAGATCGGGATCCATTCGATCCGGTCGGACTCGTTCAGCTCGGTCGGCGGGCCTGCGTACGAGGCGGCCTCCGCGCGGAAGACGAAGTGCTCGGAGTCGGTGATGCCGTTCGCGGGCTGTGCGTACACCAGCGGCTTGACGCCCTCGACCCGCCAGCCGGTCTCCTCCTCGACCTCGCGGGCGGCGGCCTGCTCGGGGGTTTCGTCGGCCTCGATGAGACCCATCGGGAGCTCCCAGCCCCAGGTGTCGGTGATGAACCGGTGCCGCCACATCATCAGTACGCGCTTCTGGTCATCGACCACGGCGGCCACGGCCAGGTGCCGCATTCGGACCACGTGGTGTTCCCACCGGCGCCCGTCGGGCTGCTGGACGTCCACGAGCCACAGATTGACCCACGGGTTGCTGTAGATCTGCCGCTCGCCATGGACCGTCCACTGCATGAGCCCAACTCCCTCGCCTTGGTGAGGAGTCCAGCATGTCACTTCGACGAGAATCCGTCCGGCGGTCACCTGCCGACCAAAACGCCGACAGCACCCGGCTTCGCGCGAATGCCGGGTGCTGTCGGGGTGTTCAGGGCCTCGTGAGACCGAAGAAGGTCAGGCCTTCTTCGTCTCCAAGTAATCGGCAAGGTCAGTGACCTGCAGCGATTTCCGCTGCAGGTCACTGACCTGGTCTTTTCTTGATTGCTGCCGATGGTCGTGATCGGGTGTCTTGCGGACTCTGCGCGGACTGAGACAAGGCACCAGGGAACGTCGGGGGCCGAGGTCCGGCTCTACTGGCTGCTCACCTGTTTTGGTTGAGTTCCATGGTGAAGCGTTCAGCCTTTTTGTGATGCCGCGGAGCGACGTGGTACTCCCGCGACGCCTCCCCGAAACCGACCGTCAGGCATCGGTCTTCGGAGCTGAACGTTGCAGAGGATCCTCGGCGTTCGCCTTCCCGGACTGTTCTCGCCATCGCGATCCCTGCCAACCCGATACAGAAGATGAACAGAAACCCGTCCCAATCAGGTTGACTGCCGTACAGAACTGCGGTGAAGGCCACAGGTACGAGTACGAGTGACCACGCGAACACTAAGACGCGATCGTAGGCGAGTTGAGTCCAGGACGTGGACGTCCGCGGAGTGTGCGGCCTTCGCGAAAGGAACCTGGCCAGGGCTCCAGTGAAGAGCGCCGTCGCGGCACCAAGCGTGAGCTGAACCGCGAATGGATACCTCCACCTCAATGACAGGAACAACAGTGCCCATGAGATCACTGGGACACCTACTCGCCAGGAGTAGGTCAGCATGAGTAGCTGCGGACGAGACGGTGCTGTCGCCATTTTTCGGTCCCCTTGTCCGGAGGCCGAGGGTGCTCGGAGGGGATCCGAGCGCACTCGGCCTGCAACGCGTTAGAGCCCTCTGCCGACTCTGCTGAGGATCGAGCCTGCGCCACCCCGCCGATGCCACCGAACACGGCGCCTCCGGCGCAGGCCTCGGCCAGGTCCTTGCCGTGACCTCCGTAGTACGCCTCGGATGTCATGCCGCCGATGCAGCCCCCTAGCGCGAAGCCCAGGTAGGGATTGCCCGTGATCACTGTCACGGTAATGCCGATGGCTGTGCCGAGCATCCCGCCCAGTACCTCGCCCCAGCCCCACAGGCCACTCGGGTCGATGCGGTTGACGGGGTCGTCTTCGGCGTAGAGGTAGGGGTTGGCCTCTTGGCCGGAGGGGTCGGGTTGGGTGAAGCGGCCGATGTTGGGGTCGTAGTAGCGGGCCCCGAGGTGGTAGATGCCGGTGGGGTCTTGCTGGCCGCCGGCGAACCGGTAGGGCTGGGTGATCTGTTCGCTGGTGGCTGCTCTGCTGACGCCACGGGGGCTGTAGGCGTAGGTGTTGACCTTCGTGCCCGCTTCGTCGGTCAGGCCGATGACGGAGCCGAGCGCGTCGGTGAGGTAGTAGTACGCCTTTCCGCCGGCGGTCATGGAGTTCAGGGTGCCCCCGGGTTCCCGGATGAATCCCATGTCTGCCCCGTCTGTTGTCTGGGCGGACAGGCCGATGGGGCCGTTGTGGAAGTCGGTGTCGCCGAGGCGGGTGCGCTCGCTGTTGTCGGTGGAGGCGTACTCGCCGGCGTAGGTTTTCCCGCCCACTGTCAGTGAGGTCTGCTGCGAGAAGTCTGACCAGGTTTCGGCGGTGCGGGTGCCTTCGGGGGTGGAGGCGCCTGCGGTTTCGTTGCCGTCCTTGTCGTAGGACCGGTTGGTGGTTGGGCTTTACCCCGCTACGTGGACACCTGCGAACTATGCAACCAAGTTCAGGCTACCTGAGTTGATCGAGCGCCGTTCGAATTCGACCGGGCTGATGTGACCGAGTGCGGAATGGCGGCGCCGGTTGTTGTACCAGGCCAGCTAGGAGAACACCGCCATGCGCGCCTCGGAATTCTCCAACCACCTCTCTCCGTAGAGGAGTTCGCGTTTGATGCTGGCGAAGAAGAATTCTGCCATCGCGTTGTCGTAACTGGAACCGACCCGGCCTATCGAGCGCCGTATCCCGTGCTTTCGGCAGGCCGAGGAAAAGGCCGCGGACGTGTATTGCGTGCCACGGGCGGAGTGAAATATTACGCCGTCCACGTTCCCGCCCCGGGTGGCGACGGCCGCCTCCAGCGCGTCGATGACCAGGTCGGCTCGCATGTGCTCGGCCATGGACCAGCCCACCACCCGACGCGAGTGGATATCGATGACTGTCGCCAGGTACATCCAGTCCTTCCTGACCGGGAGATACGTGATGTCGCCGCACCAGCGCACATTCGGCCGCGGCGCGCTGAAGTCCCGCTCCAGCAGATCCGGCGCTTTCGGTGCCCGAGCGTCCTGCACCGTGGTGCGCTTCCCCTTCCGCAGGTGACGCCCCGCAATTCCGGCCGCCCGCATGAGCCTGGCGACTCGCTTACGGTTCACCACCGGACCCGTCTCCCGCAGCTCACGGGTAATCCGCGGCACTCCGTACGCACCTCTCGTGGCCCCGTGAATGGCCCGGATCTGCTCGGTCAGTTCCGCCTCGGCCCGTGCCCGCTCGACGCGGGCCGGCTCCGCTTGGCGCCACCGGTAGAAACCCGAGCGCGAGACCCGGACAACCCTGCACAGCCGCTGTATGCCGTACTCCATGTGGTGGTCGGAGATGAACCGCCAGCGGCTGGTCATCGACTCATCTCCTTCGCGAAATACTGGGCCGCCTTGCGAAGGATTTCCTTCTCCAACTCCAGCTCGCGGACCTGCTTCCGCAACCGCTTCAGCTCCTCGCGCTCGGCCGGCGTCACCGCTTCACCGTCCCCGCCGCCCGTACCACTGCGCGCTCGCAGGACCCACTTGCGCAACGACTCGGTGTTGATCCCGAGCTCCTTGGCCACCGAGTTGACCGACCGGCCACTGGACTCGACCAGCCCCACCGCGTCCCGCTTGAACTCTTCCGAATACCGGGTGACAGCCACCTGGACACCTCCTCGTCGGATCCCACGATCCGACCTTCAAGAGATATCCACATTTCGGGGCAAACCCCACACGGCGACTACACCCACCAGGTGTACCGCGCCGCCTGGGGGTCTATGAACGAGCGGTACTGGTTCGGCAAGGACGAGACCGCCAGGCGCAGGGCCGCCGTCATGGCCAAGTACGAGCCGGTGGGCATCCTCGACGGCGGCCGGCGCTTCGCACCGGGCTTCGCGACGGCCGGTTAGTTGAGAGCACGGCGCAGCGCCGTGATCACGTCCACCTCGGGGAAGACCCGTGGGATCTCCTGGGTGGCCTGGTCGATCAGAATCTCCAGGGTCTCGGGCGCTGCGTTGTGCATCAACTCGCGGAGGTACCTGTCCAGTTCGGCAGCTTCCTGAGGCAGGACCAGTTCGGCCGTCAGGGACAGGCCGTCAGTCTTGTACCGGCGGGGCGACAGGCCGACTTTCTCGGGGTGGACGCACACCGGCACTCCGGCGGCGGTGTAGCGATGACCGTCTCGGGGGTCGAACGGAAGGTCCTTTGATGGGCGTTCAGCCACATCGAACTCCCCGAGCGGAAAGTGGCGTGAGGGGCAGATGCCACACGCCCGGTGACCGTCGCCCGTGAGGAAAGCCTCGACCATGCGCCGAGCGTAGCGCGATCGCGGGAGTTGAAGGGGAGCCTCCAACTCCTGCTTGCGTCCTGTCAGAGCTCCGAGGCTGACGGCAGTCACGGTATCCAGAGGCCAACGAATTCTCTCCGCAGAGAGCAGACCGTCGGCCTCAGTAAGGAGGCCTCCGGTTCGTCTCTTCGCGAGCCTGTGGCGGGGTGCTTCGAGCGGGCCGCTCAGCGGCGACGGCCTGGTTCAGTCCTGTTCGGCTGCTGCTCAGCGGGCAGCGGGTGGATGGTCTGGGCTTCGGGCGCGGAGGGTGCGAGGGTCCTCAAGTTGCGGGCAGTCGCGGTATGGCGTCGCTTGTTCGGCTGGGCAGTGAGACGCCAGTTCAGGACCTTGGCAGGGGGATCCGCCTGCGCTGCGGGGCCCGTGGAGTCAGCTGCCGCTGTCCCTGACGTCGACGAGTGGGGCGAGCATGATCCGCAGCGGTTCGTTGTCCCCGAGGAAGCTCTTGATCGCCGCTTCCTCGTTGCGCCGACGGTCCAGGTGTTCCCAGGAGAGCGTGTGTCCGGCATGTGAGGCCAGCTGTTGCAGGAATGCCCGCTGGGCGCGGCCGTTGCCCTCGCGGAACGGGTGCAGTGCGTTGATGTCGCCGTAGAACTCGGCGAGTTCGTGTACGAAGTGCTGTTGTCCGAGGCCTCGGAGCAGATCGGCCGAGCGCAGCCGTCCGAAGACTTCGGAGGCGTACGAGTGCAGGTGGACGGCCGGGCAGAACGGGGTGTGCTTGGCGATGTCCACGGTCCGGAGCTTTCCCGCCCACGGATAGATGTCCCCGAAGACGCGTGCGTGGAAGCGGCAGAGGTGGTCCAGGTCGTACGCCCCCTCGATGGGACGTTCGCTCAGTTCCGTGAGCCGGATGTACGTGATGTCAGCCTCGGCTGCGGCAAGCATGGTGGCGTCCTCGATGCCGAGCAGGTTCTTCAAGGTGCCGTTCGGAAGAACGTAGGGGTCGGCCATCAGCCGTGGTGGTGGGAAGGGGTTCTGCTGTAGCGGCCTACGGCGCGGGCCACGATTTCGTCCGCAGTGGCTTCGCCACGGACGTACTCGGCGACGTCGCCCTCTGCCCCGGCCGAGGCCACGAGGCCTTCTGCCCGCAGTGATCCGGCTGCGGAAGCCGCAGCCGACTGCCGTCCGTATCGGCCGACCAGTCGTTCGTACATCTCCACCGAGAGCAGTACGGCCTGCGGTTTGCGATGGGCACCGATCAGCACGGGCTCGGCCTCGGTGCCGGCTGCGGAGAGCTCGGCGAGGAGGCGTGACAGCCCGGTGCGGGCGTCGCTCACGGTGACGACTTCGGGGATGTCCATGGAAACAGTGTACGTGAATTCGGTACAGGAACCTGTACAAGTTCTGATCGGGTCGCCGGCTCGAGGTCGTACCAACGCCGACAGCACCCGGCTTCGCGCGAACGCCGGGTGCTGTCGGGGTGTTCAGTGCCTCGTGAGGCCGAAGAAGGTCAGGCCTTCTTCGTCTCCCAGAAGATCCGGTCGATCTCGGCGATGAGCTCGAGAGCCTTCTCGCCGGTCTTCGGGTCCGTCGACGCCTTGGCGGCCGAGAGGGCCTTCAGGGTGTCGTTGACCAGCTGGTGCAGCTCCGGGTACTTCTCGAAGTGCGGGGGCTTGAAGTAGTCGCTCCAGAGCACCGAGACGTGGTGCTTGGCAAGCTCCGCGCGCTGCTCCTTGATGACAACGGCGCGCGCCTGGAAGTGCGCGTCGTCGTTGGCGGCCATCTTCTCCTGCACGGCCTTGACCGACTCGGCCTCGATACGGGCCTGGGCCGGGTCGTACACGCCGCAGGGCAGGTCGCAGTGCGCGCTGACCTTGACCTTGGGGGCAAACAGGCGGGAAAGCATCTGGCTGTCCTTCCTCGTGATCGTCTTCTCAGGTGGGACATTACTCCGTGGGAGTGCCGTTTTCGCGAGTGCCCCCTAGGGCTTAGGACAAAAGTCCGGGGTCATTATGGGACTCGTGGAGGAACGGACATGGTGCGTACCGGGAGGTGCCGGGTGACGGATCTGGAGCGGGAGCCACGAGTGCCGCTGGGGATCGCCGAGGTGGTGGGGCCCTCCATGGTCCCCACGCTGCGCCACGGCGACCAGGTGCTGGTGCACTACGGGGCGCCGTTGCGGCCGGGAGACGTGACGGTGCTGCGGCATCCGCTGCAGCAGGATCTGCTGATCGTGAAGCGGCTGATCGAGCGGCGCGAGGACGGCGGCTGGTGGGTGCTCGGCGACAGTCCTGCCGAGAACGCCCTGGACAGCAGAGTGTTCGGGACCGTGCCCGAGGAGCTGGTGCTCGGGCGGGTGCGCGGGCGCTACCGGCCGGTGGAGGCCGGGCGCCGGCGGTCGGTGGGTGTGGTGCTGGGGTGGCTCTATCAGTCCGTACGGCCTGTGCTGTCGGACCGTGACGTCTCCAGGCGCTTGCGCGCACGGTAGGCGGCGACATTGGCGCGGGTCGCGCAGCGGTCCGAGCAGTAGCGGCGCGAGCGGTTGGTCGAGGTGTCGAGGTAGGCGTTGCGGCACGGCGCTGCCTCGCACAGGCCCAGGCGGTCGACTCCGTACTCGGTGAGGTGGAAGGCCAGGCCCATCGAGGCGATCGCGGCATAGCCGGCCGTGACGTTGGAGGGGTGGTCGGCCAGGTGCATGTGCCAGTCCGGGCTGCCGTCCTCCTTGGGGGTGTCGTGGCCGGAGATCTGCGGGGAGACCGGGAACTCCAGGAGGAGTGAGTTCAGGAGGTCCACGGCCAGGGTCTGGTCCCCGCCGTCGGCCGCCTCGAAGACGGAGCGGAGCCGGCCCCGTACCGAACGGAAGCGGGTGACGTCGCCGTCCGTGGCCCGCCGGGCGGCCTGGGCGTTGGTGCCGAAGAGCTCGCGGATCGCCTCGACGGAGGTGAGGGAGTCCTTGTTGCGGGCCGGCTCCTCGGTGTTGACCAGACGCACGGCGTAGTCCGAGTAATAGGCCAGTTCCACTTGTAGTCCTTACGGGGGCAGTCTAGGGTCTGTCGTGGAGGTCGGTCGTAACAGGCTATATGGCTTCCAGGGTATTACATGCAGCGTATTACGGATGGGGAGGTTCGTGGTGACGGAAACAGCGACGGGTACGGACTGGGCGGGCTGGCAGCGGAGCTGGGACCGCCAGCAGGAGGCCTACATGCCCGACCGTGAGGAGCGGTTCCGGGTGATGCTGGACATGGTCGAGGCGCTGGTGGGACCCGAGCCGCGCGTGCTGGACCTCGCGTGCGGTACGGGAAGTATTACGGACCGGGTGCTCCGCAGGTTCCCGGACGCCGTGTCCACGGGCGTCGACCTCGACCCCGCTCTGCTGACGATCGCGGAGGGGT
>NZ_JAFLRJ010000760.1 GCF_017315755.1 Streptomyces beijiangensis
CGAGCGGCTCGGGGCTGTAGCGGTTGGAGAGGGTGATCCGGGCCTTCGATCCCGCGACGCTGCTGTGCACCACCATCCGGATGGTCTGGTTCTCGAACGACGGGCCGCCCGTCGTCATGCTGGGCGACCAGGCACTCACCCGGGTGCCTGGGCTGTGCGGGTGCGGCGCAGCCGCGCTCGCCGTGCCCGCCGTCGCGGCGAGCGCGATCGGCACTCCGATCGCGGACCGCAGA
>NZ_JAFLRJ010000761.1 GCF_017315755.1 Streptomyces beijiangensis
CGCCTGAAGGACGCCGACAAGGCGTACCAACTGGTGCTCACGAATCTGCGCCCCTGGTCGGGCGGTGACACGGGCACGGCGATGAACTTCTTCGACATGTACCGGGTCTCGGACACCCGCGCCATCTTCCAGATAGACGCCAACCTGGGCACCCCGACAGCAATGCTGGAGATGCTGGTCTACTCCCGCCCGGACCACATCGAGCTGCTGCCCGCGCTCCCCGATGCCTGGGCGGCCTCCGGTTCCGTCACCGGGGTGGGCGCCAGGGGCGGGTTCACGGTCGACGTGTCGTGGGAGCGGGGCCGCGTGACCAAGGCGACGATCCACAGCGTCGGCGGCCGCAGGACGACGGTCACGATGTCCGGAACCACCAGGGACGTGGCGCTGACCCCGGGGAAGTCGGTGACCCTGCACGGCGGCCGCTGACCGCACCTCTGGAACGACCAGGGTGCCCGGTCCTTGCCGGGCGCCCTGGTCAGCGCTGAGTTTTGTCCCGGGCCATGTGCCTGAACGACGAAAAGAGTGGAGTCCGTGCCGATGTCTTCCCACCAGCACCGTCCAGAGGCGCGTTCCCTCCCGCGCCGCAGATTTCTGCGGTCCGC
>NZ_JAFLRJ010000762.1 GCF_017315755.1 Streptomyces beijiangensis
CCGGACGGCCCCGTACGGATCGGTCCCTCCGAGGTCGTCAGCGGCGAACCGCTCTCCTCCTGCCACCCGGGCGACCCCACCGAACTGACCCTGCTCCCCGACGGCACGATGCGCCGCCGGACGACGACCACCGGCGACCAGCTCACCTACACGCGCACCGGGTGAACAGCACCGCGCCCCCGCCGGCCGAAGCCGACGGGGGCGCGCGGAGCTGCCGTAACTAGATGAACGAGTTGATCTCGATCGTCTCGGTGCGGCCGG
>NZ_JAFLRJ010000763.1 GCF_017315755.1 Streptomyces beijiangensis
AGGTCGGCAGAGGCTTGGTGCCGACCTTCACCACCTGCTTCTCGGGCTCGCGCACCACCTCCTCGGCGATCTTCTTCGGCTTCTGCTTGACGCCGTTGACGGTGCGCAGGGCGTACGTGACCTTGCGCATGCCCTCCTTGCCCTGCTCGGCCACCACCTCGGTGCCCGCGGACAGCTTCCCGCGCGACGGCCAGACGATCACCGTCATGCGGATCACCGGGACCAGGGAGGTCCGCGAGGAGCCCATCCCCTTCGCCACCGAGAAGTCCTCGGACTCCACGGAATTCGCGGGCACCGAGG
>NZ_JAFLRJ010000764.1 GCF_017315755.1 Streptomyces beijiangensis
TGCCGACCTTCACCACCTGCTTCTCGGGCTCGCGCACCACCTCCTCGGCGATCTTCTTCGGCTTCTGCTTGACGCCGTTGACGGTGCGCAGGGCGTACGTGACCTTGCGCATGCCCTCCTTGCCCTGCTCGGCCACCACCTCGGTGCCCGCGAACACCGTGGAGTCCGAGGACTTCTCGGTGGCGAAGGGGATGGGCTCCTCGCGGACCTCCCTGGTCCCGGTGATCCGCATGACGGTGATCGTCTGGCCGTCGCGCGGGAAGCTGTCCGCGGGCACCGAGGTGGTGTCCTGGTCGTGGAGGGTGATCCCGGCCTCGTCGACGGCCTCGCGGACGGTCGCCGCGTTCGTGCGGATGGTGCGCTCGCGGCCGTCGGCCATGAACGTGACACTGCGCTCGGTCCGTACGTCCAGGGACAGACCGTGCCGGGCGATCGCGGAGGAGCGCGAGGCGGAGAGATACGCGCCGTCCGCGCGCACCCCGAACTGGCGCAGCGCGGCGTCGACCGTGCGCGCGGTCGTCCAGACCTGGCGGCGCTGCCCGTCGATGGTCAGGGCGACGGGGCGGCCGTGGCGGATCTCGATCTCGTCGCCGCTGGCCAGGGTCGTGCCGGGGGCCGGGGAGACCTGGTCGTGCTCGCCCGTGGCGACGCCCTCTTCGGCGAGGAGTTCCTCGACGTCGCCGGCGAAGGTGTGCAGGGTGCGCGAGGTGCCGTCGACGTCGATCCGTACGGCCTTGTCATTGGCGACGAAGGCGGTGGTGCCACCCGCCAGGAACGCCACGACCAGGGCCTGCGGGACGAGGCGGCGCA
>NZ_JAFLRJ010000765.1 GCF_017315755.1 Streptomyces beijiangensis
AGTTCGGGGTGCGCGCGGACGGCGCGTATCTCTCCGCCTCGCGCTCCTCCGCGATCGCCCGGCACGGTCTGTCCCTGGACGTACGGACCGAGCGCAGTGTCACGTTCATGGCCGACGGCCGCGAGCGCACCATCCGCACGAACGCGGCGACCGTCCGCGAGGCCGTCGACGAGGCCGGGATCACCCTCCACGACCAGGACACCACCTCGGTGCCCGCGAACACCGTGGAGTCCGAGGACTTCTCGGTGGCGAAGGGGATGGGCTCCTCGCGGACCTCCCTGGTCCCGGTGATCCGCATGACGGTGATCGTCTGGCCGTCGCGCGGGAAGCTGTTCGCGGGCACCGAGGTGGTGGCCGAGCAGGGCAAGGAGGGCATGCGCAAGGTCACGTACGCCCTGCGCACCGTCAACGGCGTCAAGCAGAAGCCGAAGAAGATCGCCGAGGAGGTGGTGCGCGAGCCCGAGAAGCAGGTGGTGAAGGTCGGCACCAAGCCTCTGCCGACCTCCGTCTCCGGCACCGACGGCCTCAACTGGGACGGCCTCGCGCACTGCGAGTCGGGCGGCCGCCCCGGCGCGGTCGACTCGACGGGCAGCTACGGCGGTCTTTACCA
>NZ_JAFLRJ010000766.1 GCF_017315755.1 Streptomyces beijiangensis
GCCGTGCTGCTCCTGGTGCTGTACGACCCCTGGCTGGCGCGGAGTTACGGCTTCCTCCTCTCCGTACTGGCCACCGGCGCCCTCCTCACCATCGCACCGCACTGGAGCAGCGCCCTGCAGCGCCGCCGGGTCCCGCCCAGGCTCGCCGAGGTGCTGGCCGCGGCGGCCGCGGCCCAGGCGGTCTGCGCCCCCGTCATCGTCGTGCTGGCCTCCCGGGTCGGCCTGGTCGCAGTCCCCTGCAACCTCCTCGCCGAACTCGCGGTGGGCCCGGCGACCGTGCTCGGCTTCGCCGCCCTGGCGACGGCCCCGGTGGCGATGCCGGTCGCCG
>NZ_JAFLRJ010000767.1 GCF_017315755.1 Streptomyces beijiangensis
CTCCAGGACCGTCCGGCCCCCCTGGAGCCGGCCCTTCACGCCGGTGTCGAGACGTCCGCGCAGCCGCCGGGCCGCGCGCAGCCTGGTCACGTCGGCGACGAGATTCGGGGCGAACGTCATCGCGACGACGACGGCGACCCCCGCCTCGTACAGCGCCCCCGGAAGCGACTTGAGGAGCCGCGCCGGATTGGCCAGGGCGGTGGCCGCGCCCACGCAGATGAGGAGCGCGGCCA
>NZ_JAFLRJ010000768.1 GCF_017315755.1 Streptomyces beijiangensis
GCGCCGGGTTGAAGAAGTGCAGCCCCAGGATCTGTGCGGGGCGGCCCGCGGTCTCGGTGCAGGCGCCGACCGGCAGGCTCGACGTGGACGTGGCGAGCAGGGTGTTCGGCGCGCACACCCTCCCGAGCTCGGCGAAGAGCTGCCGCTTGACCTCCAGGTCCTCCACCACGGCCTCCATGACGATGTCGGCCGCCGCGAGGACGGACCGGTCGCTCGTCGCGGTCCAACGGTCCGGTGCGTCCAGGGAGTTGTTCGCGCCTGAGTCCGAGTCGAAGTCGAAGTCGGAGTCGGAGTCGGAGCCGGCGGCGGTGCGCTGCAGTCCGAACTCGATGCGCTCGGCAGCAGCCGCTGCTTTCTCCTGGGACCGGGCGAGGAGCGTCGTACGGAATCCGCCGCGTACGCAGGCCTCGGCGATGCCGGTGGCCATGGTGCCCGAGCCGATGACGACGACATTGCAGCCCGGGGGAGCGGTGGGGGACACGGCCCGCCGGTCCGCGGACGCCGCCCGTACGCCGTAACTGTGAAAGCCGCGGCCGGATTTGACGCCCAGCGCGCCCTGCGCGACGAGCTCGTCGAGTACCGGCGCGGGTGCGCGGTGGCCCCATCCGAGGTCGCCGAGCCCGGCCAGGATGTCACGTGCCGTGTCCAGGCCGATCGCGTCGAGCGAGGCCAGCGGCCCCTCGCTCCAGCCGCAGCCGAGCCGGACGGCGGTGTCGACGTCCTCGGCGCTCGCGTAACCGTCGTGGACCATCCACGCGGCCTCGTTGAGGAGGCCGAGCAGCAGGCCGGGTGCGAGCGAACCGGCCCGGTCGCCGACCTGGTGGGCCTTGATGCCGGCCGCCGCGAGTATCTCCCCGACACGGGCGGCGGCAGCGTCCGAGGCCCGGGGGCCGCGGGCCAGCTCGACGGCGTCGAGGGCGTCGGCACGCAGGAAGCGCAGGGCGAACAGGTCGGCGCCCGCGGCGTCCTGGAGCTCCCCGAGCGGGGTGGCCAGCGCCGTGGTGAGGACGGGGGTCCCGGGGCGTCGGTGCTCGCGCAGGGCGCCGAGCACCGCCCGTTTCAGGTTCGCCGGTTCCGGTACGGCCTCGATGACCAGGTCCGCCGCCGCGACGGCCGCGGGGAGGCGGGTCAGTGTGCGGGGGCGGTCCCTGGGGCCGAGCCGCAGGGCGCCGGCGAGGACCGCGGGGTCGTCGTCGACACCGATGACGTCGAGTCCGGCGCGGGTCAGCCGGCGGGCGAGGGCGAGCCCGGTGCCGCCCAGGCCGACGACGGCCACGGTGAAGGGGTGCGGGGTGGGGTCAGTGGTGTCGGCGGGGGTATCGGTGTGTGCGTACTCGGCCATGGTGCTGCTCCTGCCTTCGCGGATGGGGGCATCAGTAGCGGCTGCCGGTGGCGGCGGGCGCGGCGTCCAGGTCCGCCAGGTCCTGCGCGGTCAGACGCAGTCCTGCCGCGGCCAGATTGGCCGTCAGGTAGCGCAGCTGCTTGGTGCCGGGGATGGGGACGATGTGGTCGCCCTGGGCGAGCGTCCAGGCCAGCGCGGTCTGGGCGGCCGTGGCGCCGTGCCGTGCGGCGACCTCTTCGACCGCCTTGACGATGCGCAGATTGGCGGTGAACGCCTCGCTCTGGAAACGCGGATTGCCCGCTCGGAAGTCGCCGTCCTCGAACTCGTCGGGCCGGGTGTAGCGGCCCGTGAGGAACCCCCGGCCCAGCGGGGCGAAGGGCACGAACGCGGCGCCGTTGTCGGCGCACCAGCCGGCGATCCCGGTCCGCGGGTCGAGCGGGTCCCTGGTCCACAGGGAGAGTTCGGACTGGACGGCCGCGACGGGATGCGTACGGTGCGCGGCGGCAGCCTGCTCCCTGGTCACCTCGGAGAGGCCGAGGTGACCAGGGAGCAGG
>NZ_JAFLRJ010000078.1 GCF_017315755.1 Streptomyces beijiangensis
GGCAGGGGCGGTCGTCACGGTGGGGGTCTCTTTCGCGGCAGGGCTACGGGGCTTCGGTCACGGTGATGGCGCCGCCGGGGCAGAGCGCCGCGGCAAGACGGAGGTCGGCGGCCAGCTCCGGGCCCGGGGCGTCCACGAGGAGGGTGACCAGACCGTCCTCGTCGCTCTGCTCGAAGACACCGGGTGCGGTGGCCACGCACTGGCCCGAACTGCAGCACAGCTCGCGGGAGATGCTCACCTGCGGCCCGGCGGTGTCGGACGGGGTCCGCAGCGTACGGAGCGTCATGCACATCATCGAGCACTGTCCGACCAGGACCAGGAGCTCGATCAGCTGCTGCTCCTGGAGCCGGCGCGAGAGCGCGGTCCAGACGTCGTCCGGCACGTCGGCATGGTCGAGGAGAGCGTCGGTCGCCCGCAGGACGTCGAGGTCGCCGGGTGCCCACGCGTACGTGTCCAGAGGCGCCGCGGTCGCCTGCGTCTCGTCGGGGTCCAGGCCTTCCGTGGCGGCCTGCGCGGCGTGCCGGGACCAGACGAAGGCGGAGCCGAGACGGTGGGCGGTACGCAGGACGGCGAGCTCCCTGTCCCGTACGGCGAGGGTGCCCTCGTGGGTGAGGACCTTGGCGAGCGAGAGCCAGGCCGCGGCCAGCGGCGGGTGGTGGGCCAGGGTTCCAAAGAGGTTGACCCGGCCCGGGCCGTCCTTCTTGGAGGCCTCCAGTACGGCGTGGAGGGTCGGCGGCCAGTCGGCCGGGGACACGGGCGGGATACGGGGAGCGGTGAGGTTCATGGGCTGCCTCCGGGCAGGTACGGGGGGAGGTGCGGCGGGGTCACCACTCGCAGATGACGAAGCCCGCGCTGGCACCGCTGGCGAAACCGAAGAGACCCACCAGGTCGCCCCGCCGGAGCCTGTCCGTTCGTACGGCGGTGGCCAGTTGGAGCGGAAGGGTGTTGGTGGCGACGTTGCCGTGGGCGGGGAAGGTGGACAGGATCCGGTCAGGGTCGACGCCGACCCACTCGCAGGCGACCCTGGTGAAGGCGACCGAGGGCTGGTGGATGCAGACGAGGTCCAGATCGCCCGCCTTCACGCCGAGGTCGTGCAGCCCGCCGCGCACCTTCTCCGGCAGCCCGCCGAAGGAGTTCACCAACTGCCCCGAGTCGATGCGCAGATGGCCCAGGGTGCGGTGGTTGGCGTACGGGTTGGGGAGGGTGGCCGCCTGCCAGCCCGCGGAGTTGGCGAAGAAGCGGGAGCCGATGATGCCGGGCCGCTCGGAGGCTTCGACCAGCAGCGCCGAGCCCAGGTCGCCGGTGGAGAGGCTGGGCAGGGCCGTGATGACGTCGGCGGGGTCGTCGATGACCCAGCGGCTCTCCCGGGTGCTGACCTCGGCGGTGGTGACGAGGATGCGCCGGTACTGGCCCGAGCGGATGAACGCGTCGGCGATCTCCAGTGCGTTCAGTACTCCGTTGCAGGCGTTCTTCACATCGAACACCGGTGATCGCAGGCCGAGTTTGTCGGCGACCACATGGGCCGTCGCGGGCTCCTCCATGTCGGCGAGGATCCCCGCGAACAGCAGCAGGTCGACGTCCAGGGGGTCCGTTCCGGTCTCTTCGAGCACGGTACGGGCCGCCCGCGCCGCGAGGTCGGACGGCTGGTCGGCGGCGGGGGCGACGGTCCTTTCGAGGAGTCCGTACATGTGCTGCAGCACACCGCGGGACATGGGGACGCCGGGGTTGCCCTCCCGGAAGCGGTCCTCGGCCTCGGCGGCGCTCTGGCGCCCCGCGGGGACGTGGACGGCGGCATGGACGATGGAGCTGTGCACGGTCAACAGGGTTGCTCTCTCAGTCAGTTGGCGCGGAAGGCCAGGACGACGTTGTGGCCGCCGAATCCGAAGGAGTGGCTGACCGCCGCCCGTACGTCCTGCCGGCGCTCCGCACCGGTGACGCAGTCCAGGTCGAAGGCCAGGCTCTGCGGGGTGAGGTTGGCGACCGGCGGAACCGTGGAGTGGTGGATCGTCAGGACGGTGAGGGCCGCCTCGACGGCCCCGGCCGCGCCGAGGCTGTGGCCGAGCACCCCCTTGGCCGCGGTGACGCTGGGGCCGTGCGGCAGCACCCGGCCGATCAGCTCGGCCTCCATCTCGTCGTTCTTCGGGGTCGAGGTGCCGTGCGCGTTGACATGGTCGATGTCCGACGGCCGCAGGCCCGCTTCGGCCACCGCCGCGCGCAGCGCGACCTCGGCGACGTTCCCGCCGGGGGCGGGCGCGGTGGGGTGATGGGCGTCGGAACTCATTCCGGTACCGGCGAGTTGGGCGTAGCCGCGCCGGCCGCGGGCCCGGGCGTCCCCGACCCGTTCCAGGACCAGGATCGCTGCGCCCTCGGAGATGACGAACCCGTCCCGGTCGTCGGCGAACGGCCGGGAGGCAGCCGCGGGGTCGCCGGTACGGGAGGACAGCGCCCCCATCCGCTGGAACCCGGTGGTGACCACCGGCGTGATCGCCGCCTCGGTGCCGCCGGCCACCGCGATGTCGCAGGCCCCGCTCAGCAACAGGTCCCTGGCGACGGCGAGTGCGCTGGCCCCAGAGGCGCAGGCGGTCTCGGTGGCCAGGGAGGGGCCACGGGCCCCGAGGTCCAACAGC
>NZ_JAFLRJ010000769.1 GCF_017315755.1 Streptomyces beijiangensis
GCCGAAGGTGACCGCCCCGATGATGAGCCAGAGTGTCAAAAGCATGCTGTCCATACCGCCCCGGGACAGCAGGGCGTCGATCTGCGGGACACCCGAGGCGATGTCGAACCCGTTCGCCATCGCCTTCCACACGCCCTTCAGCGACTCGACCACGATGTTGCCCGCGCCGGGGACGAAGGCCCGCACCACATCAGGCTGGAGGAACGCCCCCAGGACACCTGCGAAGAGCGTGGAGCAGAGCAGCGCGAGCGTGGCGGGCACCTTGCGGATCGACAGGACCGCCAGCAGGACCAGCGGCAGGAGGTTCAGTGGCGTGATGCTGTAGATCTCGCCGAGACCGGCGAGCTCGATGTCCTCGCCCACAGGGTTGACCACGTCGGCGCCCTTGACCAGGCCGAGCACCAGGAAGACGACGAACGCGATCACGAACGCGGGCACCGAAGTCCACGCCTGGCGCTTGATGTGCTCGTGGACATCCACCTTCACCATTTGGGCCGTCAGGACCGTCGTCTCGGACAGCGGCGAGAGCTTGTCGCCGAGGTACGCACCCGAGATCACCGCGCCGGCCGTGATGGCCGTCGAGACACCGACCATGTCCGCGACCCCGATGAGCCCGACACCGATCGTCCCTGCCGTCGTCCAGGAGCTGCCGATGCTCATGGCGATCACACCGCAGATCAGCGCGGTGGCCGCGTAGTACCAACTCGGCGAGAGCACCTGGATCCCGTAGTACACGAGCGTCGGAATCGTCCCGGAGAGATTCCAGACCCCGATCAGCGCGCCCACCGACAGCAGGATGAACACGGCGCTGGTGATCGACGACAGCGCCCCTTGGCCGGCGCGCTGCACAGCGGCCCAGCTGTGCC
>NZ_JAFLRJ010000770.1:0-1456 GCF_017315755.1 Streptomyces beijiangensis
CTCCCGCCGGATCACCTGGACCGCGGGGAACCAGGAGGTCGACGGCTATACCCAGCTGATCAGCCTTGTCCGCCAGGACGCCCGGAACCAGCTGGCCCTCGATGCGGCGAAGCACGGCGGCGACGGGGTGGTGGTGGACGACGTGGAGTTGAGCGTGCGGGAGAGCGAGTGCTCCTCGTTCGGCTACGCGCACGACTTCCACGCGGAGGCGGTCTTCGTCGGCACCTCCATCGCCCGGTTCCGCCGCTCCGAGCGGCCCGCCGGGCCCGGGCCACTGACCATCATGAGACTGGAGCGCGAGCGCTGACATGAACGAGCGAACGGGGCGACAACTGGGCGGGGGAGCCGCGCAGTCGGCTGCCGAGGGTATACCCCAGGACGCGATGCGGCGGCTCGCGCAGCTCCAACCGGGGGAGAAGGGCTCGTTGTTCACCTCGGACCTGACGGTGAACGAGTTCCTGCTGGTGCGCGAAGCCGGCTTCCGTCCGCTCGGCCTGGTCCTCGGCTCGTCCGTCTACCACGTCGGCATCCAGCTCGGCCGGTGGACGAAGAACCAGGAGCTGACCAAGCTGTCGCAGGCCATGTACCACGCCCGCGAGCTGGCGATGAGCCGGATGGAGGCGGAGGCGAGCGCTCTGGGGGCGGACGGGATCGTGGGCGTGCGGCTGGACATCGAGTTCAAGGAGTTCGGCTCGGACATCGCCGAGTTCATCGCCGTCGGCACGGCGGTGAAGGCGGACGGTGCGGACCCGGGCGAGGGCGGGACCTGGCTCAACAACAAGGGCAAGCCGTTCACTTCGGACCTGTCGGGCCAGGATTTCTGGACACTGATCCGGGCCGGGTACGCGCCGCTCGACATGGTCATGGGGTCGTGTGTCTACCACGTGGCGCACCAGCGCTTCGCCCAGGCGATGAGCACCACGGGCCGCAACGTCGAGATCGAGCCGTTCACCCAGGCCCTCTACGACGCACGCGAGCTGGCGATGAGCCGTATGCAGGCGGAGGGACAAGCACTGGAGGCCGAGGGGATCGTGGCCGTACAGCTGCGGCAGCACTCGCATACGTGGGGGACGCACACCACCGAGTTCTTCGCCATCGGCACAGCGGTGCGCCCACTGCGCGACGACCACGTCATCGAACGGCCGACCATGGTGCTGGGCCTCGATGGCTGACAGCGAAGTGGAGCTGCTGGCCGCGGCGCTGCGCCAGGACAGTGCGGACCTGAACCTTTACGCCGGCGTGCTGTCGGCGAACCTGGCGGACTCGCTGCCGCCCGGCGCCGTACGGATCAAGCGCAGGCGCTCCGTCGCGGAACGCGTGGCCGGGCGCGAGGGGTCGGTCGCCGAACTGGACGTCGCGCTCGGCGAGCAGCGGCTCTCGCTGCGGATGGACCGGGGCCGGGTGACCGGGGAGGTCTGCCACGAGGTGCGGGGCATCGTGCTCTCGCGGCGCCCGG
>NZ_JAFLRJ010000770.1:1464-1685 GCF_017315755.1 Streptomyces beijiangensis
TCGACGGCCTCGCCCGCCCAGACCGGCATGGGCGGAATCGCCCGGCGCGCCACGTCGTCCCGGTAGTCCTGACGGGCCATGGGGTCGGCGGCCAACTCGGCCTCCCGGCCGCGCCATCGGTCGAGATACGGGTGACCGAGCGTACGGGCGGTGTACTTCTCCATCGGCCAGCGCGCGCCGCGGGCGATGTCCAACACGCTGTTGCGTTCGGTGTCCTGACC
>NZ_JAFLRJ010000770.1:1784-1917 GCF_017315755.1 Streptomyces beijiangensis
CCACGGCCCGCCGGGCCTCGTCCAGATCGGTGACTTGGACGATCAGCACCGCATCCAACCGGCGGATCCGCTCGACGAACGGGCCCGGGTCGCCGAAGGACAGCATCACCGCCGCGGGACTGAACTCCAGCGC
>NZ_JAFLRJ010000771.1 GCF_017315755.1 Streptomyces beijiangensis
CCCGGCCGCCCGCTTCCGAGCGACCGACGACCCATCGCCTCGGCACCCGCATGTCCAAAACAAAGGAACCCGCGATGAAACGCTCCTCCTCACGGCGGATCAGCACCGCCGCCCTCACCGCCCTGGCCCTCACCGCCACCGCCACCGCCTGCGGCTCCGGCTCGGGAAGCACCGGGTCGAAGGCGTCGGACAGCGGTACGTACACGATCTGGGACCCCTATCCGCAGTTCGCCAAGGGCTCGGCGTGGACCAAGCTCCTCGACGCCTGCGGCACCAAAGCCGGCGTGAAGATCAAGCGCACCGGCTTCGACACCAGCGACCTGGCGGGCAAGGCCCTCCTCGCCGCACAGCAGGACAACTCCCCCGACGTCCTCATCGTCGACAACCCGGTGGTCTCCACCCTGGCCGAAGCGGGTGTGCTCACCACGACCGCCGACAACAAGCTCGACACCTCGGCCGTGGACCCCAACCTCCTCGCAGCCGGACAGTCGGGCGGCAAGACGTACGGCACCCCGATCGGCGCCAACACCCTTGCCCTCTACTACAACAAGAAGATCCTGAAGGCGGCCGGGGTCGACATCACCACAGTCAAGGACTGGCCGTCGCTCACGGCGGCACTGGCGAAGGTCAAGAGCGCGGGCAAGAAGGGCATCACCTTCTCCGCGATCGGCACGGAGGAGGGCAGCTTCCAGTTCCTGCCCTGGTTCTGGGGCGCGGGTGCGAAACTCACCGCCGTCGACTCCCCCGCGGCCGTCTCCGCCCTGTCGCTGTGGAAGGACTGGCTGGACAAGGGCTATGCCCCCAACTCCGTACTCAACAACACCCAGACCACCAGCTGGCAGGAGTTCGCGACCGGCAGCTACGCGTTCAGCGAGAACGGCACCTGGCAGCTCGCAGCAGCGAAGAAGGCGGGACTCGACTACGGCGTCCTGCCCATACCCGGCGCCACCGGAGGCAGTGCCGCAGCCCCCACCGGCGGCGAGTTCGTCACGCTTCCCGTCCAGAGCAGCACCGCTCGCTACGCGACGACGCAGAAGCTCGCGACCTGCCTGACGAGCACGCAGAACCTGTACGACACCGACACCACGCTCTCCTACGTCGCCCCGACCGCCGAGGTGCAGCAGAAGCAGTCGGCGGCCACGCCGGAACTCACGCCGTGGGTAGCAGCGGTGAAGGCGGCCAAGGGCCGTACCAGCGACGACCTGGGCACCAAGTACCCGAAGATCTCCGAGCAGTTGTGGAAGGCGGTCCAGTCCGCACTCAGCGGCTCGAAGTCACCGAAGGACGCGCTCTCCGCCGCTCAGAGCGCGGTCAAGTAGCAGCGGACCCAGGCCTGTTGATGTCTCCCACGACGCAAGCACCCCGCCGCCGCCGGGCCCGCCGGAGC
>NZ_JAFLRJ010000772.1 GCF_017315755.1 Streptomyces beijiangensis
TTGCCTCCTTGGCCAGTTCGAGGACCTGGTCCATGAGGTTGGCGATAGTGCTGGTCATGGTGCTCTCCAAGGGCCCGCCCCGAGTAGGGCGGGCCAGGGTGGTTCAGCGGTGGGCGGAGTGGCGGGGGTGGTATTGACCGCACGTCATGCAGAAGGCGGTGCGGCTGCGGCGGTCATGCCGGAACTGTTCGAGGAGCAGAACCGCGAATCCGGCGGCGACCGCTACGGCGAAGATCACGAGAAGGGCGAGGATGCTCATGCGTTTGCCCCCTTGGTGCGCCGGGCGGGGCAGGAACCTGCGGTGGTGAGGCGGACCAACAGGATTTGGACGCTCACCAAGTCGCTGGTGTGGCGGGCGTTCTTGAGGTCTGCGGCGAGGGCCGCGCGCTCTTCGTCGTTGGAGCAATGCTCAAGACCTGTGGATCGGCCTCGGGTTGAACGCGAAGGGCGTACCTTCCCGAGTGATCGATTGATGGTCATC
>NZ_JAFLRJ010000773.1 GCF_017315755.1 Streptomyces beijiangensis
CGCTGTGAGTGCGCCCCTCGCGCTACCTGGTTCGCCGGTACGGAACTGGCGTCCCTCGCTGTGCACCAGCACGCCGGGCGAGAACGAGCGCAGCTCGACCTCGTCAAGGCCCGGAGTGTGCCGCAGCTCCGGGTACGAGGTGCAGAGGATCTGGCCGATCCGGTCGAGACGGAAGCCGTCGGCCGACTCGGTGGACATCCGGCCGCCGGGTTCAGGGGCGGCCT
>NZ_JAFLRJ010000774.1 GCF_017315755.1 Streptomyces beijiangensis
AGCAGGAACTCGAGGGCCTCGCAGGCCCCGGTCCCGGCGGCCAGTTCGGCGGCGGCGCGCAGCAGGGGGACGGAGGGGAGCAGGTCGGCGGCGGTGGGGGTGTTCACAGGGCCGGGGACGCCGAAGCGTGCGACGAGCACGTCGGCGAGGGCGGTCGGCAGCACCCGGGCGAGCTGCGCGTCGGTGACGGCGGCCACCTTCAGCCAGGCGCGCGGCCTGTCCCGTACGAGCAACAGGGCGCAACCCGCGTGACGCAGCGCGGTGACGGCGCCGGCCGGGTGTCCCGCCAGTTGCTGCCAGACGCGCTCACGGAGCGGCACTTCTGCGAGTTTCCCCTGGTCGCGCAGCCACTGCTCGACTTCGGGGAGCGCGAAGGAGGGGCTGGTCTCGGTGCCGCCGACCGGCTTGGGGAAATCGGCGTGCCTGCGCCGCCAGTTGCTGACGGCGGCCCTGCCCACGCCCGCGAGGCGGGCGATCC
>NZ_JAFLRJ010000775.1 GCF_017315755.1 Streptomyces beijiangensis
TGAGCTTGTTCCGCTTTGACGGACACCGTCGGTGTGCGGTTAGGCCGCGGCGGTCTCGTAGTCGGCGGGACTGCGGTAGCCGAGGCTGCTGTGTAGGCGGTGCAAGTTGTACCAGCTTTCGATGAAGTCGAAGATCGCGGTGCGGGCGGCGGCCCGGCTGGGCCAGGCGGTGGTGCCGAGCAATTCGCGTTTGATGGTGGCGAAGAAGGACTCGGCGAGGGCGTTGTCCCAGCATTGCCCGGTGCGTCCGACAGATAGACGGACGCCCAACTCATCGGCCAGCCCAGCAAAT
>NZ_JAFLRJ010000776.1:0-1352 GCF_017315755.1 Streptomyces beijiangensis
GCCGTCCTCATCGGCTTCGCCGCCGGCCTCACGATCGTGGGCCACCTCCAGCACACCCGCGACCAGCAGGTCGCCTACGACGAGCTGCGCAAGCAACTCGCCCTGGGAACGGCCCCGGTGGGCCAGCGCACCTACGACAACAAGCCGCTCGCCATGGGCTCCCCGGTCGCGCTCCTGCGCATTCCCGCCCTCGGCCTGAACGAGGTCGTCGCCGAGGGCACCACCTCCGGCGTGCTGATGTCCGGCCCCGGACACCGCCGCGACACCGCCATGCCGGGCCAGCCGGGCACCTCCGTGATCATGGGCAGGCAGTGGGGTTACGGCTCCCCCTTCGGCGCCGTCCACAAGCTTCCGCCGGGCGCGGAGATCGAACTGACGACGGGTCAGGGAAGGGCTGTGTACCGGGTGTTGGATGTACGCCACCCCGGCGACAAGCTCCCCGCCACGCTCGGCCAGGGGCAGGGGCGGCTCACACTCATCACCGCGAGCGGCGCCCCGTACACCCCCTCCGGACTCCTGCGCGTCGACGCCGAACTGACCTCGCCGATCCAGCCGGCCCCCGCCCGCTCCGGTGTCATCAGCCCCGCCGAGGAGGCGCTCAAGGGTGAGAGCGGTGCGTGGCTCGCGGTCTTCCTCTGGTGCCAGGCCCTCTTCATCGCATCCCTCCTCGCCGTCTGGGCGCACCGCGTCTGGGGCCGCTGGCAGACCTGGATCAGCGCCGTGCCCGTGCTCACCGCACTCGGCCTGGCGGTCGCCTCCGCCGCCACCCGCCTTCTCCCCAACCTCCTCTGACCGACGTCCTCCGGCCGACCGGGAGTCACTCCGCCATGTCCGATCTCATCGACACCGTCGTCCAGCCCCGCGTGGTGACGTCCGCGACCGCCGCTGCCTCCCTCGAAGCCGAGGCGATCTCCGCCTGGTTCGCCGACCACAAGGTCCTCGACCGGGTCTCGCTCACCATGCCCGCCCGCGAGGTCACCGCCCTCATCGGCCCCTCGGGCTGCGGCAAGTCGACCTTCCTGCGGATCCTCAACCGTATGCACGAGCTGATCGACTCGGCCTCCCTCGCAGGCCGGGTCCTTCTCGACGGCGACGACATCTACGACCGGGGCCGCCGCATCACCCGTGCCCGCCGCGAGATCGGCATGGTCTTCCAGAAGCCGAACCCCTTCCCCGCCATGTCGCTGTACGACAACGTCCTGGCGGGCCTGAAGCTCAACGGCATCAAGGCGGCCCGCGGCGGCAAGGACGACCTCGTCGAGGAGTGCCTGACCAAGGCGGGGCTGTGGCGCGAGGTCAAGGACCGGCTGCGCCAGCCGGGCGGCGCGCTCTCCGGCGGCCAGCAGCAACGC
>NZ_JAFLRJ010000776.1:1369-1572 GCF_017315755.1 Streptomyces beijiangensis
CCACAACATGCAGCAGGCGGCCCGCGTCTCCGACAGCTGCGCCTTCTTCCTCGCCGAACAGGGCACGCCGGGCGTCATCGTCGAGCACGGACCGACCCACGACATGTTCAACGCCCCCCAGGACCAGCGCACTTCGGACTATGTGAACGGGCGCTTCGGGTGATCCGCAGGGTCATCGCGGGCGCCGCCGCGCTCACCGCGGC
>NZ_JAFLRJ010000777.1 GCF_017315755.1 Streptomyces beijiangensis
GGGCGGCCGCGGCTCGGCGGGCTGGGGCGGGGGTGCGGGAGCGTCCATCACTGACGCAGGGTAGTCCTCCGGACAGCCTGGTGCCGGACGAGGCGGGCCTCTGCACGACATGTCGTCGAATGAACAGTTCCCTCACCTTTTGGACCGTCTTCATCTTGTATTCCGGCCATGGATCCGGCATCGATTGTCTTGATCTCGCCAACTACTGACCGAAACCCGTCCGGTCACTGCCCGTGTCCCTCTTTCCCCGTGCAGGTCAGGGGAGTTGCTCCGCGGGCGGCAGGGTCAGGGGTGACAGGACGACACGGTCGAGTGACGCCGGGGCGCGTCGTCGCGGCCCGCTCAAGAGTGCGGTACCGTCCAACATCGTGAGCCCTGTACGTCGCTGTTCTCGCACTGCGTGCGGCCGCCCTGCCGTCGCGACGCTGACGTACGTCTACGCCGACTCGACCGCGGTACTCGGCCCTCTCGCCACCTATGCCGAACCCCACTGCTACGACCTGTGCGCCGACCACAGCGCGCGCCTGACCGCCCCGCGCGGCTGGGACGTCGTCCGTCTCACCGACGGCTCGGCCCCCGCGCACCCCAGCGGCGACGATCTCGAAGCGCTCGCCAACGCGGTACGGGAAGCGGCCCGTCCGCACGACCGCGGGCCGGGCGGAGCGGGCGGCGGACGGCAGGCCGACCCGATGGAGACCGGACGCCGTGGCCATCTGCGCGTGCTGCGCTCACCGGAGCCCTGAACCGCGCCCTTCTGCCTCCGGGTAGTTTGAGGGGTCCGTAATGACCTTCAATCACCTCCAGGAGGGCCGACCGTGGCTGCTGTCGTCGATTTGTCGCAGATCGTCAAGGCGTACGACGTGCGCGGAGTGGTCCCCGACCAGTGGGACGAGCCCCTGGCCGAGCTCTTCGGGGCGGCTTTCGTCACGGTGACGGAGGCGTCCGCGATCGTGATCGGGTACGACATGCGCCCCTCGTCGCCCGGCCTCTCGGGCGCGTTCGCGCGCGGTGCGGCCGCGCAGGGCGCCGACGTCACCCTCATCGGCCTGTGCTCGACGGACCAGCTGTACTTCGCCTCCGGCCAACTGGACATGCCGGGCGCGATGTTCACCGCCTCGCACAACCCGGCGCAGTACAACGGCATCAAGATGTGCCGGGCCGGCGCGGCCCCGGTGGGCCAGGACACGGGCCTCGCGGAGATTCGTACCCTCGCCGAGAACTGGTCGGCGACGGGAGCCCCAACACCCTCCGCCACCACAGGAACCATCACCCACCGCGAGACGTTGACGGACTACGCGGCCCATCTCCTGTCCCTCGTCGACCTCTCCGGCCTCCGCCCGCTGAAGGTCGTGGTGGACGCGGGCAACGGCATGGGGGGCCACACGGTCCCCACGGTCTTCGCGGACCTACCCGTCACGCTCGTCCCCATGTACTTCGAGCTCGACGGCACCTTCCCCAACCACGAGGCCAACCCCCTGGACCCGGCGAACATCGTCGACCTGCAGGCCCGTGTCCTCGCCGAGGGCGCCGACCTCGGCCTGGCCTTCGACGGCGACGCCGACCGCTGCTTCGTGGTCGACGAGCGCGGCCGGGGCGTCTCGCCGTCCGCCATCACGGCCCTGGTCGCCGCCCGCGAACTGGCCAAGCACCCCGGCGGCACCGTGATCCACAACCTGATCACGTCCTGGTCGGTCCCCGAGGTCGTACGCGAACACGGCGGCATCCCCGTCCGCACGCGCGTGGGCCACTCCTTCATCAAGCAGGAGATGGCGACCACCGGAGCGATCTTCGGCGGCGAGCACTCCGCCCACTACTACTTCCGGGACTTCTGGAACGCGGACACCGGCATGCTCGCGGCGCTGCACGTCCTGGCGGCCCTGGGCGGCCAGGAAGGCACGCTCTCCGCCCTGGTCTCCTCGTACGACCGCTACGCGGGCTCCGGCGAGATCAACTCCACGGTCGACGACCAGACGGCCCGCACATCGGCGGTCCGCGAGGCGTACGGGTCTCTCGACGGCATCACCACGGACGACCTGGACGGCCTGACGGTCACCGCGCAGGACTGGTGGTTCAACCTCCGCCCTTCGAACACGGAGCCACTCCTGCGCCTGAACGTGGAGGCAAGGGACGAGGCGACGATGGCAAAGGTGAGGGACGAGGTACTGACGATGGTCCGAGCAACGTCCTGACGGCCGGGCCGAGCAAAATCAAGCCCGTCCGGAGATTGAGGACCGGGGGTCCGGGGGCGGAGCCCCCGAAA
>NZ_JAFLRJ010000778.1 GCF_017315755.1 Streptomyces beijiangensis
CCGACGGCGGCGATCAGCGCGTCGTGGAGTGTGAGGACGCCCGCCACGTGGGCGGCTGCGATCTCGCCGGGGCCGCGGGCGATCAGGGCGTCGGGTTGCACCCCGTGGTCCCGCCACAGTGCGGCGAGCGCGATCTGGAGGGCGACCAGCGCGATCGGTTCGCTCGGGTGCTCCAGCAGGGATGCTCGGACGGAGATGCCCAGGGCCGCGTGTGCCTCTTCCTCCACTGCGTCGAGTGCTGCTCCGAACGCGGGCTCCTGGGCGTCGAGCTGGGCCCACGGCAGGTCGGCGACGGATTCGCCGA
>NZ_JAFLRJ010000079.1 GCF_017315755.1 Streptomyces beijiangensis
GGTGATCTCGCCCGCGTTGACGGCCGCGGAAATGGCAGGCCCGGTGAGGATCATGAGGCGACTGCCCGCACCGGTGTGGTGTCCCGCCAGTAGCGGGAGGGCTGGGGGCCGACGGCGCCCTGGTACTTGCCCCGGTAGAGGTCGATGTCGCCAGTGGAGACGAAGAACATGACCTGCCCGATCTTCATGCCTGCGTACACACGCAGCCGGCGGACGGGGGAGAGCATCAGGGTCCATTGGCCGTGGAAGCCGATGTCGCCGATGGGAGCGGTGATCTCGACGAACAAGCCGAGTCGTCCGACCGAGGAGCGGCCGAAGAGCAGGGGGACGAAGAGATCTGAGCCGACCTCTTCGACGGTGTGGCCGAGGTACAGCTCGCCGGGCTCAAGGACGTATCCGTCCTTGGGGATGCGGATCGTGCGGGTGGGGTTGGGGAGATGCGCGTCGATGACCTTGGCGGTGTAGGTCAGCAGGGTCGAGCCGAGGCGAACGTTGTAGCTGTTGGGGTTGGTCTGGTCCGGGGCGAACGGGGTGATGCGTAGGCGGCCGTCGGCCACGGCAGCGTTGATTTCGGGCCCAGTGAGAATCATTGGTTGTCTTCCTCGCCGACCCTGACAGGGGCGGTGGTCAGGATGTGACGCACGGCTTGCCCGAGATGTAGTCCTGCCTCGTGGGTCCGCCCGCCGAGGTAGCTGTCGGCCAGATAGTCGGTGGTCAGCACAGCGCGGATCACTGGGGGTAGGGGAGTGGGCGCGACGACCAGCGGGCCGACGCGTTCCGTGAGGTGAGCGAGCAGCTCGTCATGGCTGTGGATGTGATCCCTGGGGAGGAAGGCGTGCACGAGCTGGTTGCCGAAGGGCTCGATGCTTAGCAGGTCGCCGAGGGTGAGGGTGTCGCCGAGCTGTACGGGACGCAGGGCGGTCTCGTTGAGGATGACCGTGTCAGCGCCCAGGCCGGAATGTAGGCGGCCGGCGATCTCTTCGAGCAGGCGGCGGCGGTCCAACAGGCTATTGGAATAGCTGGCGTTCACGACGCCGAGGCCGCTCGCAAGCATCTCCTTGATGGCCGAGATCTTCGCCCACAGCGGGGCGAGAACTTCAGGTGTGGTCGTGGTGTCGGGGAAGACGCAGGTGCGGACGGCCCAGCCGCTTCCCACGGGTTCGGCGGCGGCATACCCGGCGCCGAGTTCGGGCCCCTTGACCACGAGCGTGTCTCCGATATGCACCGGCCCGTATGCATCGCTGTGGCAGTGCCCGGCGAAGACGACGTCGGCGAACGGGCAGGCGGCGGCGAGTTTCAGGTCCTCATCGAAGCCGGAGTGGGACAACACCATCCAGGTGTCCACGCGATGGTGGTGTTCCAGCATCAGGCCGCGCAGGGCCTGGGCGGGCTCGGTGAGCTGATGATTCGCGCGCTGCTCGAAGGGGATCGCATTGAATGCCTGGAGGCCCATCACTGCCGTGACGGCGACGCGGCGGCCCCCGATGTGAGTGATGCGTACACGATCGAAGAGAGGCTCGCCACGGTCGTCGATCGTGTTCGCGCACACGGTCATCTGGCGCAGTTCCGGCTCGAAGTAGTGCGGCCAGCCGTGGTTTCCGGGGGCGAGCACGTCGTACAGAGTGGTGAGGACTTCGCGCTCGATGTATCCCTTGCCGAGGTGGTAGTAGCCGCTGCCCTCGAAGAAGTCGCCGCAGTCCACGATCAGGCTTTCGGGCCTGGCAGCGTGGAGGTAGGTGAGCATCGGGGCGGCAGAGTCGAAGGCGGAGTGGACGTCGGTCGTGGCGATGACCTGCCGGAACTGTCGGCTCACGGGCGCACCTCGCAGATGTCGGCTCCGAGAGCGTGCAGTTTGACGGGCAGGTCGGCATGGCCCCGCCGTAGCTGTTCGAGGCCGCCGAGGGTGGTGACGCCGCGAGCGGTGAGGCCGGCGATGAGCAGGGCGGAGCCCGTGCGGATGTCGGTTGCTTCCACTCCCGTACCTGTCAGCTGCTGGGGGCCGGTGAAGCGGCACTGCGTGGGCGACAGCTCATCGATCGCGGCTCCGAGGCGCATGAGTTGGGGCAGCAGATTGCCGTGGCGGCCGGGGTTGATGTCGTCGGCGAAGAGGTGGGTGCCGGGGAGGGTGAGGGCCAGAGCGATCAGCGGTGGTTCGAAATCGGCGTCGAGGCCGCCGGGGGACAGCGAGGCGATGGCGCGCAGCGGTCGGCCGGTGGGCTGGGTGTCCTGGGCTTGGATGGAGAGGGTGCCGTCCTCGGCGGCGGCGGGTACGCCGAGCCAGCGCAGTGCAGTGACCAGCGGAGCGACGTCGTTGCGGCCCACACCGAGGATGTCTGCGTTGCCGCCGCTCACCGCGACCGCGCAGGCCAATGTGCCTGCCTCGATCTTGTCGCCGGGCACCCTCCAGGCGAGGGCATCGCCGGAGACGGACCTTGGAGGCTGGAGCGCCAGGACTGTCTCGCTCACTCGGCACTCCCACCCGGAGATCTCCAACGCGTCTACGACACTGACCACTTCGGGCGAAAGGTTTGGTCCGCCCAGACGTAGCGGCCGCCCGGCCACGACAGCGCGAAGGAGGGCGGCGATGCTCGCACCGCGCGAGCGGAAGGGCAGCATGATCGATACCGACTCGTCCCCGCTCGTGGCCGCCTTTACGAGGTAGCCGCGGTCATCGACGGTCGTACGGTCACCGAAGCGCTCGTACACCTTGAAGTGCTGTTCCATCCCGCGTTCCCCGATGGCGCAGCCGCCCGGCCAGGGCAAGCGGGCCCGTCCGTAGGCACCGAGCAGCGCCGGGACCAGGTAGTACGAAGCTCGGATACGGGCGGCGACCTCGGGCTCGGGATCCGGCTGCGGTTTGTCGCTCGGCAGGATCACCACGGTGTGCGGATCGCTGAGCGGGCGGCCCGCGTGCCAGCCGGCCTGCTGGAGGAGGATGAGCATCGTCTCGACATCTGTGTTCGCCGGGACATTGCTCAGGTGTACCGGTCGGCGCATGGCCGTAGCGGCTGCCAGCAAGGGCAGAGCCGCGTTCTTCGATCCGTCGACGGTCACGGACCCGACCAGCGGAATGCTCGGTCGCACGGCGACCACTTCCGCGGCGACTGGGGGAATCCGGAGAGCTGGCAAGAGTCGGCTCCTCTGCGAAGGTGGGTTTGCTCCGAGGGGTGGCAGCGGGGCGTTGAACTTGAATTCGGCCCAGCAGCGCTTTCCGGAAGGCAGCGGGTCGAAGCCGTGGCGATCCGCGAGTGCGGCCACGAGGACCAGACCGCGCCCGCCCTCCTCGTACGCATCTGGCAAGCCGACCTGCGGGATGTCGGGGCTGGTGTCGGTCACCTCGACCCGCAGCGCTTCCCTGCTCAGGCGGGCAAGGGCCGTGATAGGGCCGTCATCGGCGTGCCGCACCGCGTTCGTGATCAGTTCCGATGCCACCAACGCCGCCGTATCCAGGAGTTCAGGCCCAAGATCGGCGCCCCAAGCCCGTATCCCGTCCGTCAGCTGACGGCGCGCGGACGCGGCGCCGGCGGGAGTGCTGGAGACGGGAAAACGGATTTGATGAGATTCCACGAGCGGCCTCCTGGATTGGTGCGGTCCCACCACGCAACCGCCACAGGGGCGCCCCGAGCCAGGCTGTGTGCCGGTGATGCATCACCTATGCAGGAGCTGCATCACGGTGAACTAGCTGTCCATTACGCTCGGTTGTGCAGGCAGGATCGGCGACGGCAGGAGGAGCCGTGGCGCAGATGGCCGAAGTGCAGAACGAAGCGAGACGGATCGGTGAAGTGATCCGCAAGGCACGCGTCGTGCAGCGACGCTCGCAGAAGGACGTCGCCGCCGCATTGGGCTATCACCAGTCCAAGGTGAGCCGCCTGGAGGGCGGTAGGGGTACGGAAGACATCCGCATGCTGCGCGAGATCGCGCAGGTGCTGGACATTCCGCCGCCCCACCTTGGCCTCGCTGCCGCTTCGGACGCCCGTCCCGCCGACCCTGAGACAGAGGACATGCACCGCCGTACCTTCCTCGCCGCGGGCATCGCCGCGCTTGCGACGCCCACCACCTCCCGCGCTGCTCATCAGGACTTGGTCCGGTCCCTTTTGCCTGGCGCGGTCCATGCGCCCTCCGAATCGGCTCCAGATATCCAGAACTTGCGGGACCAAGTCGCGGGCGTACGCCGCCTCTTCTGCACCTGTGACTACGCCCAGCTCGAAGGCACGCTGCCCGACCTGATCGGGCAGCTACGCCAGGCCATCAGCGACGCCCCTGGTTCGAGCGACCTGTCCGGGCTTCTCGCCACGGCGTATCAGACTTCGGCGAGCCTGCTGCTCAAACAGAGCGACCAGGGCAATGCCTGGCTCGCTGTCGGACGCGCCATGGCCGAGGCCGAACGCTCCGGGAACCCAGTCGTTCTCGCCTCCAGCGTCCGCGTCCACGCGCACGCCCTGGCCCGCGACAGCCACACCACTCAGGCCGTCACCTTGGTCCGCCACACCGCCGACCAGCTCACCGGCTCCTACGACCAGCGCTCCCCGAAATACCTCGGGGCACTGGGCCTGCTGCTCCTGCGCGGCGTCACCGCAGCCAGCAGCGGCGGCGACCGCGCCGCCACCCAGGACTTCCTCACCGAGGCGCACGAGGTCGCCCGCTATGTCGCGCTCGACAGTTCCGACGCCTGGGCCAACTTCAGCCCGACCAACGTCTCCCTGCACGCACTCAGCGCGGCGGTCGCCTTCGGCGACGCCGGCGTCGCCCTGGAAACAGCCCGACCCCTCATGCGCCGGCACATCCCCGTCCCCGAACGCCGTGCCGCCCTGTGGATCGAAGCCGCCCGCGCCTACAGCCAGCAGGGCCGCCTCGCAGACGGCTACCAAGCCCTGCGCATCGCCGAGAGCTGCGCAGCCCAGGACGTCCGCCGCCCCGCCGTCCGCGAAATGGTTGCCGACATGGCTGCCCGCGACCGCCGCCGTACGCTGCCTGACCTGCACCGTTTCAGTCGTCAACTGGGAGTCCCCGCGTGAGTGATCAGCCTGACCAGCAGCCCAAGAAGCCCTTTTTGTACGTCGTGGTGTGCGCGTCCGGCATCGCCGGCGACGTCGGCAAGCTGATCACCGTGGCCCAGGAGGCGAACTGGGACGTGGGCGTCGTCGCCACCCCGCAGGGCCTCGGCTTCATCGACGCCGAGGCGATCGAGGCACAGACCGGCTACCCGATCCGCTCGGCCTGGCGCTCACCCGGAGACCCGCGCCCGCTGCCGCCCGCCGACGCCATCGCGGTGGCCCCGGCCACCTTCAACACGATCAACAAATGGGCGGCGGGGATCTCCGACACCCTGGCGTTGGGCATCCTGTGCGAGGCGTACGGCTTCGGTATCCCTACCGCCGTCCTGCCGTACCTGAATTCCGCCCAGGCCGCCCACCCCGCGTACAGCCAGAGCCTGGAGCGGCTGCGCGAGATGGGCGTCCTGATCGGCGCATACGAGCCCCACAAGCCGAAGGCCGGCGGTGGTGCCGACCGTTTTCGGTGGGAGGAAGCGCTGGAGCTGCTCACTCCCGAACTGTCTGCACCGGCCTGATCAGCGGCGTCGTGCCGGTGGCGTCTGCTGCGGCCGAGCTGTCGGAGGAGTCTGGGTCGGCTGGTCGGTGGAGCTCACGCGCCCACTCACCGGCACGGTCGATCGTGCCTGTGCGGCTCGCGCCCGTGCGCTGGGTGCCGGCCTCTGAGCGAGGCGGTTGACGCGCCAGGCCAGGGTGCGTGCCGGGGATCGGGCATCGTCCATCGCCCGCTGGTCGAAGGCGTGCTGCAGCAGGCGCGCGGGGTCGTGGCCTGCGGACTCGGCTTCGGCAAGCGCGGTCGTGAGGGTTTCCGCGGCGGGGTCGTTGAGGATCTGTTCCGCGTGGGTGGGCATGGCTTCCTGGATCTGGTGGATGTGCCGGGACACAGTCTGCGGGGGCGTCTTGCGGCGCGCGAGAGCGACCAAGGGAGCGGGAGCTGCTTGGTCGTAGGCGGCTTGGAGGTACAGCAGGGTCTTTTGGGCTGCGATGACTTGCTGTCCGTGGCGTCGGGTGTCGTGCCATCGTGCGGCTGCGATGACGACAAGGAGGGCCGCGTCGAGGAGCATCGCCAGCGCGGCTCCGTCCTTGGGCGCGGGTTCGCGGAGCATGGTCCGCACGGCGCCGCGCAGGGCGCGGGCGTGCTGGTGGTCGGCCTGGATGCGGGAGCGGGTGGCGCGCTCGAATGCGGTTGCTGCCTGCTGGAGTTGGGGCCGGATGCCGAGGGGCGCGATGAGGGGGAGTGCGTCCAGTGCTTCGCCGAAGGCGGCGAGGTGCGCTTGGGCGGCCTCGTCGGTGGCGTGATGAAGGTGGTGGGGAATGCGTTCCGTGGCGGCGCTGGCCTGGTGCCAGGGGTTGGGCTTGCGAGGGCCTTGGGAGTGATCGGCGGACTGTGATTCGGTGGCGCGCAGTCGCTCTTGGATCCTGGGGAGGGACAGGTCGGGCGAGAGTTCGGAGCCGGAAAACCATATGGGGTCGCCTGCGGCGTTCGTGTCACCGGCGAGGGCGACCGTGTATCCGCGTATGTCACCGGAAGGGAAATGCTTCACCTCGACGAGGACGTGGTCGGTGCCGGCCAGCAGGTGCAGGAATTCCTCGGTGCTGGTGGCTGCGGCTACCGCGGTACGGATGGTGGTGCGCAGGCGCTCGCGGGCAGTGAACGACTGGCCCGTGCGCTGGGCTTTCTCCTGTTCGGCGCGAGTGGAGCGTTTGGCGGCGGTTCGGTCTCCGCGAACGACCTGCAGGAGGCCGTAATCCTGTTCCACGGCTGCGAGTTCGCGGTCGGCGGTGAGGTAGTCGTTCCAGTGGCGTGCGGGGCGTAGATCGGCGCGGACTTTTGTGGCGGCGATGTGGATGTGGTCGGGGGCGTGGCGGACGGCGACCCAGCGGCAGCCGTCGAGGTCGCCTTCGGGGGCGATGCCTGTGGCGGCGACGACGCGGCGGGCGATGTTGGCCCAGTCGTCGTCGCTGAGGATGCGGTCGCTCTCGGCGGCACGGATCGAGCAGTGCCACACGTGACGCTCGGGTGCGCGGCCCAAGCGCTGTGCTTGTTTGACGTGCAGGTCGAGATCCGCGACCAGTAGCTTTTTCGCGGCGTCGAAGTCTTCGCCGCGGCCGGGGTCGGGGGCGAAGCCGTCGAAGGACGCGACCAGGCGGGGGTCGATGTGGTCCTTAGCTTTCTTCGTGTCGAAGAGGTAGCGGATCAGTCCGCCGGTGCTCTTGCCGTTGCTGATCTTCGCGATCATCGGGCTGTCTTCTTCGTGGCGGCCTGGTTCGCGGCCTCGGCGACGTGGCGCACTGCCGTGGCCACCGTGATCACGGTGTGCTCGGCCTGGGCAAGGAGGGCGGTGTCCGCCACGTGCGACTCGCCGCCGGAGTGGAGCTTCTTGGCGATCTGATTGACGTTGTTACCGATGGCGGAGACCTGCTGGCGCAAGGCGCTGAGTTCGTCGATGTAGTCGTCGAGCTGGGTGCGCTGGCCGGGCAGGGTGAGGTCACCGTGCACGTGGGCCATGACGACGGCGCCGACGTAGTGGGCGCCGGCGATGTTCAGCGTCCGTGCCTTGGCGAGGATGAGGGCCTTCTCTTCGACGCTGTAGCGGACGTCGACGCGCTCTTTGCGCTGCTCGTCTTTGCGTGTGCGGCGGCGCGCGACACGGTGGAGCGCGGCTTCGTCGGCGGCGCGCGACATCGGCACGTACGCGGCGACGTCAGCGAGCGTGTCCTGCTCGGGCACCCCCTGGTGCCCGAGTGCCTCCGCCACCCCCGGGGCGGAGGCACCCCCGTGGGACCGGCCCTTGGACGGTCCAGCGGGATACCTTGCTGCGCTGTTGAGGCCGGTGACGATCTCCTGCTGAGGGGTGGGGAGGTCGTAGTGCGGGACGGACATGGGTTGGTTCTCCGAGGGGTGTTGGTGCGTCGGGTGCTTAGCTCAGCGCAGGCCCGCGTGCTTCCGCGTTTGTCTGCACGGAAGACGGGGGCGGGGCGTAGAGGTCAGGTGCTGCTGGCCGCAACAGGCTGGGCCTGGTCGGCGCGCTCCGCTCGTAGCTGGTCGCGTACGACGCGGGCGCGGACCTGGGCGATACGCAGTTCGCTGCGCAGGCGCTTGGCGGTCAGCCGGTCGTCGTTCCAATCGGCGGTCAGGAGCCGGGCCTCGTCCAGGACGTCGGCGTCGGTACGGGTGCGGGTGCGGGTGCGGTCGACGGTCGACTCGGCGGCGGGGACTCGACTCATGGCGCGGAGCGGAGATGGTTCGGTCGCCTCTGCCACGGTGGCCGACTGGGGCTCGGTGGTACTGGGGGCGGACTCGTCGGTCTTGGTCGGCTCCGTCGTGGGCCCCTTAGTGACCTGTGCGGGAGTCGGCTCGAACGCCTGCGGTGAGGCTGGTTTGGCCTGGTCAGAGCTCGGCTTTGACCAGGCAGATGTTGCGGTGGCTTGCAGGTTGGCCAACTTTTCACCTGGCTGGCCGTCCGGCTGGGCAGAGGTCATTCCGGGAGAGTCGGTCGACTCGGGGGTGTGGTGCAGCACCTTCGCCACGAGGTCCGATCCGAAGTAGATCGATCCGACCGGGAGTGAGGTCGCCAGCAGTACGAGGGCCCAGTTGGCAGGGTCCCAGTCGGCCAGTCGACCCCACTGGGTCGACTCGGTGTGCAGGGCCGGTACGAGGCCGTGGACGTAGTTCAGCAGGAGGCTGGCGATCGTGTAGGCCGCCAGGACCCGCAGCGCGAACTTTCGATCGGCACCGGTCAGCGCGAGCGTGGCGATCAGCGCGAGGGCCATCAGCCCGTCGACCACGATGGGGTAGAGCAGGGCTGCGGTGGGGTCGGCGCCGATAGTACGGGCGACGTCGGACAAGGCGTTCCACGAGACCCGGAAGGCCATGAGGACGACGGCCGCCAGGCCGAGGACGAGGGTGGTGCGCGCACCCGTCCGGCGAGCATCTTCGGGATCGGCAGTGAGGCGAGGCCGGCGCGAATCAGTTAGGCCGAGTAGGGCGGTGATGCGGTCAAGCAAGGGGGACTCCGTGTGGCTCGGGTGGGCGGCCTCGGGGCAGGGGAGAGCGAGGTCTGGCCGGCCGTGTGCGGTGTGAAGAGACGTGGCGCTCGTCGCATGTCTGGGCGGGAGATGGGGACGAGGTGTGGCCACTTCGGCTCGGCTCGTCGCGGGACACCTGCTGGCCCGGTGCGGACCTGGTGAGGCGGGTCGCAGGCTTCGGCTCGGGGGATCGCCGGGGACCAGGACGAGGGAGTGGTCGTTCGGGGTCAGGCGCTGCGGTGACGCCTTCGGTCCGCACCGGTGAGGACGACGGTGGTGGTCATCTCGGCGAGGCGGGAGGCGACGCGGTCGCCGACGGCGTCGCGCAGGGCGGCGGTCGGCAGGTTGGTGGTGAGGAGGGTGGGGAGGAGGTGGGTGTAGCGGTGGTTGATGAGCCGGTAGGTGATCTCCTCGGTCCACTCCGACTGTTTGGCCGCGCCGAGGTCGTCCACGATCAGCAGCGGGCAGCGGCTGAGCGTGGCCAGGTCGCGCTCGGCGTCGTGTCCGGCGCGTGGGCGCAGGCGGGCGTACAGGTCGGCTGTGGTGGCCGCTTCCCAGCGCAGGCGCACTCCGGCGGTCAGGAGTGATCGCACCGCCCCGTATGCCTGGTGGGTCTTGCCGGTGCCGGTGGGCCCGGCGATCAGCAGGGACGGTCCGAGCGCGATGCCCCGGGTTCCGCTGGGGCCCGGCCGCGCGGCGGTGGCCACCTCCTCCACCCAGCCGACGACTTTCTGGTGGCCGCCGAGGGCATGGCGGTAGCGGGGCGGGATGCGGGCCTCGGCCAGCTCCAGCGCGGTCACCCGCTCCGCGGGAGCCTCGGTGGGTGCGGTGGCGGGGTCGATGCCGCGACCTTGGAGGATCGAATCGAGGCGGGAGGCCACGGTGTTGAGGCGCAGCGGTTCGCGGCTGGTGGTGGCTGTGGTCACAGCTGGCCTCCGTAGGCCGCCTCGACGTCGCCGGACGCCGGGTTGGTCCACGCCCGGTGTGGGGCGGAGACCGTGTGTGGGGCGTTCATCGCTTCGTTGACCAGGCTCGGCAGGAGACCCACGGACAGGCTCTTGGCTCGCATGCGGTCCATCCCGGCCCGGATGTGATCGGCGGAGATTCCCTCGCCGAGCAGATTGCCGGCCACCTTGCCGAGGCGGCCCAGGACGTCGCTGGGCGGTCGGTGTGCGCAGGAGGCGACGTACTCGCCGACCAGGTCCTTGGCCGAGACCGAGCCCGAGCCCGAGACGGTGGGCGGCGCGGGGGCGCTCGCGCTCCCCACCGGAGGTGATCCTAGATCCAGGATCCTAGGTCCTAGGTCCGGACCATGAGCCGTCACCGAGCCTTCCGGTGATTGCGGTGAGGGCTCACTGAAGCGGTGTTGACCTGCGGATTCACGTTTCACGGACGGCTCGTGGCGTTCGCGTGCGCCTTCACCGCTGCCTCCGTGAGAGCTCACGGCAGGCTCCTGGAGGACTGCGTGAACAGGCGCCGTGGACGTCACGCGGTGGTTGCCCTGGTGGTGGGGGCAGTCAGGGAAGCGGCTGCCGCTGGGCCTGTTGATCTTCTGGTGTCGGGCCCAGGTGGCGATGTGCAGGTACCGCTTGCTGTCGCCGCCCTCGTACCGGCATATCAGTCCGGCGCTGTGGAGCTGGGTGAGGTCGTCCTCGACGTCCAGCGCACTGTGTTCGGGGCGCAGGGACCACAGGGCGCCAGCGATGACGGCGGCCTGATCGCGGAAACGGCCGTGGTCGTCGGCCTGAGTGAGCAGGCCGAAGAAGGTCCGCTCGGCATAGACGCTCACCGCGGCGAGCGACTCGGAAATGAAGGCTTCCGGCTTGATGGTGCGTATCCGCGCCATGCCTATCGCCCCGCCTTCGCGAGCGGAGCAGAGGCGTCAGGCGGCGGGGATGCGACTACCGTCGCGGGAGATGTAGCTTGGTGGTGCATAGACGGTTCCTCACCCGGTGGCGTTGTGATCGCCACCGTCCTGATCGTTCAGGTACGGGCGAAACTGGTAGGGAACTTCCTGGCCCCCGGCGTTGGCCCGCCGGGGGCTTTTCCCATGCGTCCGCCACTTTCGTGGTCCGGGGCACATGGCCAAGACAGCCACACCCTCTCCGCATAAGTCCAGCATTCCGCCGAGGAAGCAGACAGCTCTCGGCGAACGCGGCGTGCAGGCCAGCCGATTAACGGTAGAACCGAATTGGCCGCTGACCAAGAAGCGATCCAAAAGGGACAACCCTCCCACTGTGTCGAGGCGAATTGGGGACGCCGCCGTATGCACCGGGCAGGCTGAGGAGGACCCCAGGTCAGGCACGCACGACGTGCCGTCACTGTGAGGGCAGTTGGGCCGCATGGCTCAGCCGGGATTCCGTGCTAGATTCCGCCGCGCTTCGACCCCGGGGGACTGAACCTGACAACAAATCGGGGGAACATAGCAGCAGATCGCCGGTTACCCAAACCGCGAATCCAGAGTTACAACAGACCCATGCATCCAAGCCCTCTGGGAATTGGGCCGACCGGATTCCGGACTGCCCGCGCGATTGAGCGCACCCGCACGGCACGCGGATTCGCCCAGCGCCAGCTGGCCGACCGGGTGACCGCGCTGGGCCGCCCCATGACCATCACGATGCTCTCCCGCATCGAACGCAGACGACGCCGCTGCGACGTCGACGACCTCGTCGCCATCGCAGCCGCCCTCGACGTCTCACCGCTCGCCCTCCTCGCCGAGACGAGCTAACAGACCGAACCAGCGCCCGCCGGGTGGGCCAACACCCGTCAGCCGCTGCGCACATCACCCCGCCCGTACCTGAACGACCAAGACGGCGCGCCCTGAGTCACACCGCCGCGCCAGAGAAGGAACCGTCTTGCACCGCGATGCCCTATCCCCTGCCCCGCCGCGTCTCTACCGGCCCGAGGAGATTGCCGCCGTCCTCGGGTGTTCGGTCTGGTGGGTGAAAGACCGCGCCCGCCGAAGGTCCATCCCGTTCACCCGCGTCGGCCGCGCCTATCGCTTCTCGGATGATCACCTTGCCGAGATCATCGGCATGCACGAGGAGCGTCCTACCGAGAGGTCGCAGTACCCCGGCGTTGCTGCCGCACCCGCTCCGAAGCGACCCGTTCGGCAGCGGCCCGAGGCGGCTGTGCCTACGGTCCGGCTGAAATCTCGGCCGCCGCGCCGACTGGCCAAGTCCCAGTACGGCACCGCTGCTTAACGCAGCCCACACGACAGGACGGAGGGAACTTCGGGGGGTACGCAGAGAAGCGCGCCAGCTACTGGCGAGGCCGCTACAAGATCCAAGACGGCAAGTACGGCACTGTCGCCGATTCCACGGGCGCCGTGGTCAAGTTCGCCACCAAACGCGAGGCCAAGCAGGCCGCCGACGCGGAAGAGGTGACCGTTCGGCGTGGACAGTGGCGCGACCCGGGCCTCGGCCAGGAGACCTTCGGCGACTACGCGAGCCGCTGGTACGCCGCCCAGGACCTGGCCGCCTCAACGATGCAGAACTACCGCCGGCACATCGAGGAGCACCTGCTCCCCGACTTCGAGGACAAGGCACTCGCCGGCGTCCTGCGTACGGACGTCGACGCCTGGGAGAAGAAGGAGAGGGCCGCGTACGCGGCCTCCAGCGTTAAGACGTGGCGCTCTACCCTCCACCTGATCTTCGAGGACGCGATCGACGAGGGCCTGCTTACATCCAACCCTGCGGCCAGGCGGCGCGGGCGAGGCAAGCGCGCCGGCCGTTCCCGTGACCGCGGCCCGGAGAAGGTAGTCACCGACGCCCTCGGCATCCTGCTCACCGCCGAGCGCGCGGCCCTCCTCTCCGGCCGAGACGACGAGTTCGTCGCCACGGTCCTCAAGGGCTACACCGGTAAACGGTGGGGCGAAATCGTCGGTCTGGAAACGGAGTTCGTCCGGCGCGACGCCTTCAGGATCGAGTGGCAGCTGTATGAGCTCGACACCGGCGAACTGGTGCGCTGCCCGCCCAAGGACGACAGCTATCGCACCATCGACTCGCCGGACTGGCTGTCCGCCCTGGTCTCCGATCACATCGCCCGTACGAAGCCGACGCCCTGTTCCTGTCACGGCAAGACCTACGTCTTCCAAGGACAGGGCACCGCCCGCACCGGAGGCCACCAAGGCGCGAAGCTCGTTGACGTTGCCCGCCTTGCCGAGGTCTCCACGGGGACGGTGTCCAACGTCCTGAACCGACCTGACCGTGTCGCCGAGGCCACGAGGGTGCGGGTCGAGAAGGCTATCGCCGACCTCGATTTCGTTCGCGGTGGCACGGTGTCGGAGCACGCAGCTCACTGGCGCCGAAACGGCTTTGCCACCTGGCTGTTCACCCAGGCGGCCTCCGGTTGGTACCCGAAGAAGGCGCCACAGGAGGCCCGCCCCGTGCCGTTGCTCGGCGAGCAGTGGCCAGGCATCCCGGTACGAGGGCGGAACGCCAGCGAGAGGGCCGATGCCTGCTGGATGCCGATCGCCAAGGGCCTAACCCCTCATGGTCTGCGGCACACGCATCGGACGATGATGGAGGACCTCGGCACCGAAAAGGTCCTTATGGACGAGCGCATGGGTCATATCGACAGCTCGGTGTCTGCCCGCTACGCGCATGTCACCGCAGGCATGCGGAAGCGGCTCCTGCACGGTCTCGGCGAGCAGTGGAATGCGGCGCTCGATGCCCGCCGCGCAATGAGCCCGCACTCCCCCGTGGCGGTGCTTGACCGCTTGCTGCGGGCGGGAGGGAAAAGCGGGCTCCCCGTACGCGCAGCGTCCCCGGCGTGGTTTTGGGGAGACCGTGCGTAACCACTCTCAGAAATCCAGGGTCTCCTCTTCCCAGTCGGCGTTCGCCGCGGCAGCGGTCGCTTCGACCTTATCCACAGCTGCTGGAGCGGCCGTAAGCGTCAGCTGGAGGTCGAGCAGTTGGATGTCCCCGCCGATCTCCGGATCGACCAGGTCGAGCACCTCCTGGAGGAGGTTGGCGACGGTGCGGCGCGCATCTGTGGATGCCATGCTCCGATTCGGGATTTCGAGCCGGTAGCGATGGTAGTCGGGGGGAGTGCTGACAACTGGTCCCGGATGGGCGGGCGGGCTCGTAGGGCCGCTGGCGCGGCTGGGAGTCGAGCCGCTATTCGATGCCGAGCCGGAACTCGCGGTGACCTGCGGTGGCTGCGGGGAACTGTCCGTCGTCGGCACGGGCGCTCGGCGCAGCCGCAGTTCCAAGGAGCCGATGGACAGCTCATCGGGGGAGGCAATGTGCTGGGGTGCGCCCTCGCCGTCGATGACCTGTAAGAAATCAGGTCCGGTCAGTGTCTGGTGCACGGCTCGTCGGATGTCGTCAATGGAGGGGATGAGGGGGAACGCCGGGTTCTTGTAGAACTGCTGACCTATCTCTTTCAGTGTCAGGTCGCGGGCGATTTTGGACAGCAGGGTCTTCAGATAGGCGCCGGAGAGGCGGCCAGGGTGCACGGCGCGGCTGTGGTTGACCAAGGCGTCCCAGACGTGTCCGCCCTTGAGAGCGGTCTTGCCGTCGTCGTCGAATCGCTGCCAGTCGACTTCAGTCTGGTCGGTGCGGGTGAGGTAGGCGAAGTGCTGGAAAGCCTTCTGTAAATCATCGTCTACACGCTGGGCGGCGGAGCGCAGTTCGGCCTGGGCTTCGGGACGCTTGTCATCATCTTGGTCGAGTTGCGAGATGACCGAACGCCAGGCCAGTACTTCGATAACACGCTTGCGGACGGTGTCGCGCCGCTGAGTGTTGACGCACGCCACAATGCAGGAAGCGCCGTTGTCGACAGGTAGGGAATTGTCGCCGACACCGAGGAGCGCTGAGACTTCGGCTCGGGTGGGGGTGTCCCGGCCGTTATGCAGGGTCCAGCGGCTCGGATCAAGAACGACTAGCCGGGTCTTGCTGTTCTGGTCAACGTCGCTGAAGACTTGGGACAGAGGGGCACCGGGAGTGTTCGCGACGGGGATGACCTGGTCGAATGGGCCCTGGTTGCTGCGGGCGATTGCCATGGCCCGTTCCCACAGGTAGGCGTCGCGGGCGGATGCGGAAACGGAGCTCTTGGCCTGTTTGTAGAACATTCGCAAGGTCTGGGCGATGGCCAGGTGGAACCGCGCGGTGCCGCGTCCGGAGGTGGTATCGGTCACCTCCAGGGCGCCGAGACCTTCGTCGTCGCTGATGAGGAGGTTGAACACCTCTTCGGCAGAGTTGAATTCTACGCCTGGGCTGTAGACGCTTGCGAGGAGCTCCGGCTTGGTGGCTCCTCGCTTCGCCTGGTCTCGCGGCACCAGTGAGTAGCAGAACAGGGCGGTGGCCATCCGTAGACTCGTGGAGGGCTGTCCGGTGTCGATGCCCCGCTCGGCCAGGACGGTATCGAGGGCGCGGGCACGGCCGCGGGTACCGTCCTTGGTCGTGATGTCGGTTGCGGCAACTTGCCTAAATCCCTGGATGACGCGTTCATTTCCGTGTAGAAGGCCGGAGGAGAGGATGTTCTCTATGACGATGTGCAGGGGAAGGTCGCCCACCCCGATGAGCTCAGGTGTCCATCGGCCGGCCTGGTGCTCGCGAGCCCAGTAGTAGGCCGTGGCGGAGAAGATCTCCACAGTGGAGCGCACCCGCTGGAAACCCGCATGGCGTGACCAGTCATCACGGACCAGCGCCATGACATCGGGAGAGAATGGGTAGCTGGCAGCGAGTCGTTCCGCGAAGCCATTGAGGCCGCGCCGGGCGCCGAGCCGCCCGAACACCTGCTCCGTCCAGGTTTGTCCTGCGTGATCCTTCCAGGCCGTGGCGAGGGTGGTGACGGGTGTGGCGTCGGCAGGTTGGAAGAGACGACGCCGAATGATCGCCGAGAAGTCTTGGGGTTCAGTGACGGAGTCGCCTATCCCGTTGCGCTCGATGCCGCTGGTCACGAAGGTGCGAAGACTCTCCGCTTCTACGGGATAGCCGCGGTCGTCGCGGTCAGAACGGATCATCACAATGACGAAGGCCACCTGGGGAACCTCGTCGACAGCGTCCATCAGGCTGTCCAGGAAGACCTTCTCGCCGGGCATCGTGGCGATGTGCTTCCTGTCCGCGAGATCGAGGGCATACTGCATCAACTCGTCGAGCAGGATCAGCACCGGCCCGTGAACTGCCTCCAAGGCGCGGGCCAGCGCGGCCTTGTTCGATCCCTCAGCGAGGTGGTGCGCGTACCGGTCCCGGTCGCCTCCGAACAGGGACCACAGGAACCGCTCGTACAAGGTTGTCGCCGGACCGAATTCCGGGCTAGTTGCCCCTGGGGTCATGTTGTCTGCGGACAGGACCACCACCCGGGCGCCATCCAGATCCAGCGGCGCTCCGTTCTGCTCGGCTTCGCGGCGTACCCTCTGGCCCAGTTCGGTCGCTAGGAAGGCGCGAGGGCTGTTGGCCAGGTGGTACAGGCCGACCAGGGCGTGGCTCTTGCCGCCGCCCATCCCCTGGTCGAGGTGGAAGAGAGCCTTCCCGCCGCGTATTCGGGTGCCGAGCCGTCGGGCGACGGTGCTCATGAACTGCACGAGCCTGGGGGTCGGCTCAGTGATCTCCGCGTAGTACACGGGATCGGTGTAAGGCACGTTGCGATCGGTGTAGACAGCGCTGTACAGAGACATCTGCAGATCGGCGATCTGCCCGTCCGCGTCTGTTATCTCGGGCCGCAGGGTGAGCACGTCGGCCCAGTGGAGATACGCAGTGGTCATCGGGCGTCCTCAACGTCGAACAGAGTCAAGTGCCCACCGGTGGTGGACTGTGGGAGTGAACCGGTCAGGCCGCGGGCGATGTTCTTGATGGTTACGGTGTTGCGCTGCAAGGCCACGAGCGCCTTCGCGATGGTGTCGCTGGGCGGCAGTTGAGCGGCCAGGTCCCCGATTACCGCCCACAAATGCTCGTCGTCCACGGGGCGTTCCCACTGAGCGAGCACCAGGGAAGCCGCCTCGGTGCCCCCGGAGATGTACGCGCCGGCCAGAGCCCTGGCTACGTCAAACTCAGCGCTGCTGGGGCCCACCGACGTGGGCGGGTCGAGGATCAGGCGGAAACCCTTGCCTGATTCCGCGAGCAGCTTCCCGCGGACATTCTCCAGCCGCAGCCCGTCGACCTGCGCGAGGAAGATGGCCTCACCCTTGGCAACGACGGTGCGCCCGTGGACCCTCATCCAGAACACGGCGAATCGGGTGATCGCGTCGAAGGTTTCGATGGGTATGCGGTCCAGTCGCAGGGCGGTCGCCTCGCGGACACAGCGGCGGGCCAGAGTCAGGTATCGCTCCAACGGAGCCGACTCGCCGTCCGGCTGGATGACCGTGGAGTACCTGCCGTAGACCTCCATGGCAGGACCGTAGGCGGCCATCATCTGATCGGCCAGGGCAAGGCCGTCCTGGGTCCAGTTGCGTACCTGCGGCCGGATCGCGTCGGCGATCTCCCTGTCGACCTGCGCGGCGGTGGCAGCCTCGCGGTCGGCGGGGGCCACCCGGCAGCCGATGGTGATGGTCACCTTGACCGACGCCACTTTGGTGTTGCCCGACTCGGTTCGGCTCGGCCAAGAACTGGTGACCACGAACCCCGCATCGTGGAGAGCCGCGAGCAGCCGCTTCCAAGCCTCCGGGTCGGAGTGGCCGAAGACGACGACCAGATGCCCGTCGGGTCGCAGCACTCTACGGCTTTCCAGGAAGGCGGCGGACAGCGATTTTTCGTAAAAGTCCTTATCGTGCCTTACGCGTCCGGGCTCGTGCACCCGCCGGACGATGATCTCGTCGTCCTTGTTCTGCAGGCCGTCGCTGGTGCGCAGCGCCTTTGGCCCGAAGAGGTCCGGTTCGATGTCGAACAAGATGCGCTTGAGCCAGACATGCATGAGGTCGGAGGCATCCGCATACTCGATCATGTCGTAGTACGGAGGGTCGGTGACTACCGCGTCGACGCTCGCGTCACGGTAGGGCAGCCTCATCGCGTTCGCCTGGCGGAAGCGTGCAGGTGTGCCGCGCAGGCCACGAATGTGGGCCTCGTAGGGCCGCAGTCCGGTCTTCACCAGCGATGTCCAGGTTCCCGGTCCACTGCCTGGGCCGGTCTCCACCCAGTCGAACTGAAAGTTCAGGCTTGCCTCATTGGCGAACAGGTCGGAGACCATGATGCGGTTCTGCGTTGTTCCGTCGCTCTTGCCTTTTGCCTCGACACGGCAGCCTCTGGTTGCCCTGCGAAGTCGCCGAGCGAGCGTCGCCGCAGCAAAGGCGGCCAGGGCCCGGGCGTACTCCGGTGAGATGCCGGTGGCTATCGCGTCGTGGTGACAGGAACGTATGGCATGTACCAGTTCGGAGAACTGCAGGGCCTGTCTAGCGTTCATCAGTTCGCCGAAGGTCCGGTAGCCGTAGCCGCTGGCCATCACAGTGTGCACATTGCCCGCCGCAATCACTTCGTCAGGAACGACGCTCAGTGGACCATCCGCCTTGAGACAGGAGAGGTCGACCATCGTGGCGGCCCTGCGCTCGTCCGGGCGAGGACTTCGGAAGACGCGTTTGGCCTCACCGGACGTGTCGATGGCCACTAGTAACTCGTCTCGATACTCGCCTGCGATGCCCTTGGCCTTGACGGTCTCCAAGCTGTGGACCTGCTGGCAGAACGGGCAGCGGGCGCTCTTACCCTTGCGTTTCCTGCCATCGCCCAGATCGGTAGAGGAGTATGTGGGTGCCTGTTCAGGGGGGCCGTCGATCACTTCGGTGTGCCAGGTGTCGTCATGGACGACCAGCCGCAGCGATTGGCCAAGGTCGTTGGTCCGGTTGTAGGGGTAGCGCAGAACGAAACTTCCCAGGAGCGGGAAGCGATTGGTGCAACCGTCGCAGGGAATGCTGATGGCCCACAGATAGCCCCAGGGGAGCGATCCGTCGGGGTTGCGGGGGTAATGCCGAGCGACTGCGGTCTGTGTACGTCTGCCGATCTCTGCCAGAAACACTTCGAGATCCGCGATCAACCGGGGGGCGGCTCCCTGGTCGAACAGGGCATCGTCCTGCGGGTCGCTCTCTCGCCACGGCAGGGCTGGCTCGGCAGACCAGTCTCGCAGGGGGTAGTCCGCCAGGACCCGGCCGGCGAGCGTGGCGACGGGACTCAGATCCAGGCCGACGGCCTGGGCACCGAGCCGGGCCGCCTCCAGGGCGATGATGCCGCGTCCGGAGAAGATGTCCAGGACCACGGGCCGCCCGTCGGGGAAGCGCTCGCTGATCCTTGCGGCAGTCTCGGCCAGGGCAGCAGGTTCACCGCGCACCGCGCCGTCGACGAGCTGACGAACGTACGCGCTGTCCGGCAGAAGCGCCGTGGCTACAGCCGCCCGGGCCTGGGCGATGGGGCGTGAGGCGAACCACGTGAAGATGGCCTTCTCTACCAGACCGGATCCTGACCGGTTGCTGCATGCCTCGTCGACAGCCGCGCACGGGAACCAAGTGTCGATGAGGGTGCGTCCTGAGTCGGTGTTCAACGGTTCTCCATGAGGTGCCGAAGCTGAGAGACGGGAATCTTGAATCGCTCGATACGCCGAGGCCCTGCCAGCGTCCCGGCTGGGTCCTGGCAGCGGATGACGACAGTCGGCCGGGTTGCGCACTGCAGGACCACGTAGAGCCAGTAGTCCGGCCCGCGCTGTTGTGCCTGGGCCCATTCGTGCTGCTCGAAGAAGACCGGGCGGATCCCGGCAAGGAAACCCTTGACCTCGATCAAGCGCTGGTCGGTTGTCCCTGGGCGGCGAGCGAGCAGGTCGTAGCCCAATCCGGCGGTCTGCCGGTCGTCGACGACCCATCCAAGTCCTTCGAGTTCTGTGACGACCTTGGCGATGGCGACCCTCTCGGAGTCTGGGTCGTGGCCCAGCTCGTTGGCCCGCGCACCGCCGCTGACCTGAACCCATCCCAGCAGGGTGGGAGAGGTGTGGGTGATGTTGTCGAACAGCGCGAAGTGGGCGAGCCGGTCCGCTTTCTCGGCGGCAAACTGTTCGAGTCTGCTGCGTCTGACGTCGGAGTCTAGGGCCCTGACCTGACGTTTGAGGCGGCGTTCGACGTCACCGAGCTGGTCGCGGCTCTTCGCTGTGACCGACCGTTGCAGGCGCTGCATCTCGGAAGTTTCCGTCTGGACTGCTTTGCGGGCGGCGGTGTCGGCCTCAACTCGTGCGGCGGGTGAGGGCGGCTTGGAGGGGTCAGCGGTGGGGCTGAGATTCATGACCGATTCCCAAGCAGTGGCGAAAGCGCCCGCACCGGAATAGCGGATAAGGAAGGGCACGGTGCGGCGGATGCGACGGATGCCGTTGTGGTGCTCAAGCTCCGCTGCGTAGACGAACAGGGTGTAACCGGTCAGGGAGGACACGTCCACGGCTGCGGCTCCTGCGAGCAGGTCCCCCTCACAGCGTTGAACCGCCCGCTCGACCAGTTCCTGGAACGAGTCTTCGGTGGGACCCAGGACTATGACGTCTTCGGCTCGGCGGAACTGTTCCTCCTGGGCTTTGGTGACCGTGGCAGAGTCGGCCGCGATCAGGCATTCCTGTAAGCCGCCGAAGGAGGCGGGGAGATGAGCGAGATCGGAACGTAGGACCCGTATGCCGGGAGTGGGTCCCGTCGACACACTCCACCCTTCGACGCTCGCGGCCTGGTCGACGAACGCGGACACGATGACCGGATTGATCGCCTGAAGGCGGTCGCTCGCGAACCTCTGCATGGCCTCGCCGTGGTCGACTGGGGTCTTGAACCGGTCTTCCTCAGCAACGATGTCCTTGGCGCGAGCCACGAGGGTCGCAGTGTCGGGTACGGCGGCGAGCACTTGGCCGACCGCAGCCGGGTCCCGGTGTGCTGCGGCCATGGCAGCGCCGAAGTTGAAGCCAGTCCGGTCGACCGTGGCGTCGAGCAAGTCGTACAAGCGCCCCTGCAGTGACGCGGATGCGGCGGTGAGGTTCTCCAGGATGACCTGCTGGACACGTCCCTCACGGGTCTCAGGAGCCACCAGGTGATAGACGAACACCTCGTTCTGCTGACCAATTCGGTGCAGTCGGCCGGCACGCTGTTCGAGCCGCACCAAACTCCAGGGAATGTCCCAGTCGATCATGACGTGCGCAGATTGCAGGTCGATGCCCTCGCCGCCTGCGTCGGTGGACACGAGGACCTGGAACCGGTCCTTGAGGAACCTGGCCTGCAACTCCTCGCGACCAGCTTGGTCCACGCTTCCGTCCAGGACCTCGGTGCTGAATCCTGCCGCGCGGAAGACCCCGGCCAGCCATCGAGCAGTGTCCGTGAACTCGCTGAAGACCAGCAACTGCCCGCTACCAGGGTTGATCTGGTGCTGCTGCATGATGTCGCGGGCTGCCTGCCACTTGGCGGCTTCGTCCCTCGATGCTAAGGACCGCTCCAGTTGGCTGATGGCCGCGGCGACGGCATCCAGTTCAGCTCTGCGGTCGCTGCTGCGGGCCTGGAGTACGGCCGCTTCGGCGTCGTGCCAGGCGTCGTCGGAGTCGAGGGCAGCGCGGGCCAGGTCCTGGTTCTCAAAGCCATCGGGCACTACTGGAGGCACGCGGCCAGCCTGTGAGCCAGAGAGAGCCGCCCGTCGGCGTCGCAGAGTTTCGAGGGCCGCTGTCACCGAGGAGGCGGCCCGTTTGCCGTAGATGGAACGGGCCAGAACCGAGTCGGAGGAGTACCACGTCTCCACGTAGCCCATGACTGCGTCGTAGGCGTCCGACTCGGCCGGGGTCAGGAAGACTTCGTGGGTCTGCGCATATCGGGGACGGAAGAGCAGTTCGCCGTCCAGGCCCCGTAGGTCTTCCTTCATCCGCCGTAGGAAGTTGTTCGGCCCCGGGCGCATGGGGTGGTCATAGGTCTTCTCGGACGGATCCCACCGGTAGAGAGCTGGATCGAGCAGATTCAGCAGCGCTCGGAAGAAGTTCTCCTTGCCACGGTGCGGAGTTGCGGTCAGCAGAAGGAGGTGGTGGGCCGCATCACCGAGTTGGCGAGCCGCGCTGAGATGCTGGGAAGTCGGGGTGAGTCGGTGGGCCTCGTCGAAGACGGCCAGAGACCAGGAGGCCCGTGAACCGACGACCTTGCGGCGGACATCGGTGTTGTAGGTGAACAGGTCCAGCGAGACAACCCAGACGTCCACGTCCGCACGCAGGTCCAGCGGTTCACGGCCGACGTCGGCGGTGATTCTCTGCGCATCGATGCCGAAGAAGCGTTTGAGTTCCCCGATCCACTTGCCTACCAAGTGGGCCGGCACGACAATGACCGTCTTGCCCGGGATCAGCCCCTGCCTGCGCCCCTCCGCTAAGTACATTCCGGTCATGAGGGTTTTTCCGGTGCCCGGCTCGTCGGCCAAGAGGAACCGCAGCTTAGGTTGGGGCAACATCACACTGAAGACAGCGTCGTCTTGGTGGGCATACGGCCTTAGCGGCCGGGTAGCCAGAACAGCCGACCGGATGCGGGGGATGGCCCATCGCATCCATTGCGCCCACACTCCAGTGATCGCACGTGCGCTATCTCCGCTTCCATCGGATCTGGCCACTTTGCAGGCCGGTACATCGGCTAGGAGCACGAACGCTTCAGTGAGGCCACGAGTAGGCGACTTGATCACGCAGTTGAACCCGGTCTGCTCCTGGAAGGCAGCGACAACAGTCACCAGTTCGCCGTCGATCAGGAGTCGGTCGTTCTTGTCGATATCCATGCCAGCCCCCCCGGGCTACCAAGTCATAGCTACATGACGCGAATTCCCCAGACTCAACTACAAGTCCACTTCTGGCTAGGGGCGTTGCGTAGATGTGATCATGAGATGCCTTGTCTTGCGGAGGGGCTGGCAGGTGGCCTGACCGCCGGCTCGGGGACCGCTCGCCCCTGTTCCTCGCACTTCTTGTCCTTTGCGCACGCTCGGTCGCCACGCTCTCGGACAAACCCGAGTGCGGGGCGGACCCGCGCGCGTGCCCTCTTGGCCAGGACACCGAAAGTCGTCCACGCCGCTGTTTTGCCGCATCCGTCATCGCTCCCCTTGCGACCGTGTTCCGGCAAGGCTCATTCAGGGCGCGAAGGTATGCCAGGTAAGGAGAGCGCGCGCACGTAAGTGCGTGTCATTGTGAGTGTTTGGCTTCCGGTGCTCAGCGGCGGCTGCGTGCTGGGGCGTCAGTCGAGACCTAGCGGATCTTGGTTGAAAATTTGCAGCTGCGTGGGGTGATGGCTGGACCCGCCGCACCGAAGCCGGGAAGGGCCTGTGTCGCAGCCTGAGAGACCTCGACCAAGATCTTCTCCCAGATTTCTCCCAAACGATCTCCGGAGACGCAGCAAGGGCCTGACCCTCAGAGAGGGTCAGGCCCTTGACCTGCTGTTTTGGCTGTCGGGGTGGCGGGATTTGAACCCACGACCTCTTCGTCCCGAACGAAGCGCGCTGCCAAGCTGCGCTACACCCCGATGTCCGCCCGCTCGCGCGGCGACATCGATTACTTTAGCGGACCTGTGGCCGTAGACGAAATCCGGTTTTCGCTGCCGTGCAGGTAGGGGCGGATCCGGTCCAGGCCCACGATCACCAGGGCCAGGGCGTAAAAGACGAGGCCGTAGATCACCGCGTTGCCCAGCACCCCCGCGTAGCCGTGGAGGTCCACGTCGAGGAAGGGGTACGGGTAGCGGGCCACCGTGCCAGGGGTCAGCAGGGCGCCCCGGATCAGGACGAAGGCGAAGTACGCCAGGGGGTACAGGAGCCAGAGGCCGGCGTGGCGGGGGCGTAGGCCGCCCGGGGGTGTGAGCAGGAGCCAGTCCGCCAGGGCGGCTAGTGGGGTGACCGAGTGGAGGAGGATGTTCGCCGCCGCGCTCCAGCCTGTGGGGGCCTCGACGGCCGGGTCGCCCGCCAGCACCACGTGGTAGACGAGGCCGGTGATGCAGATGAACAGGAGTGCGCCGCCCGTGACCCAGGGCGGCAGGGGGCGGCGGGCCGTCCAGGCGCGGTACGCGGAGAAGGCGCAGGCCAGGCCCAGCAGGATGTTCGACTGGACCGTGAAGTAGCTCAGGAGTCTGCCGGGGCTGACCAGGCAGAGGTCGATCACGACGCCCACGATCACCGCCGCGCAGATCAGCGCGCGGAAGGCGGCCGCGTACGGGCGGCGGGGCGGGGGGACGACGGCTGCCGGGGGGACGTGGGTGGGGAGCGGCGCGACCATGCTCCCCACCGTAGGGGCGTGGTGATCAGTTGCGCGCGACGAGGGTGAGCAGCGAGGCTTCGGGCGGGCAGGCGAAGCGTACGGGGGTGTAGCGGTTGGTGCCGCAGCCCGCCGAGACGTGGAGGT
>NZ_JAFLRJ010000779.1 GCF_017315755.1 Streptomyces beijiangensis
CCAAGGACGCCGTCGCCGACCTGAAGCTCGCCTCCGGCTCCTCGGTCGTCGCGCTGATCAAGTCGACCGAGATCTCTCTCGCCACCGTCCGCTAGCGGGCGGCCAGCCGCTCCATCAGTGCGGCGGTGCGTGCCAGCGTCTCGCGCTCCTCGCCGGTGAGTTCGGCCTCGATGGCCCGCGCGGTCGGGCTGCTCATGGAACAGGGCCTGATCTCCCGCCGGGCGCACCCCACGGACGGCCGCAAGTCCCTGGTCGAGCTCTCCGACGCGGGGCGGGCCGCGCCCGAAGCGGAGCGCGGGCGCAGGGGCGGCTGGCCCGCGCAGGCCATCGAGGCCGAACTCACCCGCGAGGAGCGCGAGACGCTGGCACGCACCGCCGCACTGATGGAGCGGCCGGCCGCCC
>NZ_JAFLRJ010000780.1:0-405 GCF_017315755.1 Streptomyces beijiangensis
GACCAGTACGGCTTCTTCCGGCCGGGGCTGGTGGGTGGGGGCTGTTGTCGTCATGCCGGGACCGCCTCCGTACGTACCTCGCTGCGGAGCAGGTCCCACAACTCGCTCTTGAGCGCGGTGAATTCCGCGGTCGTACGGATGTCGCCGGTACGGGGGCGGGGGAACGGCGGGCGCCGCTCGGCGATGATGCGGCCCGGGCGGGCCGACATCACCAGGACGCGGTCGCCCAGCACGATCGCCTCTTCGAGGCTGTGCGTGATGAAGAGGGTGGTGGTGCGGGTGGTCTGGGTGAGGGCGAGGAGTTCGTCCTGGAGGATCGTGCGGAGCTGGGCGTCCAGGGCTGCGAACGGTTCGTCCATGAGGAGGATCTCGGGCTCCACCGCGAGGGCGCGGGCGATGGCCACG
>NZ_JAFLRJ010000780.1:505-779 GCF_017315755.1 Streptomyces beijiangensis
GGGGCGGAGCAGGCCGGCGGCTATGCGGAGGAGGGTCGATTTTCCGCAGCCGGAGGGGCCGACGATGCAGGTGAACTCGCCCGGGGGGATGTCGAGGTCGAGCGGGCCCAGGGCGGCGAGGGTTTTTTGGCCGCGGCCGAAGGTGCGGGTGAGGGTGCGGGCCTGGAGTTTGGGGTCGGGGTGCGGGTCGGCCACCGATTGCTCCTTGCGGAGGGCGGAAATGAACGGGGCCGAGAATATGACGGGGCGTCAGATTGTGGAAGGGGTGGGGAGG
>NZ_JAFLRJ010000781.1 GCF_017315755.1 Streptomyces beijiangensis
AAGGCGACGGGAGGTGAGCACGGGGAATCTGTACCAGAGCCGTCGCGACGGGCGAGGCTCTGACATGACGTGGGGGCGGGCTGCCCCGCGAACGGATGACCCTGCTGCGTGGGCGCGCCAGGTTGTGCCGGCAGACGGCTAGCGTGCGGATCATGCGCAAAGTGGCCCCCGGGAAGGAACCGTTCCGGCAGCGGTTCATCGGGTTCGCACAACAGCCTTTCTGGGAGCGGCCCGACAGCTCGTACCTGGTCAGGCGCTGGCCGGACTTCACGGCGGTCTGCTGCGCGACCGTCTTCTTCTGGATGTCGCTGACGCCTTCGCTGGTGCCGCGGCCGTGGTTCCTGCAGGGCCTCGTCGGCGGGATCTCCGCGGCCATCGGATACGCCGTCGGTTCGGTGGCGAGCACGGTCTGCCGGGCCCTGTTCCGGTGGCGGCCCGGCCGTACGACGCGCGCCGGGCTCTGGCAGGCGTACTGGGTCCTCAGCCCGGTGCTCGCCGTAGTCCTGATCACCGAGAGCGCCCATATGCAGCGCAGGCTGCGCGAACTCCAGGGTGTGCCGGAGTCCCTGACCTGGCACACCCCGATGATCGCGCTGATCGCCGTCGTTCTGTGGGCCCTGATCCTCCTGGTCGCACGTTCGATCCGGCTGGGTTCACGTCGGCTGATCCGGCTGCTGCACCGCTTCGTTCCGCTGCCGGTCGCGATCGGTGTGGGACTGGTCCTCAGCGTCTTGAGCGTCGGCGTGGGGCTGCGCAACGTCGTGTTCCAGCGCGGCGTCATCGACATCGCGGACCGGATGGCGTACTCCGTCAACGGCGGTACCAGGGGCGGCATCGAGAAGCCCGTGTCGCCGCTCGTCTCCGGCGGACCCGGTTCGCTCGTCGCGTGGAAGGAACTCGGCTTCCAGGGGCGCAACTTCATCGGTTCCGTACTGACCCGGGATCAGATCACCGCGTTCACGGGGAGGCCGGCGAAGGATCCCGTACGTGTCTACATCAGCGCGTCCGCACCGGAGGCCTTCAGCGACGACGAGGACCCGTTCAAGGGCAAGGCCCAACTGGCCGTGAGGGAGCTGGAACGGACCGGCGCATTCGACCGGGACGTCCTGGCCATCGCGGGCACCACCGGCACGGGCTGGATCAACTCCGACATCAGTGAGCCTCTGGAGTACCTGCACGACGGCAACACCGCCATCGTCGCGGTGCAGTACTCCTATCTCCCGAGCTGGGTCTCCTTCCTCGTCGACAAGGAGCGGGCCGCGCAGGCCACGCGCGACCTTGTGGACGCCGTCCGCGCGAAGTGGGCCACCCTCCCCGAGGGACGTCGCCCGAAACTCGTCGTCACCGGGGAGAGCCTGGGCGGATATGCCGTCGAATCGTCGTTCGACGGTGTCGACGACCTGCTGGCGAAGACCGACGGGGCACTGGTGATCGGCACCCCCAACTTCGCCCCGATGTCGGAGGAGATCAGGGACCACAGGGACGCGGGCAGCCCGGTCTGGAGGCCGCAGTACGACGGCGGCAGGAACGTACGCGTCGCGCAGTTCCCCGAAGCGGATCTGAAGCGGCCCGAGGCGGCCTGGGGGCACCCGCGGGTCGTCTATCTGCAGAACGCCTCCGACCCGGTGGTGTGGTGGTCCACGGACCTCCTGCTCCGCCGCCCCCAGTGGCTCGACAAACCGCTCGGTCCTGACATCACCTCGGAGATCCGCTGGTTCCCGCTCGTCACCTTCTGGCAGACGACGGTCGACATGGCGGTCTCCTACGGGGTGGAGGCCCCGCACGGGCACCGTTACGGGGCAGGACCCGTGGACGGCTGGGCCGCGGTCGTTCCGCGCGAAGGGTGGACCGCCCAGGACACGGCGCGCCTGCGCCGCCACATCGAGCAGCGGGAGAACCCGTACTGATGACCTCGGGCGCAGCTAGCGCAGGAGAAAACCGCAAATGTAGCCCAGGGCATTGGTGGCCCAGTGCAGTCCCATGGGAGCCAGCAGGCTGTCGCTGCGGCGGCGCAGCTCGCAGAAGAGGCAACCCGACGCCGCGGTGAACAGTACGGCTCCGGCGTCGACCAGGACCGTCCCGAGGACGGTGCCGCTGAAGCCCGGGTCGAGTGCGGGTTTGGCGGTGGCGAGGGAGAGGCTCGGGAGGATGTGCCACAGGCCGAACAGCGCTGACGAGAACAGGGTCGCCGCGAGAGGCCCCCGGCGGCGCAGGACCAGTCCGTACAGGACGCCACGGAAGGCGACCTCCTCCAGCAGTACGGTGCCGAACGGCACGTTGATCAGTACGCGCCAGGCCACATCGCACGCTCCGAGGCCGCTGTTGCGCTGGTCCGCGAAGAGCTCGCGCGTCCAGGGCAGTGCCGCCGCGCACGCGTAGCCCGCGGCGACGATCGCGATGAGGGTGCCCGCCCAGCGCAGCCCGCGCCCGAGCGTGTTCCGCGCGAGCCCGACGTCGCGCCATCCGCCGCCGGCCCAGTACATGATGCCCAGCAGGGCGACCGTGGCGGNNCGCTGCCTGTCGCCGCCGCGGACGCGACCGTCGTCCCGCCAAGTGGCCTCGGGGCCGCAGGGCCGTGGTTCAGGCTCCAGGACGACCCGGGGAACGCGGGAATCCCCCACGGAAACCAGGAGGTCACTGCCTTCGCCGACGCCAGATGGCTCGACGGCAGTCTCCACCTGGGTATCGGGGGCGATGAGAGTTCCCAGGCGGCCCACGCCTTCGCTGCTCCGATCACACTTACTTCTCTGCTGGCCTCGGGGATCTCCTACTCCGCGTACCAGAACTCCGCGAAGTCCACGGCCGCGAACTCCGGAGCCAACCTGCAGTTCCCCATGGTCTGCGGCGGAGTCTTCACCACGCTCAGTTTCGAACCGGGGCGCAATACCGACAGCGAGGGCAGGACCGGTGTCGTACCGGACACCTGGCAGGACTTCGTGGCCTCGGGGGCGTCGTCGTGGCGTACCTCGCGCGCGGTGGCGACCTTCCCGGCGATGGGCGACGCGACGTTCAGTGAATTCGCCGCGGCCTGCACCGCGCCTGGGGACGGAGCACTCGGCGTCATTGCCCGGGTGGGACGGCTGGGTTCTCCGACAGCGACGCTCGACACCTACGTGGACGGCATCACGGTGGCAGGCAACACCTACAACTTCGCCGTCGAAGGCCGGGCCAGGGCGGCCCTGACCGTGCCGTCGCCGATCATCGCAGGAGGAGCGGCGGTCGCCGCCTCGGTGGCGTACACGAATCCGGCCAACGGCCCGGAGTACCCGGACACCGGCACGGAACTGACCCTCAAGGGTCCTGCAGGGCTGCGCCCCG
>NZ_JAFLRJ010000782.1 GCF_017315755.1 Streptomyces beijiangensis
GTCCTGCAGGGCTGCGCCCCGAAGACGTGACGGTGATGGTGCAGGGCAAGCGGATCCCGCTGACGGCCCACCCGGACGGCACGCTCACCGGAGCACTCCCGAAGGGTACGGCGCTGGCACCGTCGAGCTCTTCGACGACCGCGTTCACCGTGGCTGTGGCCGAGGGGGCACCGGCAGGGCGACTGACGCTGACCGCCGAACTCACTGCGGCCGCGAGCGGCGGTTCCCGTACACCGACCGGCGTCGAGGCCCGGGGCGCGG
>NZ_JAFLRJ010000783.1 GCF_017315755.1 Streptomyces beijiangensis
CCGCCATGTCGAACTGGCCCTGCGCACCACCCTGGACGAGAACCTCGCGATGGTCCGCGACTCTGTCTCGTACCTCGTCTCCAAGGGCCGCCGCGTCTTTGTCGACTGCGAGCACTTCTTCGACGGCTACAAGGCGAACCCGGAGTACGCGAAGTCCGTGGTCCGCGCCGCCTCGGAGGCGGGCGCGGACGTCGTCATCCTCTGTGACACCAACGGTGGGATGCTCCCCGCGCAGGTCACCGCGATCGTCTCCACGGTTCTGGCCGACACGGGTGCGCGTCTGGGGATGCACGCCCAGGACGACACGGGCTGCGCGGTGGCCAACACCCTTGCCGCGGTGGACGCGGGAGCGACGCACGTCCAGTGCACGGCGAACGGCTACGGCGAGCGCGTCGGCAACGCCAACCTCTTCCC
>NZ_JAFLRJ010000784.1 GCF_017315755.1 Streptomyces beijiangensis
GGCGAGCCGGTGGGCGGTGGCGAGGCCGATGCCGCTGCCGGCGCCGGTGATCACGGCGGTGCGGCCGACGAGGCGGCGGCAGACGGGGGTGGTGTCGTCGGTCATGGGTGGTCAGGCCTCCGTGGCGATGAAGACGTTCTTGGTCTCGGTGAAAGCGGTGAGGGCGTCGGGGCCGAGTTCGCGGCCGAGGCCGGACTGGCGGTAGCCGCCGAAGGGGGTCCAGTAGCGGACGCTGGAGTGGGAGTTGACGGAGAGGTTGCCCGCGCGGACGGCCTGGGAGACCCGCAGGGCGCGGCCGACGTCACGGGTCCAGATGGAGCCGGAGAGGCCGTAGTCGGTGGCATTGGCGAGCCGGATCGCGTCGGCCTCGTCGTCGAAGGGGAGGACGACGGCGACCGGGCCGAAGATCTCCTCGGTGGCGGCCGGGGAGTCGGGGGCCTCGGCGGTCAGGAGGGTCGGCGGGAACCAGAATCCGGGGCCCTCGGGCGCGGTGCCGCGGATCGCCTCCGCGCCAGCGGGCACGTACGAACGCACCCGCTCCAGCTGGGTCCCGGAGATCAGCGGGCCCATCTGGGTCTTCTCGTCCGACGGGTCGCCGACCACCACGGAGGTGATCGCGGGGGCGAGAAGCGCGAGGAAGCGGTCGTACGCGCTCCGCTCGACCAGGATCCGGGTGCGGGCGCAGCAGTCCTGGCCCGAGTTGTCCAGGAAGGACATCGGGGTGGCCGCTGCCGCCGCCTCCAGGTCGGAGTCGGCGAAGATGATGTTGGGGCTCTTGCCGCCGAGTTCGAGGGT
>NZ_JAFLRJ010000785.1 GCF_017315755.1 Streptomyces beijiangensis
TGCGGGGGGTGCTTCGGAGAGGGGTGCGGGCTCGGCGGGTGGGGTCAGCAACTCGGCCTGCAGGGCTCGGAGTTCCTGGCCCGGGTCGGTGCCCAGTTCGTCGGCCAGGGTGCGGCGGGCTTTCTCGTACGCACGGAGCGCCTCGGCGGGGCGGCCCGCCGCGCGCAGGGCGCGGATGAGCTGGGCGCGGAGCGGTTCGTCGTAGGGGTGCGCCGCTGTCAGTTCCGTCAGCTCGGGGAGGAGCGCGTTGGGGTCCGTGCCCGCGCGGAGGTCCGCTTCGATGCGGAGGCGGTGGGCGGCCTGGCGCTGTGCCTCGGGGCGTACGGCATGGTCGGTGCCGGGAAGGTCGGCCAGGGCGGGGCCGCGCCAGAGGGCCAGGGCGGCGCGCAGGGTCTCGGCGGCTTCGGCGGGAGCACCGGCTTCGAGCCGGGCGGCCGCTGAGCGGGTGCGGTGCTCGAAGTCGTACAGGTCGATGTCGGTGCGTTCCGCCTCCAGGCGGTAGCCGCCGGGGGTCGAGGTGATCGCGTCCTTGCCGAGGGTGCGGCGGAGGCGGGCGATCAGGGCCTGGAGGGCGGCGGGGGCGTCGTG
>NZ_JAFLRJ010000786.1 GCF_017315755.1 Streptomyces beijiangensis
GCATCACCGGGGAGCCGCCGTCGGTGGGGCTGACCAGGAGACCGTCGATACGGCGGTCCAGGAGCGAGCGGATGTGGTGGTCCTGGAGAGCGGGCTGTTCGTCGGCGTTGCCGATGATCACGCTGTAGCCGTGGGCGCGGGCCTCGTCCTCGACGGAGCGGGCGAGCTCGGTGAAGTACGGGTTCATCACGTCGCTGATGACCAGGCCGAGCGTGCGCGTCTGGTCGGTGCGCAGGGAGCGGGCCACGCCGTTGGGCCGGTAGCCGAGGGCCTCGACGGCGGCCATCACCCGCTCGCGGGTGTCGGGGCGTACCGAGGGATGGCTGTTCAGGAC
>NZ_JAFLRJ010000787.1 GCF_017315755.1 Streptomyces beijiangensis
CCGGCGATTGAGGAGCAGGGGTCCGGGGGCGGAGCCCCCGTTCATCTCAGCGGAAGATGCCCGTGTGCCCCAGCGAGTACCGCCCCGGCTGCGGATACACCGCAAGACCGTGCGGGCCCTCGCCCACCGGAATGCGCGCCAGCTCCTTGCCGGTCGTGGTGTCGATCGCGTACACCTCCGCGTTGTAGCGGCCCGAGAGCCACAGCACCTTGCCGTCCGCCGAGACCCCGCCCATGTCGGGGCTGCCGCCGTTCGGCAGGTGCCACTTCTTCGTGAGGCGGTTCTTCGGGAAGTCGAAGATGGAGATCGAGCCCTCGCCCCGGTTGGAGACGTACATCTCCTTGGAGTCCCGGCTCACGTACAGCCCGTGGCAGCCCTTGCCGGTGGGCAGCAGCTTCGGGGTGGTGAACTTGTCGCCGTCCAGGACCCACATCCCGTTGGCCATCATGTCCGCGATGTAGAAAGTCTTGCCGTCGGGCGAGATCTTCACGTCCTGCGGCATCGCGCCCTGGAACGGGAGCCGCTGCTGGCCGACGACCTTCATCTTCTCGGTGTCGACCTTGAGGAGTTCGCCGGAGAACTCGCAGGAGACGATGAAGTAGCGACCGTCGGCGGAGAAGTCCGCGTGGTTGACCCCGTAGCAGCTGACCGGGACGGTCTTCTCGCGGTTCATGGTGTGCGCGTCGCGGAAGACCAGTTCGCGGTCGAGCGAGGCCATGACGATGGCGTACTTGCCGTTCGGTGTGAAGTAGAGGTTGTACGGGTCGTGGACGTCGACCGTCTTGCCCGCGCGGCCCGTCACCGGGTCGATCGGCGTGAGGGTGTTGCCGCGGTCGTTGTTGACCCAGAGCGTCTTCATGTCCCAGGAGGGGACGACGTGCTGGGGCTGTTCACCGACCGGGATGGTCTCGATGACCTTGTACGTCTTGGGGTCGATCACCGAGACGGTGTTGGAGTTGGTGTTGGGGACGTAGACCCGCGAGGGGTAGTTCCTGACGAGCGGCGAGAGCTGGTTGGGGCGGTCGGCCGCGTAGACGTCCTTGGCATCGAGGAGCGGCGGCATCCCGGCGAGTCCGGCCGGGACGGCAGGGACGGCCGGGGCCGCCTTCTTGCCCTCGGCAGCGGGCCGGGCGGCGGCCTCCTTGGTGGCGAGCGCCTCAGCCCCGCCCTTCTCCGCGGGGGTGGAGCAGCCCGCGAGCGCGGAGAGCAGGGCACAGGCCAGGAGGGTCCCGGTGCGGGTACGGGTGCTGGTACGCGGGCGGGTGCGCAGGGCGGTCATGAGGCGAGCAGCTCCGTGGTCGTCACCGCGTGCAGTCCGCGGCGGGCGAGTGTGTCGAGGAGGGCGGGCAGGGCGGCGACCGTGTCCTGGTAGCCGAAGTGCAGGGAGATCACCGAGCCGTTGCCGACCCGGTCGGCGACGTTGCGGGTGACGGCGGTGGCGCCCGGCGAGGTGTAGTCGAGGGAGTCCACGTCGTAGGAGAGGACGTGCGGGTAGCCGGCACGGCGGGCCAGCTTCTGGACGAGCGGTGTCGCGTACTGGGTGCGCGAGGGGCGGAACCAGGTGCCGATGGAGCCGGTGAGGCGGCGCAGGCGGTCGGCACAGCCGGTGATCTCCGCGTACGCCTCCTGCTCGGACATGGCCGAGATGGAGGTGTGATGGAGGGTGTGGTTGCCGAGGTCGTGGCCGCCGTCAAGGATGCGGCGGGCCATCTGCGGCTGTTCGTCGAGCCAGGTGCCGACGGCGAGGACGGTGACGCGGGCGCCGGCCCGCTCGGCCTCGGCCAGTACGGCCTTGGCAACGGCGGGGTCGCCCTGGCCGTGGAAGGTGAGGGCGACGCGGGGGCGGTCGCGGGGGCCGTGCTCGATCTGCTCGGGCTGTCCGGGGA
>NZ_JAFLRJ010000788.1 GCF_017315755.1 Streptomyces beijiangensis
GCGGCCCGCGAGCGGTTCGTGGCGGACGGCTACGAGAAGTCGACCATCCGGGCCATCGCGCGCGAGGCGAAGATCGACCCGTCGATGGTGATGCGCTACTACGGCAACAAGGCGGGCCTGTTCGCGGTGGCCGTCGCGATCGATCCCGGATTGCCGGGCCTGTCCCACGAACCGCTCGCGGGCCGCAGCAAGGATCGTGGCGGACGGCTACGAGAAGTCGACCATCCGGGCCATCGCGCGCGACGCGAAGATCGACCCGTCGATGGTGATGCGCTACTACGGCAACAAGGCGGGCCTGTTCGCGGTGGCCGTCGCGATCGATCCCGGATTGCCGGGCCTGTCCCTCGAACCGCGCGAGGAGATCGGCCGTCCGCTGGTGCGCCACTTCCTCACCCTGTG
>NZ_JAFLRJ010000008.1 GCF_017315755.1 Streptomyces beijiangensis
CGCATCCCGGTCGCGGGCCCGGTCACCGACCCCCGGCCCTCCCCCGACGGAACCCTGATCTCCTACGTCACCGCAGGCGCGCTGCGCGTGGTCCGCGCCGACGGGCCCGGCGACCGGCTGCTCGCCGGGCCGGAGGACCCCGACGTGACGTACGGACTCGCCGACCACACCGCGTCCACCTCCATCGGCAGGTCCCGGGGCTTCTGGTGGTCGCCGGGGAGCGACGCGCTGCTGGTGGCCAGGGTCGACACCTCGCCGGTCCAGCGCTGGTACGTCACCGACCCGTCCGACCCCGCCAGGCCGCCCCGGGCCGTCCGCTACCCGGCGGCCGGGACACCCAACGCCCTGACATCACTGCACCTCTTCACCGTCCAGGGCACCCGTACCTCGGTCGACCTCTCCTTCGAATACCTCGTCAGCGCGGACTGGGGACCCGCAGGCCCCGTCGTCGGCCTCCACTCCCGCGACCAGCGCACCATGCGGGTCGTCGCCGTCGACCCGCCGACCGGACAGGGAACGTTGCTCTCCGTGACAACGGACGAGGCCTGGGTCGAGTTCCAGCCTGGTACGCCGACGCACACCGCCTCCGGGGTGCCGGTGATGTCCGCCGTGCGCGGCGACGCCAGGGCGATCCGGATCGGGCAAGTCCTCAGCCCGGAAGGGCTGCACGTCCGTGCGGTGTTCGGCGCGGTGGGCGAGCGGGTCCTGTTCACCGCGAGCGAGGAACCGACGCAGACCCATGTCTGGTCGTACGGACCGGACAGCGGCTTCGTCCGGCTGACAGAGGAGCCGGGGGTGCACACCGCCTGCGCCGGCGGCTCCACGGTCGTAATCGACAGCCGCACCCCCGACGGCCAGACCGTGACGGTCCTGCACGACGGAAAACCGGCAGGCGAGATCGCCGTCCTCACCGAGGAACCACTGGTCACTCCCCGCCCGCTCCATCTCGTCCTCGGGAAGCGGCAGTTGCGCAGCCGCCTCCATCTCCCTTCCTGGTACGAGGAGGGCTCGCCCGCGCTGCCGGTCCTCCTCAGTCCGTACGCCGGACCCGGAATGCAGGTCGTGACCATGGCGCGCGGCTGGTACACGGCGGTGTGCCAGTGGTACGCCGAGCAGGGCTTCGCGGTCCTCGCCACCGACGGGCGCGGCACCCCCGGCCGGGGCATCGCCTGGCAGCGGAGCATCATCGGCGACCGGCTCGGTCCCGTACTGGAGGACCAGATCGACGCGCTGCACGCGGCGGCCGAGCGGTATCCCGCCCTGGAACTGGAGCGCGTGGCCATCAGGGGCTGGTCCTTCAGCGGCTACCTCGCCGCCGGTGCTGTCCTGCTCAGGCCCGATGTGTTCCACGCGGCGGTCGCCGGTGCGGCACCCGCGGACCGGCGGCTGTACGACACCTACTGGGAGGAGCGTTTCCTCGGCCACCCGGACGAGGAGCCGGAAGCGTACGACCGCTCCTCGCTGCTCCCGCACGCGCACAAACTGACGCGCCCGCTGATGCTGGTCCACGGTCTCGCCGACGAGAACGTCCTCCCTGTCCAAACCCTGCGGCTGTCGGCCGCCCTGCTCGCCGCCGGGCGGCCGCACACCGTACTGCCGCTCTCGGGTACGGGACACCTCGTCGCCAGGGAGGGCGTGGCGGACAACCTGCTCCTCTTGGAACTCGACTTCATCAAAAAGTCGTTGAACCTCTGAACAACAGACCGCCGCAGTCCGTACAGCTCTGCATGACCTCATCACAGGAGTCCCTGCACACCTTCGACCGCAGGACCGTCGTCACCGCGGTGGGCGCGGCCGGAATCGCCGCCGTCACGCTCACCGCATGCGGCAGTTCGGACAAGCCGGGGGGCAGCGAGGCCGTGAAGCCGGCGCCCGCCGGCGGGAACGGCGACGCACTCGCGAAGACGGCGGACATCCCCCAGGGCGGCGGCAAGGTCTTCGCCGACCAGGGAGTGGTGGTCACCCAGCCGTCGGCGGGCCAGTTCAAGGCCTTCTCCTCCAAGTGCACCCACCAGGGCTGCGCCGTCTCGAAGATCAGCGACGGCACCATCACCTGCCCCTGTCACGGCAGTCAGTTCGACGCGTCGGACGGCAGCGTCAAGAAGGGGCCCGCCACCGAGCCGCTGGCCGCGGCGGCCATCAAGGTGGAGGGCGACTCGATCACGCTCGGCTGACGCGCCGCGGCCGCTTCCAGTTCGCGAGTACGTCGTCGGTGCTCGCGATGGTGGCGACGAGCGCGAGGGTGTTACGGATCATCGCGGGGGTGTAGTCGGCAGGCACCCCCGCGATGGCGTCCGAAGGCACCACCACGGTGTAGCCGAGATTGACCGCGTCGAAGACCGCGTTGGGGATGGCCACGTTCGACGACACCCCTGTCACGATCAGCGTCCGGCAGCCCAGATTGCGCAGCAGGGCGTCCACGTCCGTGCCCGCGACGGGGGACAGACCGTGCAGCCGCCGGACGATCAGGTCCTCGTCGGCCACCAGGATCGGCTCCGCCACCCGCACCGCCCTGGATCCCGAATGCTGCTGTACGGGAAGCCGTTCTGCCGCGCGGAACAGGCGCGCGTTGCTGTTGGCGCCGCGCCCGTCAGGACGGCGCTCCGCGACCGCGTGCAGTACCTGCACCCCGGCCTCGTGCGCTCCGTCGACCAGCCGCGCGACATTCCGCAGCGCGCCCGACGACCTTGCCTCCTTGGCCAGTTCGGGCAGTGCGCTGTCGAGACCGACGACTCCCTCCTGGCACTCGACGGTGAGCAGGACCGTGGTGGAGGGAGTGAAGTGCTCCGCGAGCTGTTCGTACGTCGGCATGGGTCGTCCCCCGTATCTCGTCGGGCGTGTCCGGTCGGGCCGGGTCCGAGCGCGCGAGATTAACCCCCATTGCGCGATGAAGGAAGAGACCCCATGATTTCTGACACTCAGTCAGAACACCGGAGGGGACGCCCGATGACCGTCACACAGCCCCAGCACCAGCCCCAGCGGCGAGGCCGCCGGATCATGATGACGGACGAGGAACGGGACACCTTCCTCACGGAGCAGCGCACCTGCCGGGTGGCGACCGTCTCCGCCGACGGCCGCCCGCACGTCGGAGCACTCTGGTACGTCTGGGACGGGACGTCCCTCTGGTTGTACTCCATCACCCGCAGCCGGCGCTGGGTCCAGCTGACCGCCGACCCCCGGCTGGCCGTGGTCGTCGACGACGGGGTGGAGTACGGCGACCTGCGCGGCGTCGAGCTGTCCGGCAGTGCGGTCCTCGTCGGCGAGGCCCCGCGCACGGGCGAGCCGTGCCCCGAACTCGACGTCCCCGAGCGGCTGTTCACGGCCAAGAACTTCGGCCTGGACACCATGCCGCACGACGGCCGCCACGCCTGGCTGCGCCTGACCCCGGACGCGATCGTCTCCTGGGACTTCCGCAAACTGGGCTGACCCGGCCGTCCCGGCCGACTCGGCTAGCCGGCCTGCACCGCCACCCCGGCCGCGTACAGCGCGTCCACGACCGCCCGGATCGATGGCCTGCGGTCGGCGTCGGCGCGCCAGATCGCGTACACATGGCGGCACATCGCGGAGCGTACGGGTACGGCGACCACCCCGTCAGGCAGCGGCCCCCGCCCGAGCCGTGGTGCGATCGCGACCCCGAGGCCGGCCGCGATCAGCGCCATCTGGGTCGCGTGCTCACCCGCGACGTGGGCGACCCTGGGCTCGATGCCCTTGCCGCCGAGGGTGAACATCAGCCACTCCCAGCAGAACTCCCCCTCCGGCCAGGTGATCCACTCGTCCTCGGCGAAGTCCTCCAGATCCACCTCGGCGCGGCCCGCGAGCGGATGGTCGGCCGGCAGCGCGACGTCCGCGAAGTCGTCGAGGAGCGCACGCTTGGCCATGCCCTCGGGCATCGGGGTCGGCTTGTTGTACCAGTCGATGACGACCGCGACATCCAGATCGCCCCGCACCACGGCACGTACCGCATCCTCGCCCTCCATCTCCTGGGACGAGACACGCAGTTGAGGGTGCTCGGCGCGGAGTGCCGAGAGCGCCGAGGGAAAGAGTCCGCGCGCACCGGTCGGGAAGGCGGCGAGCCGCAGATCGCCCACCACCCGGCCGCGCTGCGCCTCCAGGTCCGACTGGGCGATCTCCACCTGGGACAGGATCCGCGCGGCATGGTCGGCGAGCAGCCGTCCCGCGTCGGTGAGCCGTACGCCCCGGCCGTTCTTCGCCAGCAGCGGCTGACCCGCCTCACGCTCCAGCTTGGTCAGCTGCTGGGAGACGGCGGAGGTGGTCACATGCAGGCCTTCGGCCGCCCCGCTCACCGAGCCGTGACGGGCCACCGCATCGAGGGTGCGCAGGCGCTCCAGATTCAACATGTAAGCGATACTAAGCGATCGACTCCACATTTTCTCGATTGTGCTACGACATCATCTCCCGGCAAGCTGGTCCCCATGAGCACCGCGACCCCGCACCGGCCCGTGTCAGCCCCGGCCACCACCC
>NZ_JAFLRJ010000080.1 GCF_017315755.1 Streptomyces beijiangensis
AAGAATGCGCACAGGTTGAGTCACTGTCCAATGACGCAACGAGCGGTCGACTTTGTCCACAGCCCCGACAAATTGTGTGACTGGGCCGGGTGCGCGGCGCGAGGCCTCAGTTCTCCCGGATATGAGGGAAGGTGGCCAGGTCAGAGGGTGTACAAGGGGTGGGCGGGGAGGGCGGAATCAGGAAGGTTCCACTCCATACTCCGATCGGGGGGCGCTCCGTGCGGAACTACCCCCTTCTGTATTGACCCCGGCTCAACTATGTTCGTAGCTCGTCGGGGTGTCGGAATCGGGACCCCGGCATTCAGGCGGGGAGTCTCCGGGGGGAGACGTCATTACCGGGGGAACGCTTATGCATGTTCAGGACACTCAATGGCAGGCTGCCGCCGTATCTGCGTCGGCGGACAGCAACGGGCGGGCGGGAGCCGGTGCGCGCTCGGCGCCGCTTCGCGTGGACGCACAGCGCAATCTCGAGCATGTACTGCGGGCCGCTCGCGAGGTGTTCGGCGAGCTCGGGTACGGGGCGCCGATGGAGGACGTGGCGCGCCGGGCCAGGGTCGGAGTCGGGACGGTGTACCGCCGTTTCCCGAGCAAGGACGTACTGGTGCGCAGGATCGCCGAGGAGGAGACCTCCCGGCTGACCGATCAGGCGCGTACGGCACTCGGGCAGGAGGAGGAGCCGTGGTCGGCGCTGTCGCGCTTCCTGCGGACCTCGGTCGCCTCGGGTGCCGGGCGGCTGCTGCCGCCGCAGATACTGCGGGTCGGTGTCGAGGAGAACGGCGTCCTCGACGACGAGGCCCAGGCGTCCCAACGCGTGCCCCAGCAGCGGGTGGCGCCGGGACTCCGGGTGGTCGACGGCACCGAGGGCGACGAGGACCTGCTGGACGATGCGGGGGCCACGGAGCTGCTCGAGGTCGTGGGGCAGCTGGTGGGCCGGGCGCGGGCGGCGGGTGAGCTGCGGGGCGATGTGACCGTGGCGGACGTACTGCTCGTGATAGCCACGGCGGCTCCTTCGCTGCCGGATGCCACTCAGCAGGCGGCGGCTTCGTCGCGGCTGCTCGACATCCTTCTCGAAGGGCTGCGGTCGCGGCCTGTGTGATGGTTTGGGCCGTTTCGTGCAAGTGGTCTGTGTTCGGCGCCTGTTGATCCTTCCCCGAATGGGTGAGGGTTAGTGCTCCGATTCGGTAAGTCACCCCGGATGAGTGGTTGCCGGGCCTGAATGTTCGGTCGCACTCGGCTCTGTGCCACTCTGGCTCGGTGTTTGGGTCTGAGTGTGCGTACGGGGGCTTCCGCGATGAGCGTTGACGGGCGGGACGAGCCACTGGGTGACGGTGCTCCGGAGGCGGGCGGGCAACCTGCCCGCCGGGTACCGGAACAGCGTGAGGGCGGAAGCGGAAGCAGTGTGCTTCCGCCCCCGCGCACGCTCGAACTGCCGCCGTCGGACTCCGAGTTGATCCGGCAGATGCGGCTGGGTGAGGACAGTGCCTACGAGGAGCTGTTCCGCCGGCACTCGGACGCGGTGCGCCGGTATGCGCGTACCTGCTGCCGGGACGCGCACACCGCCGACGACCTGACCGCCGAGGTCTTCGCGCGGACTCTGCAGGCGGTGCGCGGTGGCGCCGGTCCTGAGCAGGCCGTACGGGCCTATCTGCTGACCACCGTGCGACGCGTCGCCGCGGCCTGGACGAAGACCGCCAAGCGCGAGCAACTGGTCGAGGACTTCGCCGTCTTCGCCGACCAGGCCGCCCGGACGTCCGGGAGCGAGGTCTCCGACCAGGACACACTCGATCTGGGCGCCGATGTGCGGGCCATGCAGATCGCCGAGGAAACGCTCGCCATGCAGGCCTTCAGGTCGCTGCCCGAGCGGTGGCAGGCGGTGCTCTGGCACACCACCGTCGAGGAGGAGTCGCCGAGCGATGTGGCCCCGCTGTTCGGGCTGACCGCCAATGCGACGGCGGTGCTGGCCAGCCGGGCCCGTGAGGGGCTCAAGCAGGCCTATCTGCAGGCGCATGTGAGTGAGGCGCTGACCAGCGGCGGGGACTGTGCACGGTACGCGGACCGGCTGGGCGCCTATGCGCGCGGCGGCCTGCGGATGCGGGCCGAGCGCGGGCTCCGTAAACACCTGGAGGAGTGCGCCAAGTGCCGGGTGGCGGCGGGCGAGCTCAAGGACGTCAACGCCGGGATTCCCGCGCTGCTTCCGGTGGCTGTCATCGGCTGGTTCGCCGGTGGGTTCGCGCTGAAGGGCGCCGGGATCGGGGCCGTCGGTGTAGCAGGTGCGGCAGGTGCGGCAGGTGCGGGTGCGGCTGCCGCCGCCACGGGCGGTTCGTCCGCCGGTGGCAGTGCCGGCGGTGCCGCCGCCGCGGAAGGGCTCGGCGCCCCGGCGAAGGTCGCGATCGGTGCGGCCGTGGTGGTCGCCGCGGCCGC
>NZ_JAFLRJ010000789.1 GCF_017315755.1 Streptomyces beijiangensis
TTTGAGGGCATCCGCCGCGACGCCTACTTCAGGGCGTGGGTGCGGTGAGATACCGCTGGACCGTGGGTCCAAGCCAGTCCACGATCTCCTCGCGGCCGAGCGCCATGCTCGCCGGGAACCGCAGCACGTAGCGCGTCAGCGCGAGCCCCAGCACGGTCGAGACGCACAGTGCCGCCCGCGCCTGCGCCTGCTCCGGCTCGTGGCCCGCCGGC
>NZ_JAFLRJ010000790.1 GCF_017315755.1 Streptomyces beijiangensis
CCGCTGGAGAGCGTGCCGCGGACGGTGACGACGTTGCGGTGGTCCGGGGACTCCGAGCTGGTCGTCAGGCGGACCTCGACACCGCGCTCCTGGGCGAAGAGCGGGGCGTTGACGTAGGAGACCGTCTCGTCGACGACGTCCTCGAACACACCCTTGAGCGCGGAGAGTTCGAGCACCTTGACGTCGTGCTGGGTGATCTCCCCGTACACCTCGACGTCGAGGCGGGCCGCGACCTC
>NZ_JAFLRJ010000791.1 GCF_017315755.1 Streptomyces beijiangensis
TCCCGTACATGCAGCGCCAGGGCCGCGGCTCGATCATCAACACCGCGTCCTTCGTGGCCCGCATGGGCGCGGCGACCAGCCAGATCTCGTACACCGCCTCCAAGGGCGGGGTGCTCGCCATGTCCCGCGAGCTGGGCGTGCAGTTCGCCCGCGAGGGCATCCGCGTCAACGCGCTCTGCCCGGGCCCGGTCAACACCCCGCTGCTGCGGGAGCTGTTCGCCAGCGACCCCGAGCGGGCGAACTGCACGCCCAGCTCGCGGGACATGGCGAGCACCCCGCCCTTGGAGGCGGTGTACGAGATCTGGCTGGTCGCCGCGCCCATGCGGGCCACGAAGGACGCGGTGTTGATGATCGAGCCGCGGCCCTGGCGCTGCATGTACGGGATGGCGGCCTTGCAGCAGAGGTAGACGGAGGTGAGGTTGACGTCCTGGACGCGCTTCCACGCCTCCAGTCCTGTGGTGAGGATCGAGTCGTCGTCGGGCGGTGAGATGCCCGCGTTGTTGAAGGCGATGTCGACGCTGCCGTAGGTGTCGTACGCCGCCTTGAAGAGGGCCTCGACCTGCTCGGCGTCGGTCACGTCGACGCGTACGAAGGTGCCGCCGACCGCTTCGGCC
>NZ_JAFLRJ010000792.1 GCF_017315755.1 Streptomyces beijiangensis
GCAGCCAGCCCGTCCATCTCCGGCATCCGTACGTCCATGAGCACCACGTACGGATGCCGGAGATGGACGGGCTGGCTGCGGCGCGCGAGATCCTGGACCCGCCGATCGGGGTCGTGCACCGGCCGAAGGTGCTGATGCTGACGACTTTCGACGTGGACGACTACGTCTACGAGGCGCTGCGCGCCGGGGCGTCGGGCTTTCTGCTGAAGGACGCGCCGCCCGCGGATCTGATCGCGGCGGTACGGGTGGTGGCCGCGGGGGACGCGCTGCTCGCGCCGTCGGTGACGCGGCGGCTGATCGCGGACTTCGCGGCGCAGCGGCCAGCGGTGCGCAGTGCCCCTGCTTTGCGTCTGAACGGGCTGACGCCGCGCGAGACGGAGGTCCTGGAGCTGATCGCGAAGGGACTTTCGAACCAGGAGATCGCGGGGCGGCTGGTGCTGGCCGAGCAGACCGTGAAGACGCATATCGGGCGGGTACTGGCGAAGCTGGGGCTTCGGGACCGGGCGCAGGCGGTGATCTTCGCTTATGAGTCGGGGCTGGTCGCGCCAGGGTCATAGGCGGGGGTTCTTCCCCTGCCCCGCCCCTTCCCGAATCCGGAGCTGCGCCCCAGCCCCGACTCATAAGCGAAGATC
>NZ_JAFLRJ010000793.1 GCF_017315755.1 Streptomyces beijiangensis
CGGGCAGCAGCAGCGCGTCGCCCTCGCACGGGCGCTGATCACGCGGCCGACGGTCCTTTTCGGGGACGAGCCGACGGGTGCGCTGGACACGGAGACGGGTGCCCAAGTGCTGTCCATGGTGCGGGAGTTGGTGGACAGGGACGGCCAGACGGTGGTGATGGTCACGCACGATCCGGTGGTCGCGGAGTACGCCGACCGGCTGGTGCGGCTCGTCGACGGACGGGTGGTGTCGTCGTGCTGAGTGTGGTGCTGGGCGGGCTGCGGACGCGGTGGGTCACGTTGGCGGGGAGTTTCGTCGCGCTCGCGCTGGGGGTGGGGCTGATCGCGACGACGGTGCTCGGGCTGGCGGCGGCGCTCGATCCTCCCGTACGGAAGCCGGTGCGGTTCGCGGCGTCGCCGGTGGTGGTGAGGGGGACGGACACGCTCACGGTCGGGCGCAAGACGAAGAAGCTTTTTCATCCACAGGCTGTGGACAAAGAATTGCTGCGCGAGCTTCGGACGCTCGGACCGGTCG
>NZ_JAFLRJ010000794.1 GCF_017315755.1 Streptomyces beijiangensis
GTCGACGCATCGCTGGGCTCCAGTGCAGGTCGTCGGGGCGGACAGCGCCAGTGGACGACCTCGGCCAGGCTTGATCACCAACCACCGTACGGCGGCTCTGTGGAGCGGAGGAAACAGGCTGGTTGCGGGGGTGTGACGTGAGGTGCCCGGGGCGTTGTCAGTGGGGTGTTGTTCACTGGAGTCGTCACAATCCGTAACCGGTGAGTGGGGGATCCGATGGTGGACAGGGGCAGGTATGTGTCGTTGGCGGGGCTTCGGGGGCAGGGGTGGACTCCGGCCATAGTGCGGAATCTGCTGGGGGATCCTGACCTTTGGGGGCGTAATGCCCGGGATCGCGCCATGCCCGCGGTGCGGTTGTACGG
>NZ_JAFLRJ010000795.1 GCF_017315755.1 Streptomyces beijiangensis
GCCAGCAGCCCGGCGCTGCGCAGGTCGCGCCAGAAGGCGACGGGGATCTCCTCGCGCAGGGCGGCGAGGTCCTCGGCGATGCGCGAGGGCCGGGTGGCGCCGGGGATGACCGCGGCGGCGACCGGGTGCGCCAGGGAGAACTGCAGCGCGGCCGCCTTGACGGAGACTCCGTGCCGCTCGGCCAGATCGCGGATGCGCCCAACGGTCGCCAGGATCTCCGGCGGCGCCTGCTGGTACTCGAAGTGGGTGCCACCTGCCAGTACGCCGGAGCTGTAGGGCCCGCCGACGACCATGTCGACGCCCTGCTCCTGGGCCGCGGGCATCAGTCGCTGCAGTGCCTGGCCGTGGTCGAGAAGGGTGTAGCGGCCGGCGAGGAGGAATGCGTCGGGGCGCGGCTCGTCAAGGGCGAGGGTGAGCTCGATGGGCTCGACGCGGTTGACACCCAGCCCCCAGGCCTTGATCACGCCCTGGTCGCGCAGGTCGTCCAGTACCCGGAAGGCGCCGGTGCGGGCGATCTCGAACTGGGCGAGCCAGCGGTCGCCGTGGAAGTCCTGGGCGATGTCGTGCACCCACACGATGTCGAGCCGGTCGGTGTTCAGCCGCTCCAGACTGTCCTCGATGGAACGCTTGGTGGCATCGGCCGAGTAGTCGTCGACCATCTTGTTCGGCCGGCCGTGCTCGAACAGGCCGCCCTTCTCACCCAGGTCGCGCGTGGCGGGGTCCTCGATCTCGTCGTGGATGACCCGGCCGACCTTGGTCGACAGGACGAAGGAGTCGCGGGGCCGCTGGGAGAGCATCGCGCCGAGGCGGATCTCGGCGAGGCCCGCGCCGTAGAACGGAGCGGTGTCGTAGTAGCGGATCCCCTGGTCCCACGCGGCCTGCAGGGTGGCCTGGACCTCCTCTTCGGGGATGGCACGGAACATGTTGCCCATCGGGGCGGTGCCGAATCCGAGAGGGCCGGGCAGCAGATTGGTGAGGCTCATGGCGAGCACCCTTTCTTTCTGGTTCGTGGTGGACCGTCGAGCAGCACCCCCGCCGTCCGCTTGTGCCGGCCACTGCTTGCATGAACATTACTTGCACACGCTGCCTATTGCAAACGCGGTTAATGTGCGCACAGAAATGATTCCGTACGGCGACACCCGCCATCGACCGCCCCGCCCTTGATAAACGGACCGCCGGTCCGTATGGATTCACCTATCCGGACCGATGGTCCGTTTCTCTACCCGGACGACTGGGCTCGCCGCTTCGTCGAGCAGAACGGAACCTTTGATCATGACAGTGCCCATGACACCTGCGGAGCTGTACCGCCACGGTCTGCGACTGCTGCTGGCGAAGGACATCCCCGGCTGGGTGGACCTGTGGGACGAGGACGGCGTCCTGGAGTTCCCCTTCGCGCCCCCGGACTGGCCCGGGCGGCTGGAGGGGCGGCAG
>NZ_JAFLRJ010000796.1 GCF_017315755.1 Streptomyces beijiangensis
TACTCACTCCCTGCACTCAGGGGACGGCGGGGGCAGCGGTGATCTCGGTGCCGTTCACGGTCACGGCGCCGGTCCGCGGGTCGATCGGGGGCGCGGCGGCGGGCGTGCCGTCGCTGTCGACGATGCCGACCTGGCGTCCGTCCTGCAGGACGATCCAGCCGCCGTCGAACTTCGCGCCGCGCACCTCGGTCGTGGCGCGGTAGAGCCCTGAGGGCTTGACCGCCTTGGCCGCGGTGAACTGCCAGGACTTCTTGCGGACGTCGACCGTGCCGTCGACCTTGTTCCCGCGCAGGGTGCCGTCGAGCTTCGCACCGTCGCTGCCGGTCAGCCGCATGGTGCCGTCGTCCTTGACGTCACCCTTCAGCCAGGCCTCCTGGGTGCGGCCGTCGCAGAAATACGCGATGGCCTTGCCGCCCTTGAGCGAGATGGCCACGGACGCTCTGTCGTCCTTCGTGCGGCCCGCGTACGAGGAGTCGG
>NZ_JAFLRJ010000797.1 GCF_017315755.1 Streptomyces beijiangensis
CACCTGCGGCTCCACCTCCCCTCCAGCGTTCCGAGACGAGGACTCAGGGAGGAGTTGCCAGCATCTTGGCAAGAACTTGCCAAGCCAGAAAACGCCGTCGTGAGGAGCGAGTGATGCCGGTCTTGTCGGTCAACGGCCCAACCGAGCAGCAGATCCGTACCCGGAGCGCCACCGTGGAGCGGATCCGTGAACTGCCCCTGCGCCGGGTCCTGGAGATCGGCGCGGGCACCGGGCTGCTGCCGGGGCACCTGGCCCTCGACCCGGAGTGCGAGGAGTACCGGTTCACCGGCATCCGCGAGCGGGACACCGCCGGACTGCCCGCCGGCCGCTTCGGCACGATCGTCGTCAACTCGGCGGACCGGCACTTCCGGGACCCCGCCCGCCTGCGGGCCCTGCTCGGCCGGACCCTGCCGCTGCTCGCGCCGGGCGGCGCGCTGTTCCTGGGCGGCGTACGCGATCCCGCCCCGCTCGACGCGCTCGCCCGTCAACTGCCCGGGGTGCGTGCCGTGGACGTACGCGC
>NZ_JAFLRJ010000798.1:0-700 GCF_017315755.1 Streptomyces beijiangensis
CGGGGTGGGTTCGAGTCCGGGATGCGGGAGGCGTTGCTGGTGAGCGCGGCTCTGCTGCTGGTGACGGCTGTGGCCACGGCGCGGCTGCGGGTGGCCGGGCGGGGGTGACGTCCCCGACGGGCATCTTGATCAGTCGAACGAATCGGCGGGCCCGACGACTTTGTCGGCGATACGGCCGAGCGCCGCAAGATCCACAGGATCGAGCCGGTCGACGAAGTGGCGCCGTACGGAGTCGACATGGGCTGGAGCGGCTTGCCGGAGCGTGTCCAGCCCCTTCGCGGTGAGGACCAGGAAGCAGCCTCTGCCGTCAGCCGGGTCCGGTGCGCGGCTGATGAGTCCACGCGCTTCCATGCGGGTGGCGTGGCGGGACAGACGGCTTCGGGACCACTGCATCTTGGTGGCCTGCTCGTGCAGGGTGCTGGTGTTGCCGGTGCGCTCGGACAGGGTGCTGAGCACCTCGTAGTCCGGTTCGGACAGCCCCAGTTCGGCCAGATCCTGAGCGGTGCGGGCCTGCACGGCGGTCACCATCCGGCGGTACGCCCGCCAGATGCGCTCCTCTTCGGGGCCGAGCCAGCGGGTTGCGGCATCCGGCTCTCTCGTTGACATGTAATCAACTTACCAGTTAGCTTCGTTTCCATGTCAACGAAAAGACTGCGCATCCTCGTACTGGTCTGCAGCACCCGCCCCGGTGCCCTCGGCC
>NZ_JAFLRJ010000798.1:818-1392 GCF_017315755.1 Streptomyces beijiangensis
ATCCGGATCGCGGACGCGACGCGAGAGGGCCGCTTCCACCCCGCGGAGCACCTCGCCAACGCGGCCGAGGGGCTGCTTGCGGAACTGGTGCGGGTTTCCCACGCCCTGGCCCCGCTTCGCGAGCGCGAGTGCGCGAGCGCGGTGGCAGGACCTGTCGTGGGCTCATACGCGCGTCGCCTCGTTCAGGACGACGCACCCGAGGTGACGGTGCTGCAGCGCTGCTGCTGGACCGAGGAGGCGGTCGCCAACGGCACCTTGGACGTACCGGCCCTGCACGAGTCGCCCGACCAGGTGCGCGCCTGGCTGGCCGACTGGCAGACAACGGGTCTGTGGCGGGACGGACGCCTTCTCGGGATGGTACGGACCCGTCGCAGCGGCGCCGACCTGCACGTGGGGCGACTCGCCGTCGTCCCCGACCTGCGCGGACTCGGCCTGGGCCGATGGCTGTTGCGTACGGCCGAGGCGGCCGGCGAGGGGTGCAGTCGAATCGTCCTGTCCACCGGCGCCGCCAGCACCCGCAACCTCGCCCTTTACCAGGGGCAGGGGTACGGGCCGGTTCCCACCTCAACGGACG
>NZ_JAFLRJ010000081.1 GCF_017315755.1 Streptomyces beijiangensis
GCGGCCCACATCCGCGCGCTGACCGCACTCGCACGCACCCGCGGCTACGACGGCATCGACATCGACTACGAGTCCATCGCCCCGACCGCCACCGCGAAGTACCGGACCGTCCGCGCCGGATACGCGGCCTTCGTGAGCGGCCTCTGCCGCGCCCTGCACGCACAGCACAAGCAGTGCGTCATCACCGTCTCCCCGCAGACCGCGGCCACCGGCCGGATCTGGGACTATCCGGCGATCGGCAGGGCCGCCGACCGGGTCCGGATCATGGCGTACAACCTGCACTGGGCAGGCGGGCCCGCGGGCCCCCTCGCGGGCACCCAGTGGTACGAGGAGATCCTGCGGCGCGCCACCTCGCTGATCCCGCCCGCGAAGATCGAGATGGCGCTGCCGGCGTACGGCTGGGACTGGCGCAGCGACGGCAAGGGCTCGGCCAGGCACGTCACCTGGAAGGAGGCCGACGCGCTGCGCCGCAAGAAGGGCGCGCCCTACCGGCTCGATCCGGTGTCCCGGACCCCGTACTTCACCTATCTGGACGGCAAGGTGAAGCGCACGGTCTGGTACCAGGACGCCCACGGTGTCGCGGCGCAGCTGCCCGCACTGCGGAAGTACAAGGTGACCAACACCGGGCTGTGGGCGCTGAATTTCGAGGACCCGGGCCTGTGGAAGGTCCTCGCGGGGAAATGACCCCGCACACACGCCGGTCCCGCCCTGGCGGGGCGGGACCGGCGTGCCGTGTCCGTGACTACTTGTCGTCCCGGACCGGGATCTTCTCGCTGCGCGGCGGAGGAGTGACGGCACCGTTCAGCTGGGCCGACGCCGGATTCGCCGCATTCTCGGAATTCATCGACGCCAGGAGCTGACGGGCCAGGCCCAGGCCCGTACCCCCCATGGTCAGCGCCTTGGCGAACATGTCCGCCATCCCGTCGGCGCCGTTGAGCACGACCATGTGCTCCACATTGCCGAAGGCCTCGGCGCCCGCCCTGACGATCTCCGGCCAGTTCTCGGCCAGCTGCTGGGCGACCACGGCCTCCTGGTTCTGCGCCAGGGCCTCGGCCCTCGCCTTCATCGCCTCGGCCTCGGCGAGCCCCTTGGCCTTCGCCGACTCGGCCTCCGCGAGACCCCGCGCCTGCGTCGCCGCGGCCTCCGCCTCACCGGTCGCCCGGGTGGCGGACGCCGAAGCCGCGCCGCGCGCCTTGGTCGCCTCGGCCTCGGCGGCGGCAGCCGACTTGACCCTGCTCGCCTCGGCGGCCGCCGCGAGCTCCGTCTCCTTCGCCTTGGCCTCGGCCGCCGAGATACGGGCATCACGCTCGGCCTCCGCGCTGGTCCGCCTCTCGTACGCCGCCGCGTCCGCGGGTTTGCGTACATCCGCCTGGAGCTGCTGCTCCCTGCGCTGCGCCTCCAGCTCGGCGACCCGGGTCTCCTGGACCACGACCTCCTGACGCGCCGCCGCGTCCGCGAGCGGACCCGCCTGACGCGACGATGCGGCGGCCTTGTCGCGCTCCGCCTGATAGCCGGCCTGCAGGATCTCGCTGTCCCTGGTCGCCTCCGACATCCTGGCGAAGGCGGCCTGTTCGGCCTCGGTCGCCTGCAGATTGGCCTGTGCCTGGGCGATGCGCGCGTCCCGCTGGACCGCGGCGGCATGCGGCATCGCCAGGTTCTTCATGTACCCGGTCGGGTCCTCGATCTCATGGATCTGCAGCGAGTCCACGATCAGACCCAGCTTCTCCATCTCCGTGCCGCAGGCGGCACGCGTCTGGCCGGTCAGTTTTTCCCGGTCGCGGATCATGTCCTCGACCGTCAGCCCGCCCACGATGGAACGCAGATGCCCCGCGAAGACGTTGTGGACCCGCTCCGACATCAGTTTCTGCTGGTCGAGGAAGCGCCGTGCCGCGTTGGCGATCGACACGAAGTCGTCGCCGACCTTGAAGATGACCACGCCGCGCACCTTCAGCGGAATGCCCTGGTGCGTCACACAGTCCACGAGGAGCTCGGTCTCGTTGAGATCGAGCGACATCTTCCTGACCGCCTGCACGCCGGGCATCACGAGTGTTCCGCGCCCGGTGACGATGCGGAAACCCATGCCTTCCTCGAGGCCTTCGGTCTTGTGCTTGGAACCCGAGATGACGAGTGCCTCATTGGGCTCGGCGACCCGCCACATGAGCTTGAAGAGACAGATCAGAACGATGATGGCAGCGAGCACCACACCCGCCGCAACGCCGATGACCATCGGCATACGCCCCCTTCACACGGTGCCCTGACGGCACCGACTGGAGAGGAGTGTGCGCCTGCGCAAGACCAGCGAGAAGACACTGACGGATCCTTGTCGCGTTCTTGATACGCGACGGGGTCGAAACGCTCAACTTCCGTACGCACAGGCGACATACACCGTGCGTGGCGCCAGATACTCGATGACGGTGACGACCGTCCCGGACTCGATCCGCTCGGCCGGATCCACCGGGTACGCGAGAAAGTGCTCGGCCCCGCCCCGGATCCGGACGATCACCTCGCCGACCAGACCGGGTCCGATCGTGCCCGTCACCCGCCCGGTCAGCCCCACCATCGACGCATCGTCCATGGGCGGAGCGTAATGGGCGGCCCCGAGTCTGGAAAGATGCGGAATGCGATGAGCCAGATACCCCACACCTCTGCCGAGCGACCCGTCCCGACCAGCGCCGATGTCGCGCGCCTGGCCGGAGTCTCGCGCGCCACCGTCTCCTACGTACTGAACGGCACCTCCGCCGTCCGCATCAGCGAGGCCACCCGTATCAGGGTCCGCGAAGCCGCCGACGAGCTCGGCTACATCCCGCACGCGGCCGCACGCAGCCTGCGCTCGGGCAGCAGCCGGATGGTGCTGCTGCCCGCGTCGCCCGTCCCGGTCGGCCCGCTCTACAGCCGTTTCTTCAACGAGTTCCAGTGGGCGCTGCGCCGGTTCGACTACACGGTGGTGCAGTACGGCAGCCTGGGTCTGAGCCCCGACGAGGCCGCTCGTGCCTGGGCGGAGCTGCGTCCCGTCGCCGTGGTCGGCCTCGGCGGACCCCAGCTCACCGCCGCCGGCATCCAGTTGCTGCGCCGCTCAGGCGTCAAGGCGGTCATCACGCTCGGACCCGAGCCCGTCGCAGGGGCGCACGCGCTGGCGATGGACCACCGTCAGGTCGGGCTCTGCGCGGGCGCGCACCTGCTGGAGCGCGGCCGTCGCAGGATCGGCGTGGTGGTGCCGCGGGAACCGGGACTCGAGATGTTCTCCCAGCCGCGGCTCGCCGGGGTGCGGGCCGCAGTCGAGGGCAGTGGGGCCACGGTCGAACCGCTGGCGCTCTCCTACGACGAGGAGTCGGCCGCCGCCCTCGCCGAGCGCTGGCCCGCGCTCGGTCTCGACGCGGTCTTCGCGTACAACGACGAATACGCCATGCTCCTGATGCGGGCGCTCCAGGACCGGGGCATCGACATCCCCGGGGAGTGCGCCGTGATGGGCGCCGACGACCTGTTGCTCGGCAGGCTGCTGCGCCCGCGGCTCTCCACCGTGCAATTGGACATGGCCACCGGGCAGCAGCTGGCCGAGCTCGTCGAGCGCGTGGTGCGCGATCCGGGCGGCGAGCCCGAACGCCACGACATGATGGCCGCCAGGGCCATCCCCCGGGAGTCCACCCAGCCGGGACGCCGTGCACCGGCACACACCTAGAACGGCCGCACCGCACGCAGATCGGCCTCGATGAGCTCCGCCGTCTCCCGCAGTGCGGGCAGCAGGGCGCCGCGCGCCTCATCCGCCGTCCCGCGCCCGGCGTGCTGGGCGACATTGAGCGCGGCGACCACCCGCCCAAGGGCGTCGCGCACCGGGACGGCGAGCGAGCGCAGGCCCTCCTCCAGTTCCTCGTCCACCAGCGCGAAGCCTTCGGCGGCCACCCGGTCGACGATCCTGCCGATTTCACGGGACGAGGTCACCGTGTGGCGGGTGAGCGCGGGAAGCTCGGCCGGCAGGGCGGGCCGCTCCCCGGGGGCGAGGCCCGCGAGCAGCACCCGGCCCATCGAGGTCGCGTACGCGGGGAGGCGCGTCCCCACGGTGATGGTGACGCTCATGATCCGTTCGGTGGGGACACGTGCCACATAGCGGATGTCGGTTCCGTCGAGCACCACCAGCGAGGCCGACTCGTGCACCCGCTCCACCAGCGCGGTCAGATGCGGCTGGGCGATCTCGGGCAGCGTCAGCTCGGAGAGTCGTGCGCAGCCCAGCTCAAGCACGCGCGGCAGCAGCCTGAACTGCCTTCCCTCGCACGCCACTTGACCCAGTTGCTCCAGGGTGAGCAGGGAGCGCCGGGCGGTCGCTCTGGCCAGCCCCGTGGCCTCGGCGACCGCGCTCAGTGTCATCCCCTCGCCCCGGTCGCCGCCGAGCGCGACCAGTACGGCGATCCCGCGCGCCAGCGACTGCAGGAAATCCGGGCCGAGCTCCCGCTTGATCTCGCGGGACGCGTCAGGCGCCGCCCGTGGCGCGTCCTCGGGGCGGGGCGCGGCCAGTGCGGCCTCCAGTTCGGTCCGTACCTCCCGCAACCGGGGGAGCACCGCATCCTTCAGTGACCCGAGGGTGTGCCTGCTGGTGTGGCTGACCACGCTCACCGCGCACACGGTCCGCCCCTGCCGGCCGCGCACCGGGACAGCCACCGCGATCAGGCCCGGCTCGATGTGCTGGTCGTCGCCCGCCCACTGGTCCTCGCTCCACCCGGCTCCGAACAGGGCGCCCGGGGCGCACCGGTCGGCCGGCAGCAGATCGCCGATACGGAAGGACACCGCCATCGCCCGCCGCCTCCTGGTCTGCAGGACGAATCGCACCCCGTCCCCGTCGGGCACCGCGACCGACACCGACTCGTCGAACTCGTCCGCAAGCCGCTCCGTCAGGGGCCCGAGCGCCGCCGGAATCCCGCAGGCCCGCAAATAGGCGCCGGACACCTCCATCAGCCGGGGCGCGAGCCACACCTCGCGGCCGTCGCTGCGCACCAGGGCGAGCCGGTCGAGCGTGGAGACGACACGGTCGACGGTGGAGCGGGCCAGGCCCGTGGCCCGTACGAGATCGCTGTGCCGCATCCGGTCCGCGTCCGGTGCACAGAGCGCGCGCAGGACGGAAAGCCCGCGCTCCAGCGGGCCGACCCGTTGACAGTCGGTCGTATCGGGCAGAGACTCGGGCGAGATCATGACTGAACAATAGTTCACCAGGCGAACAAGCGGCGGGCGTGGGAGAGAATTGATGAGCATCCGGGACGTCTACATCGTCGACGCGGTCCGCACCCCGATCGGGAAGTTCGGGGGCGCCCTCTCCTCGGTACGCCCGGACGACCTCGCCGCCCATGTGGTCAGAGCCCTGGTGGACCGCGCCCCGGACCTTGATCCCTCCCGTATCGACGACGTGTACTTCGGCGACGCCAACGGTGCCGGCGAGGACAACCGTGATGTGGCCCGTATGGCGGTGCTCCTCGCCGGGCTCCCCGTCTCCGTCCCCGGCGTCACGGTCAACCGGCTCTGCGGCTCCGGACTCGAAGCCGTCATCCAGGCGGCCCGCGCCATCGCGGTCGGGGACGCCTCGGTCGCGATCGCGGGCGGCGTCGAGTCCATGTCCCGCGCCCCGTGGGTGGTGCAGAAGCCCGAGAGGGCCTTCCCCGCAGGCCCCCAGCAGATGCACTCGACGACGCTGGGCTGGCGGATGACCAACCCGCGGATGCCCGAGGAGTGGACGGTGGCCCTCGGCGAGGGCGCCGAGCTCATCGCCGACAAGCACGGGATCACCCGCGAGCAGCAGGACGCGTTCGCCCTCGCCAGCCACACCAAGGCGGCCGCGGCCTGGGACGCGGGTCTGTACGACGGCGAGGTCGTGCCGTACGACGGCGTCGATCTCCTGCGCGACGAGTGCATCAGGCCCGGCTCGACGATGGAGGCCCTGGCCAAGCTGAAGCCCGCCTTCCGCAAGGCCGGCTCGGTCACCGCCGGCAACGCATCCCCGCTCAACGACGGTGCGGCCGCCCTGCTCCTGGTCGACGAGGAAGGGCTGCGGGCCACCGGGCGCGAACCTCTCGCCCGTATCCGCGCCTCCGCCGTGACCGGCATCGAGCCGCAGCTCTTCGGTCTCGGTCCGGTCGAGGCCGTCCAGAAGGCCCTCGCCAAGGCGGGCAAGTCCTTCGCCGACCTCACCACCTTCGAGCTCAACGAGGCCTTCGCCGCCCAGTCGCTCGGCTGTCTCGCCGAGTGGCCCGGTCTCGACCCGTCCGTCGTCAACCCGCGCGGGGGCGCCATCGCGATCGGGCACCCGCTCGGTGCCTCGGGCGCGCGCCTCGCCGGCTCGGTCGCCCACCAGCTCGCCGCCGCAGGCTCGGGCACCGGACTCGCGGCCCTGTGCATCGGGGTCGGTCAGGGTCTCGCCCTCGTACTCGAACGCTGAAGGAGGAGCACCGCCCGTGCGCACCACCGTAGGAATCATCGGAGGCGGCCCCGCGGGGCTGCTGCTCGCCCGGCTGCTGCACGCCGAAGGAGTCGACTGCGTCGTCCTGGAGAGCCGGACGAGGGAGTACGTCGAGCAGCGGCAGCGCGCCGGAATCCTCGAACAGGGCACGGTCGACGCGCTGCGCGACTGCGGTGCGGGCACCCGTATGGACGCCGAGGGGCTGGTCCACGAGGGCATCGAGCTGCGCTTCGACCGGCAGCGCCACCGCATCGACTTCCCCTCGCTCACCGGTGGCCGGAGCGTGATGGTGTACGCGCAGACCGAGGTGGTCAAGGACCTCGTCGCACTCCAACTGGCGGACGGACCACCGCTGTTGTTCGAGGCGCAGGCCATCGCCGTCGAGAAGCCGGAGAGTGATCGTCCCGTCGTCCGCTTCACGCACCGCGGCCGAGAGCAGACGCTGGAGTGTGAGTACGTCATCGGGTGCGACGGTTTCCACGGCATCGCCCGGGCGGCCGTCCCGGCGGCCGTACGGCGTACCTACGAACGCGCGTACCCGTACTCCTGGCTCGGGATCCTCGCCGATGTCCCGCCCTCCTGCGAGGAGTTGATCTACGCGCGGGGTGAACGCGGCTTCGCCCTGAACTCGATGCGCAGCCCCACCGTCTCCCGCCTCTACCTCCAGGTCCCCAACGGCACCGACCCCGCCGACTGGCCGGACGATCGGATATGGGACGAACTGGACGCCCGCTTCGCCGTCGACGGCGACTGGAGCCTGGAGCGCGGACCCGTCACCGCCAAGTCCGTGACCCCGATGCGGAGTTACGTCACCGAGCCGATGCGGTACGGGCGGATCCTGCTGGCCGGCGACGCCGCGCACATCGTCCCGCCCACCGGCGCCAAGGGGCTCAACCTGGCCGTCTCCGACGTCCGGATCATGGCCAGGGCCTTCGCGGAGCTGCGGCGCACCGGATCGGCGGCACTCCTCGACGCCTACTCGGACGACTGCCTGCGCCGGGTCTGGCAGGCGACACGCTTCTCGTACGAGATGACGACGATGCTGCACACGGACCCGGAGGCGCAGGCCTTCGAAGGCCGCGTACAGCTCGCACGTCTGCACCGCATCGCGGCCTCCGGGGCCGCCGCAGCCGAGCTCGCCGCCAACTACACGGGGCTTCCCCTCGGCTGAGGCGGAACGGCCGGTCCGGCCTCAGCCCTCCTGGGCCGCCTGCTGCTCGGAGACCGACTTGCGGACCTCGTCCATGTCCAGATTCCTGGCCTGGCCGATGACATCCTCCAGCGCGACCTCGGGCAGCGCACCGGGCTGGGCGAAGACCGCGACATTGTCCCGGACGATCATCAGCGTCGGAATCGAGCGGATGTCGAAGGCCGCAGCCAGCTCCTGCTGCGCTTCGGTGTCGACCTTCGCGAAGACGAGGTCGGGGTGACGCTCGGAAGCGCCCTCGTAGACCGGGGCGAACTGCCGGCACGGCCCGCACCACGAAGCCCAGAAGTCAATGAGGACGAAGTCGTTGTCGGTCACGACGTCGTCGAAGTTTTCCTTGGTGAGCTCGACCGTGCTCATGCTGTGCCACCTTTCCTGGCTTCCCGGTGCAGTGTCTTCCCGGGGGGCAACCCCCGGACCTCCGGCCGAACGAGCAGGCCGTCGCAGTGCCCCGGGCCGCCTTCGCGAACCTGATGTCAGTGAAACTGTCCCCGTCAACCGCGTGGTGTGCGGCCGTATTCCGCCTTCCCCTGTGGCCACGGATTACACCCGGGACCAGACTGTGCCTATGACTGATGCGACGGAGTACGACGTGGTGGTCCTCGGGGCCGGTCCGGTGGGCGAGAACGTGGCGGACAGGACCAGGGCCGCAGGGCTGAGCACGGCAGTGGTGGAGAGCGAGCTGGTCGGCGGCGAGTGCTCGTACTGGGCCTGCATCCCCAGCAAGGCCCTGCTCCGCCCGGTGATCGCCCGCGCCGACGCCCGCCGCGTGCCCGGACTGAGCCAGTCGGTGCAGGGTCCGCTCGACGCCCATGCCGTCCTCGCCCACCGTGACTACTACGCCTCGCACTGGAAGGACGACGGCCAGGTCGGCTGGCTCGACTCCATCGGCGTCGACCTCTACCGCGGGCACGGCCGTCTCTACGGCACCAAGATGGTCGCCGTCACCAGCCCGGACGGCGAGCACCACGTCCTCACCGCCCGCCATGTCGTGGTCGTCGCCACCGGCAGCCGGGCCGTCCTCCCCACCCTGCCCGGGCTGGACACCATCACGCCCTGGACGAGCCGCGAGGCCACCAGCGCGCAGCAGGCGCCAGGACGTCTGGTGATCGTCGGCGGGGGAGTGGTGGGCGTGGAGATGGCCACCGTATGGCAGGCCCTCGGCTCACAAGTGACGATGCTGGTACGGGGGGATGGCCTGCTCCCGAAGATGGAGCCCTTCGCCGGCAGTCTGGTCGCGGAGGCCCTCGCCGAGGCGGGCGCGGACGTCCGTACGGGCGTATCGGTCGCCTCGGTGGAACGCGGCGCGGACGGGATCACCGTCACCCTCGAAGACGGCGGGAGCGTCACGGCCGACGAGATCCTCTTCGCCACCGGCCGCGCACCGCGCACCGACGACATCGGCCTGGACACCGTGGGCCTGGAGCCCGGTTCCTGGCTGTCCGTCGACGACAGCTGCCGGGTCGACGGCAGCAACTGGCTGTACGCGGTCGGCGACGTCAACCACCGGGTGCTCCTCACCCACCAGGGCAAGTACCAGGCACGCGTCGCGGGCGCGGCCATCGCGGCCAGGGCGCAGCAGGTGCCGCTCCTGGAGACGGACCGCTGGGGCGCACACGCCGCGACCGCGGACCACGACGCCGTCCCGCAGGTCGTCTTCACCGACCCCGAGGTGGCCTCGGCCGGCCGTACTCTCGCCGAGGCCGAGGCGGCGGGCCTGCGCGTACGGGCCGTCGACTACGACCTGTCGTCGGTCTCCGGCGCAGGGCTGTACGCCGACGGCTACCGCGGCCACGCCCGCATGATCGTCGACCTGGACCGGGAGATCGTCGTCGGTGCGACGTTCGTCGGCCCCGGCGTCGGCGAACTGCTGCACTCGGCGACCGTGGCGATCGCCGGCGAGGTGCCCATCGAGCGCCTGTGGCACGCCGTCCCCGCGTTCCCGACGATCAGCGAGGTCTGGCTCCGCCTCCTGGAGACGTACCGGGGCTGAAGCGGCTGCGGCGGTTGAAGACGGCGGATCCCTGCCGACGGCACCGCTGCGCTGCCTTCGGCCGACGCCCCGCGCGTGCGACGATCACGTGATCATTGAGCGGGCACGAGTGACGGCGGGTGACAGGCGCAGGTGACGGACATCGGTGGGCCGACGGACGACGGCGGGCCCGAGCAGCAGCTGCACGCCTTCACACGGCAGTCGGCCGACCGGGCCCGGCTGATCGCCGGGGCGGTCGTCATCACGCTGCTCGTGGCCCTGGCCGTACTGGAGCGGGCCGCGCCCGACATCCTGATCGGCCCCGTGGTGTTCGCCGCCGGCGTGGTGATGGCCGTCGCCCCGGCCGTCGCCGCCGTGGAGCGCCTGGTCAGGCACGGCGGCCGGCTGGTCGCCGACGGGGTGCTGGCCGCGCTCGTCGCGTATCTGACCGCGTTCGCGATCAACCTCTACGTCCGCGGTCCTGCGCCGGCGGCCCTGCGCGACGCTCTCACCACGACGCACGCCGACGGCAGCAGTACCCCGGTCCACCTCTACATCGCCACCGTCGTCGCGTTCGTCTCGCTCGTCGGATTCGGCGACCGGCTGATCGTCCGCAACGCCACCTGGTTCAGTCTCGCCATCACGGCGGCCGCCGCCCTCGTGGAGCACCGCGCCACGCTCGTGGGCGTGCTGGTCAGCTTCGCGCTCGGGCGCACCGTGGCGTACGGCGTCCGCTGGGTGCGCGGCGCGGCCGACACCAGGCCGACCGGCGAGAGCGTCATGGCCGCGCTCGCCGGGGCGGACCTGGCACCGGCCGACTGGAAACGTGCGCCCGACGGCGTCGACGGAGCGCGCCGCTACGGAGTGACCACCGAGGCAGGCACCCGCCTCACCGTCACCCTCCTGGACCGCGACCGGCTCGCGGTGGGCCTCGCCTACCGTCTCTACCAGCGGCTGCGCCTGCGCCGCCCGGCCCAGAGCCAGGGCCTGGTCTCGCTGCAGCACATCGTGGAGCAGCGCACCCTCCTCGCCCTCGCCGTCCGCGACAGCGGCATCCGTACGCCCAAGCTCGCGGCGGTCCGCAAGCTGGGCACCGACGCCGTGATGCTCGCGTACGAAGAGATCAAGGGCCGCACCCTCGACGAGCTGCCGCCCGAGGAGATCACCGACGCGCTGCTCGAACGGATCTGGCGGGTCACCGCCGAACTGCACCGGCACCAGATCAGCCATCGCCGACTGTCCACCGGGGCCTTCCTCGTCGACGAGGCGGGCGCGGTCTGGCTGATGCGTCTTGAGGCCGGCGAGGTCGCGGCGTCCGAGCTTCAGCAGCGGCTCGACGACGTGGAACTCCTCACCACCCTGGGCGTCCTGGCCGGTTCCGAGCGTGCGGTGCGCGTGGCCCGGGAGGTGCTCGGTGACCCGGCGATGGGCGCGATCCTGCCGCTGCTGCGGCCCGCCGTGGTCAGCGCCGAGACCCGCGGCCAGCTGCGCCGGCACAAGGGCGTGGTCGCCGGGATCACCGAGGAGATCCTGGCGTTCCAGCCCGAGGCGCCGCAGTCCCCTGCCGTGGTGCTTGAACGGCTGCGGCCGCGCACGATCCTGTCGGGGCTCGGCGGAGTGATCGCCGCGTACTTCCTGATCAGCCAGTTCTCCGGACAGCCGATCGGCAGCCTGTTCAAGGGCATGTCCTGGCCCTGGGCCGTGGCGGCGCTGGGCGCCTCCGCGCTCACCTATATCGCGGCCGCGATGGGCCTCGGCGGGTTCGTCCCCCACCGCCTCAACAAGCTGCACCTGCTGCTGGCCCAGTTCGCGGCGTCGTTCGTCACGCTGGTGACGCCCGCCGCCGTGGGGGGTGTCGCGCTGAACACCCGTTTCCTGCAGAAGGCAGGAGTCGCCTCGGGCCTCGCGGTGACCAGCATGGCGGCCTCGCAGGTCGCCGGCTTCGGGGCGTTTCTGCTCCTCGTGATGCTGCTGGGCTCGATCTCGGGCTCGTCGCAGGGGTCGTACCTGCCCCCGTCGTCGGTGATCGTGACCGTACTGCTCGCCGTGGGGGTGCTCGGTCTGGCGGCGGCCACGGTGCCGCCGGTACGGAAATTCGTGGCCACCCGGGTGATGCCGTTCTTCGCCGGCGTCGGCCCGCGGATGCTGGAGCTGCTGAGCGACCCGCGCAAGCTCCTCGTCGGCCTCGGCGGCGCGTTCCTGCTGCCGCTCGCCGGGAGCCTGGCGCTCTGGGCGTGCGTCCGCGCCTTCGTACCCGACCGTCCGATCTCCTTCGCCACCGTCGCCGTCGTCTTCCTGATCGGCAAGACGGCGGGCTCCGTGGTCCCGACACCGGGCGGTCTCGGGGCGGTTGAAGCGCTGCTGTCCGGCGGACTGTCGACCGCGACCGGCATCGGGGCCTCCACGGCGTTCTCCGCGGTGATCCTCTTCCGGCTCTTCACGTTCTGGCTGCCGATCATCCCGGGCTGGCTGGCCACCACATGGCTGCAGAAACGCGGCGCGCTGTAGCGGCTGCGCGCCCGCGGCCCACGCAGCCCGTCCGGTGTCCCGTGCACGCCCGCGGTGCGGGCGTGCACGGGACTGCTCAGGCGAAGTCGCCGGTGAGTGCGGCCGCCATCCTCAGATGGGGTGCCGCCTCGCTGGGCCGCCCCTGGCGCTCCAGAGTGCGGCCGAGCATCAGCAGCGCGTAATCCTCCACCGGGTCACGCACCAGCACCTCGCGCAGTTCGGCCTCGGCGCGGCCGAGCCGGGCGGAGTGGTAGTAGGAGCGGGCGAGCAGCAGCCGCGGTGCGACCTGCTCGGGGACCTCGTCGACGAGCCCGCGCAGGATGAGTGCGGCCTTGTCGTACTCCTTGGCGTCGAAGAAGAGGTGCGCGCGCTCCCAGCGCTCCGCCGCCGTGCCCTCCGTGAGATACGCCTCCATGATGTTCACTCGCCCTCCTTCTCCTTCGGCTACTTCGTTTCCTTCGTTCCGTTCGGACGGGGGCATAACGCGCGCACATGCTTGAACATTCCACTAAGGCGACGACAGTCCCCGTGCTGCTCTTCCCGGTGCGTACGGCGCTAGGTTGAGCGCTATGAGCAATCTCGATAGCCAGGCAGCACTCTCCGTCTGCGGCGGCCGCGGATTCGTTGCCGCGGAGCCGGTACGGGAGCTGCTGAGCCCCCGCACCGTCAAGCTCGGTGGGTCCACCGAGGTACGCAGACTGCTGCCCAACCTCGGCCGCCGTATGGTCGGCGCCTGGTGCTTCGTCGACCACTACGGCCCCGACGACATCGCCGACGAGCCGGGCATGCAGGTCCCGCCCCACCCGCACATGGGACTGCAGACCGTGAGTTGGCTGCACGACGGCGAGGTGCTCCACCGGGACAGCCTCGGCTCCCTGCAGACCGTACGGCCGCGTGAACTGGGACTGATGACCTCGGGCCGGGCCATCAGCCATGCCGAGGAGAGTCCCAAGTCCCACGCCAAGTTCCTGCACGGCGCCCAGCTCTGGGTCGCCCTGCCCGACGCCCACCGCAACACCGAACCGCACTTCCAGCACCACGCCGACCTGCCGACCGTCACCGCCCCCGGCCTGACCGCGACGGTCATCCTCGGCGCACTCGACGGCACGGTCTCGCCCGGAACGACCTACACCCCGCTGGTGGGCGCCGACCTGTCGCTCTCGGCCGGCGCGGAAGCCCGCCTCCCGCTGGACCCGGACTTCGAGTACGCGGTCCTCGCGATGTCCGGCGAGGCCCACGTCGACGGCGTCCCGGTACTCCCCGGCTCCATGCTCTACCTGGGTTGTGGCCGCAGCGAACTCCCGCTCCGCGCAACCTCCGACGCAGGCCTGATGCTGCTCGGCGGCGAGCCGTTCGAGGAGGAGCTGGTGATGTGGTGGAACTTCGTGGCCCGCAGCAACGAGGAAATCGTGCAGGCACGCGAGGAGTGGATGAAGGGCACCCGTTTCGGAACGGTCCACGGCCACGACGGAGCCGCGCTGCCGGCCCCGCAACTGCCCCCGGGCCCCCTGAAACCGCGGGGACGGGTGCGCTGACCTCGGGGTCGGCCGCCTGCGGCGAATTCCTGGCCACAACGGTGTACAAGCCCGTGTCCGGGCGGACTTGGCACCGGAGAGCGACGGCTGGAAAGGGGGCCAAGCGGTCCTCTTCGCATGACCGCATTGACGACTGCGGACAGTGTCCTCGCGACATTGAGGGGTCTCAGCGTTTGATACGGCCTCGGATCGCGAGTACTGCTAGGGCGAGTAGTGCAGGCTCGGTGAAGCGGCTGGCCATCTCGGTGTAAAAGGTCCTACATCTTCCACCGGACCATCACGGTGGCCGCGATCCAGCTCTGGCTCCGAGCATGATCCGGCGACGACGCTTCAACCCGTGAAGGGATCTTCCACCGTCGGAATGTACGGCGACAGCAATGCCTCCGTGTGCTGCGTGACTCTGCCTCGAACGAGCCTCAGCACGCGTACCTCGTTCCCGCGATCCGGATCCTCGTCATCGAGAACGTGGAGGAGCCCGTAGGAACCAGGGGCTACCACGGCGACATGCTCGAACAGTTCGGCAATGTCAGCCGATGAGCGGTGGTTGGAAGAGCCGCCGAGGTGGATGAACGGCTCGCCGTTCATCCACCTGAGGTCAAGCAAGTACGGGCTGTCCATCCGGGCGATGTGACGGCCGAGCTCATCGACGATCTGCCGTAACCGGAACTCATCGTCGTCATCGGCTGCGGTCTCCCTGACCGTGATCCACCCGTGGTACTCAAACATCCCACGATCGTAGTGAGATGACCCGCCTCACCGTTCCGGCCACAGCATGATCCGCCGGACACGCCCTAGCGTGTTTCTTTTGGATCATCTGGCTACCCGGATGTGGATGCGACGCTAGCGTCGGGTCCATGGGACTTGAATGGGAACAGCTCGTCATCGACTCGACCGACCCGGTCGCCCTGGGCCGCTGGTGGCGCGAGGCGCTCGGTTGGACCGTGGTGAACGACTCGCCCGAGGAGTACGAGATCAGGCCGGAGCCCGACCGGCTGCCCGGCCTGCTCTTCGGGACCGCGCCGGAGGGGAAGACCGTCAAGAACCGCCTCCACCTGGACTTCCGTCCCGACGACCGGGACACGGAGGTCGAGCGGCTCCTGGCCCTCGGAGCCCGCCATGCGGACGTCGGACAGCGGGGGGACGAGCCGTGGGTGGTGCTTGCCGACCCTGAGGGGAATGAGTTCTGCGTGCTGGGGGAGCGGTCTGGAGGCTAGGTTCCCGTCCGGCGGATCATGGTGATGGCAGAGAGTGCCCGTGACCTCGAAGTCGGGGTGTTCCAGGATGCGTCGGTCGAAGTCGTGGCCCGACTCCGTGGCTGCCGCGGACGGCAGGTGGCCGGGCGACGGAATAGGGCAGGGACAGTCCGGCCACCGGGATCTCGGTGACCCGGACGGCCCTCCAGGGCGTGGGTCAGCGCGGGGCTTGTCAGTGGGGCCTGCCAGGATGCGGGCAGGGAGCCTTCGGAGATCGTTCGGGAATTTTGGGATCGCATGCAGGCCCGGGACTGGGAGGGGCTCGGTGGGTTGCTTGCCGATGACCTGGTGGTGGAGTGGCCGGCGAGCGGATCGTGGGCCGCGGAAACTTCGTGAGTGTCAACGCGGAGTATCCGCAGGGGTGGTCGATCAACGTGCTGCGGACAGTCGCGGACGGCGAGGTCGTGGTCTCCGAGGTGGAAGTTCCTCACGACACGTGGGGGGTCCACCGTGTCGTGCTGCTCTGGACGGTCCGGGACGGAAAGATCGTCGTCGGCCGGGAGTACTGGACAGAGCTGGGCTCGGACCCGTCGCCGGAGTGGCGGGCCGCATTTGTGCAGCGGGTGTGAACAGGGGGAGTTGACGGCCGGGGTCACCGCCGAAGCCTGTGCCGGGACGGCAGCGGCGAGTCCCGTGCCCGACGCGGGCGGCGGGAGTCCCGCCCGCCGCCCGCGACTTGGTCTTCCGCGATGCCTGAGCGCAGGTCAGCGCCGACGCCGCGTGGTCAGATGCGCACGCCGAACTGGAAGGGCATGTTGCCGATCGACTCGTAGCGGACGAACGCACCGGGCTTGGGGGAGTGCAGGACCATGCCTCCGCCCGCGTAGATGCCCACGTGGTGGAGATCGCCGAAGAAGAGGACCAGGTCGCCCGGCTTCAGTGCGCTCTGCGAGTAGATGCGCGTGCCGGCGTTGGCCTGTGCCTGCGAGGTGCGCGGGATGTGCTGGCCGGCCTGTGCGTACGACCACATCATGAGCCCGGAGCAGTCGAAAGAGCTGGGGCCGGTCGCAGTCCAGGCGTAGGGCATGCCTTCCCGCGTCTTGGCCGCGGCGAGAGCGGCAGCGCCGAGCTTCGAGGCCGGGACCTCGTTGCCGAGGTCGACGCGGGAGCTGGCGCGGCTGGAGCGGGCGTCCGCGGCGGCGAGCGAGGAGCGCTCGGCAACGGTCAGCGTGTTGAGGAGCTTCCGCGCGCCGGCGAGCTTGCCCTGGACTTCCTTCTTCTTCTCACCGAGCTGCTTGCGCGTCTCGGCGAGGTCCGCGAGCTTGCCCTGCGCTTCGTGGCGCTGCTGCGCCAGTGAGCGCTCCTTGGCCTGGAACGTCTTGAGCGCCTCGGCCTGCTGAGTGGTCAGCTGGTCCATCGAGGCAGCCTTGTCAAGGAAGTTGCTCGGGTCCGAGGAGAGGAAGAGCTGTACGGACTCGTCGATGCCGCCCGAGCGGTACTGGGCGCTGGCGAGCGCGCCGAGCTGGTCGCGCTGCTTGTTGAGGTCCGCCTGGCCCCGGGCGACGTTGTCCTGGAGGTCGTCGACCTGCTTCTTCAGCTTGTCCTGCTGCTCCTTGGCCCCGTCGTACTTCTCGGTGGCCTGCTCCGCCTCTTCGTAGAGCTTGTCGACCTTCGCCTTGACCTCGCTCTTGGTCGGCTTCGGATCGGCGTGCGCGGCCTGCGAACTCAGGGCCACGGCAGCGGTGGCAGTGGCGGTGAGCACGGTCACGCGGATCCGGCTCGCAGGCTTGGGTCGACGGTGGGACGCCACGAAGGCGAGCTCCTTCTTCCTCAGCCGCCGAACAGCATTGACTCGGCGGGACCCTTGCCGCCACTCGGGATGAGTGATCAACGGCGCAAAGGTACAAGGCTCAACTCTAGTGACCATTTCGTGGCGTGATCGGAAAGTTCTTGAACATTGCTCACACTTTTTACGCACATCACACGCCCAGTAGCGACCATTTGACGCTGCGCTGACAGGCGGCCGTATGTCAGAGCCACCACGAAGGAGAACGCGATGCAGCAGCGAACCCTGGCCGCAACGAGTTGCTGCCCGCGGAGGCGCTGCGCGGCCGAGTCCCGTCTCGGCGCGGGGAACTGAACCCGGCTCTCCGGCAGCCGGCCGATGAGTTCGGGCCTGGGATCGGACCGGCTGTTCATATGATCAGGGCGTTGGGATCTTCTGCACGACCCTGCCCTCCCAGGTCTCAGCAGAAGGGACTTCCGTGAACGCGCGCCCTGTCTACCTCGACCATCAGGCCACCACTCCTGTCGACCCGCGGGTGGTGGCGGCCATGCTGCCGTACCTGACCACCGAGTTCGGGAACCCCTCCAGTTCGCACGGCTACGGCCGTGCCGCTGCGGCCGCTGTCGAGGCGGCCCGTGCACAAGTGGCCTCGCTCATCGGCGCGGAGCCCGACGAGATCGTCTTCACCTCGTCGGGCACGGAGAGCAATCACCTTGCCCTCACGGGTGTCGCGCAGTCCGTGCGCGCCCGCGGCGGGGGCCGTCGTATCGTCACCACGACGATCGATCACCCGGCCACGCAGGCCACCTGCGACCGGCTCGCGGCCGACGGTTTCCGCATCACCCGGGTCGGCGTCGGCAGCGACGGGAGGCTGGGTCTCCCGGACTGTGCCCGCGCACTCGAACCGGACACCTGTCTGGTGTCGGTCATGCATGCCAACAATGAGATCGGCACGCTGCAGCCGTTGTCCGAACTGGCCGCCCTGACGCGCGGACGGGGAATTCTCCTGCACACCGATGCCGCCCAGAGCCTGGCCTCGGTGCCAACAGACGTCGGCACTCTGGGAGTTGACCTGCTGACTGTGGTGGGGCACAAGATGTACGCCCCCAAGGGTGTCGGCGCGCTGTACATCCGCAGAGGCACCCCGAGTCTCGTCCCCCAACTCGTCGGCGGCGGCCAGGAGCACGGTCGGCGGGCCGCCACCGAGAACGTGCCCGGCATCGTGGCCCTGGGGGCGGCCGCCTCGCTGGCCCTGGCCGAGCGGGACGCCGATGCCGCCCGCATCCGTACCCTCCGTGACAGTCTCCTGCGGACGCTGACCGCCGGGCTTCCGGGGCTCCGGGTGAACGGTTCGACGACGTACGGGCTGCCGGGCAACCTGAGCCTGACGCTGCCCGCCATCACGGCCCAGGAACTGGCCGAGGCCGTGCCCGAGGTGGCCTTCTCCGCGGGGGCGGCCTGCCACACCACGAGCAGCGCCCCCTCTCCGGTACTGACCGCGATAGGGCTCACCGCCGAGCAGGCGGAACGCACGATCCGGCTCGGTATCGGCCGATTCACCTCCGAGACCGACATCCGCACGGCCGCGCAGGCGATCCTCCGCGCCGCCGGCGCGACGCTCGCGCACGCAGGGTGGCCGAATGCAGTGGGCGATCCGTCCTGACGGCGCGGCAGTGGGCCCGAGGGGAAGAACCGCCTGCCAACATGTGTCGTATGGATGTGCGGAGCAGGAATCACGTGACGGCGACCGGCAGGCCCGGCGCCCGTGCGCTGATCGCCGTCTTCGCCGGAGCGCGCAGATGATGGGCAAGACCGACGGCGGCGAGAACAACGAGGGTGGTCCGGCTTCCGAGGATCACCTCGATGGTCAGCAGGCGGTGTTCTCGGCGCTGCTGGAGGACAGCGCGGAGGACCTGTACGAGCACGCGCCGTGCGGCTACCTCTCCACCCTCGTCGACGGCCGGATCGCGAAGATCAACACGACCCTGCTGGACTGGCTCGGCTATGGCCGGGACGAATTGGTAGGTCGCAGGACGTTCTCCGAACTGCTCACCGTCGGTGGACGCCTCGACCACGAGAACCACGTCGCGCCGCTGCTGCGCATGCAGGGCGGGATCAACGGAATCGCCCTGGAACTCAAGGCCGCCGACGGCAGCCGTCTGCCGGTCCTGGTCACCTCCACCGTCCGTACGGGCAGCGACGGGCAACCGCTGCTCATCCGCAGCACTGTCCTCGATGCCCGAGACCGCCGCGCCTACGAAACCGAACTGCTGCGCGCCCGCGAGGAATCGGACCGAGAGCGCGAGCGCCTCAAACGCCTGAACGAGACGCTGCAGAAGACACTGCTGCCACCCGCTCTGGCGAACGTGCCCGGCCTGGACGTCGCCGCGTACTACCACATCGCCTCCAGCGACGAGGTCGGCGGCGACTTCTACGACCTCTTCCCCCTCGCCGCCGGCACCTGGGGCTTCTTCCTGGGCGATGTGTGCGGCAAGGGCGCAGGCGCCGCGGCCCTCACCTCACTGGCCCGCTACACGCTGCGCGCCGCCGCGGTCTACGACCCGGACCCGGCAGCCGTACTCACCAATCTCAACACGGTGCTTAACCACGAGTACAACGGTCACGATCCACGGTTCTGCACCGTCATCTTCGGTCTGCTCGCCCCCGAGGCGGACGAGGCCGACGAGGCCGGATTCCGGGTCACGCTGGCCAGCGGCGGCCACCCTCCGGCCCTGTTCATGCGCGCCGACGGGCGGGCCGACTACCTGCCCACCCCGGGCGGCCAGCTCATCGGCATCCTTCCCGACGCCCACATCACCACCACCACGATCCGTCTCGGCCCCGGCGACACCCTGCTCCTGCACACCGACGGGCTCACCGAAGCCCACTCCGCCCAGGCCGGCAGCCGCTACGGGGACGAAGCCCTCCTGGAGTTCGCGGGGGATCTCGCCCCCACCACCGCCCGCGATGCCGTGGCCGCGATCCGGGACCTGCTCGACACCTTCGGCGCAGGTGTGGACGACGACACCGCCGTCCTTGCCCTCAATGTGCCCAGATCCACCCGTGAAGAGCAGAAGTGACCCACGAACTGACCGTCCGCAGCCGTACCGGTCCCGCCGGTCCTGTCATCGCACTCGCGGGAGAACTGGACCATCACACCGCGCCGCAGGTACGCGCGCTGCTGCCCGGTCTCGCACTCCGTCCGGGACAGCAGCTCGTCGTCGACCTGGCCCGCCTCACTCTCTGCGACTCCAGCGGCATCACCGTCCTGATCGCCGCCCGCAACCTCGCGCTGGCAGCCGACGCGACGGTCGTGCTGACCGCGGTACCCGACCGCGTCAGCCGCATCATCCGCACCGTCGGCCTGGAGCAGGTCTTCCACACCCACCCCACCGCGCAGGCCGCAGAGGCGGCCTGGACACCGCCCTCCGACAGCGCCCCACTGCTGCCTCCCGGCCGCTGACATCACAGGGGCGGGTGCGTCGCACCGTCGTACAATGCATGGCATCCGGAGTTGGGGGTATTTCGTGGGTGTCCCACACGGTGCGGACCACTCGCCCGGCGAGCCGAAGCGCACCACGGCTCTCCTGGCGGTCCATGCCCTGCAGGACCGGCCGGGAGTGCGGGCAGTGGGGGAGATCAGCCTGACCACGCTGATCGCCTGGGAGCAGCTGCTGGAGAAGATCGCGAGCGAACCCTCGCACGCGTTCTTCCTCGACCTGGCAGCTGTCTCCTTCATCGATGTGGCCGGTGCGTCCGCGCTGGCGGTCACCGCACAGAACCTGGGCGCCGGCCGGCGCATCGTCGTAGGACGGCCGCCCTTCGAACTGGAACGCCTGATGGGTCTGTTCTGGCCGGACCTGCCGACGATTGAGATGGTGGCGCAATGAGCACGGTCGCCCCAACGGAATCGTTTGTGCACCCCGCGCTCTTCTACCGGGGCCATGAGCAGTACGTGGCCGGGACAGTGCCGTTCGTCCTGGACGGTCTGGCCGCCGGCGAGCCCGTGGCCGTGGCCGTTCCCGGCCCCCAGCTCGAACTGATCAGGGCGGAGCTGGGCGCCCGGGCCGACGCGGTCCACTTCGTCGACATGCCCCGGGCCGGACGCAACCCGGGCAGGATCATCCCCGGCGTGCTGCGCGCCTTCGCCGACGGCCACCGCGACAAGCGGGTACGGATCATCGGCGAGCCGATCTGGGCCGGCCGAACCTCCCTGGAGTACCCGGCGTGCGTCCAGCACGAAGCGTTGATCAACACCGCGTTCCGGGGCCGTGACGTGACCATCCTCTGCCCCTACGACGTGGACCGGCTGGACGCGACGGTGCTCACCGACGCGTACGCGACCCATCCGGTCGTCATCGAGAACGGCCGCGAGCTGACCAGCTCCACCTACGACCCGGACCACATCGTGGCCCGCTACAACGAGCCCCTGGCCGCTCCGTCCGCCGGCGCTGCCGAGATGGCCTTCACGCTCGAAGAGCTGGTCGCCGCCCGCCACTTCGCCGTACGCCACGCGCAGGAGCTGGGCCTGGACGGCGGCACCCAGCTGGGGGATCTGGCCCTGGTCGTGGCCGAGCTGACCACCAACAGCGTGGTGCACGGCGGCGGTTCGGGAACCCTGTGGGTGTGGGGCGAGGGGCGGCAGCTGGTGTGCCAGGTCCGCGACAGCGGGACCATGGAGGATCCCCTCGCCGGACGACGGCCCCCGGCACGTGGCCAGCGCGGTGGACGCGGACTGCTGATGGTCCATCATCTCGGTGATCTCGTACGGGTGCATACGAGCAAGACCGGCACCACCATCCGGTGCTACCTGCACAACTGAGCATCGACTCAGGCCCCGGCGGTGCTCCGGTCGGCGTCGTCCCGCGGGGTGCTGACCCGGAGCCACCGGTAGCCGTACGGTTCCAGCCCGACGCGCACGCGGCCGGTGTCCGATGCCGTGAGCGTGGCCCCGGTGAGCAGATCGGTGAGGAGCGCGCCGGCTCGCAGGCCCGGAACATCCGGTTCCGCGGTGGCCGCACGGTCCGCGAAATTGTGCAGGGCGAGGACCGCGCCCTCCGGCAGGGAGCTGAGGTGGACGAGCACGGCGGGGTCGCCCGCCTCCAGGACCTCGTACCGGCCCCACGCCAGTTCCGGCGCCTGCCGGTAGCGGTCGACGAGCATCCTCATCCGGGCGAGCAGCGAGCCGGAGTCGTACTCCTGGTCGTGCACATTGACGTATCCGGGGCTGTACGCGCCCTCGGCCAGAGGGTTGGGGTAGCGGCCCGGGTCCGCGGTGGAGAACCCGCCGCCCTCGTCGGAGGTCCATTGCATGGGACCGCGTACGGCCTGCCGGCCCTCCGCAGCGAGGTTCTCGCCCATGCCGATCTCCTCGCCGTAGAACAGCACGGGTGTGCCCGGCAGGGTGAGCAGCAGGCTCTGGGCGAGCTCCACACGGCGGCGGTCCCCGCCGACCATGGGAGGGAACCTGCGGCGCAGGCCCCGGCCGTAGAGCTGCATGTCCTTCTCCGGACCGAAGGCCGCGAAGACCTCGTCGCGTTCGTCCGCGGAGAGTTTGTCGAGGGTGAGCTCGTCATGGTTGCGTACGAAGGTCGCCCAGTGGGCGTCGCGGGGCGCCGTGGGGCGCTCCCGCAGCGCGCCGGCGAGCGGGCCCGCGTCACCGCGGGCCAGGGCGAGATACATCCGCTGCATGCCGATGAAGTCGAAGCACATGGTCAGTTCGTCGCCGCGGCCCGTGCTCGGCTCCCCGAAGAACCGGGCGGTCTCGTCGTACGGCAGATTGACCTCGCCCAGCAGGACCGCCTCGCCGTTGCGCCGGCCCAGGAAGGCGCGCAGGTCCGCCAGGTACTCGTGCGGGTCGGGCAGCTGCCCCGCGTCCGCCTGGCCGTCCGTCTCCAGGAGGAAGGGGACCGCGTCGACGCGGAATCCGGAGAGGCCCAGCTGCGTCCAGAACCCCATGATGCGGGCGATCTCGTCCCGGACGGCCGGGTTGGCGATGTTGAGGTCGGGCTGCTGCTTGTAGAAGCGGTGCAGGTAGTACTGGCCGCTGCCCTTGTCGTACTCCCACAGGCTCTGCTCCACGTCGGGGAAGACCACGCCCTGGGGTCCGTCGGCGGGCGGCTCGTCGCTCCATACGTACCAGTCCCGGTGGGCCGAGTCGCGGCCGGAACGGGCGTCGAGGAACCAGGGGTGGTGGTCGGAGGTGTGGTTCACCACGAGGTCGGCGATGACCCGGATGCCCCGGTCGCGCGCGGTGCGGACGAACTCGGTGAAGTCGCCGAGGGTGCCGAGGCGGGGGTCGACGCCGTAGAAGTCGGTGATGTCGTAGCCGTCGTCGCGTTCACGGGTCGGGTAGAAGGGCATCAGCCAGACGCAGGTGACGCCCAGGCGCACCAGATGGTCGATGCGCTGGGTGAGACCGGCGAAGTCTCCGGTCCCGTCACCGTTGCTGTCCTGGTACGTCTCCACGTCCAGGCAGTACACGACGGCGTTCTTCCACCACAGGTCGGACGTTCGGGTCAGCCTCATCGGGCACGCTCCACGGTGGGGGTGTCGGGCCGGGTGACATCGAGCCGGGGCAGGACCTCCGCGCCGAACGCGTCCAGGAAGGCGCTCTGTTCGCGGCCGACGTGGTGCAGCATCACCGCGTCGAAGCCGAGGTCGGCGTACTCCTGGAGCCAGGCCGTGTGCTGTCCGAGGTCCGAGGAGATGTTGACGGACCCGGCGACGTGCTCGGGGGTGATGTGCTCGCTGACGGCGTCGAAGACCTCGGCCGTGTCAAGGTCCCAACTGGCGGGCGGGCCATGCACGTTGGTACGCCACTGATCGTGCGCCAGCGCCTGGGCGGTGTCCTTGTCCGGATCCCAGCTGAGGTGCGTCTGGAGGTGCAGGAGGCCGCGCCCGCCGGCCGATCGGTAGGCGTCGACGATGCGGCGCAGCTGTTCGTGGGGTGCGTTCACGGTGATCAGGCCGTCGGCCCACTCCGCGCACCAGCGCGCGGTGGCCTCGCTGCAGGCCGCGCCGATCAGCGGGGGCACCGTGTCGGGGAGGGTCCAGAGCCTGGCCCGGTCGACGGTCACCAGACCGTCGTGGCTGACCTCTTCGCCGTGCAGCAGCGCCCTGATGATGTCGACGCACTCGCGCAGCCGTGCGTTGCGTACGTCCTTGCGCGGCCAACGGGCCCCGGTGATGTGCTCGTTGGACGCCTCGCCGCTGCCCAGGGCGACCCAGAAGCGGCCCGGATACATGGCGGCGAGACTGCCGACGGCCTGGGCGACGATCGCCGGGTGGTAGCGCTGGCCCGGCGCGTTGACCACGCCGAACGGGATGCGGTCGGTGGCCTGGAGCGCGGCGCCGAGCCAGGACCAGGCGAAGCCCGACTCGCCCTGCCGGACGCTCCAGGGCGAGAAGTGGTCGGAGCACATGGCGGCGGTGAAGCCGGCGCCCTCCGCCTGCACAGCGGCTGCCAGAAGGTCTGCCGGTGGCACCTGTTCGTGGGATGCGTGGAATCCGTAGACGGTCATGGCGGGGCGAGTACCCAGCCCGCCGGGGACCATCGCCGCCCGGGGAACTGTTACGCGCGGAGTCGTCAGCCGCGTACGGACTTCGCCTCGGCGCGCTCGGCAACTGGTACGTCGAGCGGGCGGGCGAGCCCCACGACCCCTTCGTCGAGCCGCTGCAGATGCCGCAGGACGCGGGAGGTGACCGTTGCCGACGGCAGCCCCCCGGGGCCGTCGGCCTTGAGCCGGGAGGCGATGCTGGCACCGGACTCGATCGCGCCGGCCCGCTCGTCCTGGACGTACGACGAGAGGACCGCGAGGTTGCGGGCGATCCGCAGACCGGCCCGCTCCAGCCGGGGATCGGCCGCGATCGTCTTGCTGTACGGCACGAGTTCGGCGGTCGCCGCCAGCGAGCGCGCGTGGTACGCGCAGCTCTCCAGGAGCGCCACCAGATAGCGGGCCGTCTGCCGGCGTTCTCGCAGCGGGGTGATGGGATGTGTCAGCGGCTGGATGGAGGCGCGCAGGTCCTCCAGAGCCGTGTCCAGCTCCCGTGCCAGGCTCAGCAGGTCGGACGCGGGGCCTCCGCTCAGCTGTTCCACCGCTGCGGAGACGACGTCGCCGAGCTTGTCGAGGACGGTGCTGAGCAGTTCGTCGGTACGGCTGTCGGTGCGCACCGGGAGGACCAGCACGGCCGCGATGACCCCGCAGACCGCGCCGAGCGCCGTCTCCTCGATGCGGAGCAACAGGACGGAGACGCTGTAGGTGTTGAGCAGGGTGTACAGAAGCCCCAGCATCGCCGTGACGAAGAACGACATCAGCGCGTACGACAGCGGGGCGCTGAAGAACATCGCGAAGATGAAGACGAGCACGAGCGCGAAGGCGAGCCAGGTGTGGTTCCCCACGGCACCCGCGAGGAGGACGCCCGCGAACACGCCGAGAACCGTCCCGAGGAGCCGGCGGTAGCCCTTCACCAGGATCTCGCCCGTGGAGGCGGTGTTGAGGAAGACCACCCAGCAGGTGAGGACCGCCCAGTACCAGCGCTGCGAGGAGAGGAACTCCCCGCCGATGATGGCCAGTACGGACCCGACCGCGACCTGGAAAGCGGCCCGGGTGGTGGCGCGGTGCAGTCCGGTGGGCTCTTCGTCGGCGGTGTCGTCGGCCGTGGCGAGCGCGATGTCCTCGGCGTCGAACTCCTCACGTGAACGGGTCGTCGCCGGGGTGTCGCTGGACTCGTCCTGCGGGCCGTCGAGCGCCAGCCGCAGACCGAGCACGGCACGGGCCGCCTCACCGACTCCGCGGAAGACGTCCTGGACCGCCTCGGAGGCGTGCGGGAGTTTTTCCTCGTCGCGGTAGCCGAGCAGCCGGTTGCGTACGTGCGCCACCGCGGTGCGGTCCTCGGACGCACCCCTGGCGACCATCAGGTGCAGCGCGTTGAGTTCCCTGCGCAGGGTCGCGGTCGCGGCGTCCTCCGGCGGGATCAGGTTGCGCGTGGACGGTACGGGCGCGTTCGGCAGATGGAGCGTCAGGGTGTTGGCGCCCTCGGCGCTGCGGGCGTTCAGCAGGAGCATGCCCAGGCGCTCGGTGGCGATCTCCGCGTCCGCGACGCGGCGTTGCAGGAGCGCCCCGGCGGCCGCGTCGGGCGTGCCCTCCTCCAGGCGCCCCTGGATCATCAGAGCCGCCTCGTGCAGCCGGGCGGTGCGCCGGCGCAGATCGTCCAGCACCTTCTCCAGCTGATGCGGAGGGGTGTCCAGAAGTGCGATCTGGCTGGCGAGGAGCTGGGCGAGCCGCGCCCGGAAGGCATCGCGCAACCGCGTCAGAACACGCTCGGGCGTCTCCGGTACGAGGGCGAACCGCACGACCGCGCTGCACGCGAAGGCGACGGACAGCGCGAGGTACAGCCGGGGCAGACCCGCCCCCGTGGCGTGCACGAACAGGGAGACGAAGTAGATCTGAAAGCCGATCAGCCCCAGGGCCGTACCGCGGTCGCCGAATCTGCGGCTGTAGACGGCACCGAAGATCAGCACGACGAAGAAGGCGTCCCCGATGACGACTCTGGTGTTGAGGAGCGCCCCCAGGGACATCGCCGTCAGGGCGACCGGCAGGCCGAGCGCGAGGGTCACCGCCTGCCCCCGGACCTGCTTCTCCTTGATGGCGAAGGTGGAGACCATCGCGGTCATGGCACCCGCGACCAGGTGCGGGGTGTCGGTGCCCAGGAGTGCGAGGACCAGGAGGGTGAGCGCGATCGACGCCACCGTCCGCAGTCCCGCCATCAGCCGCAACAGTCCCGGGTCGGACGCCGCGAAGCGATCCCAGACACCGGTTCGTCCCTGCCATGGAACTGCCCTCACGCTGCTGGATTCTCCTGACGTCTGTCGTGATCGGCGGACGGTTCAGCATCGCACGGCAGGCGACCGGCGCCCGAGGACGGGGTACGCCGATCGGCCGCGCCCGTACTGCGGTGCGGAGCACGCGATTCCAGGCTGGGGGCATGAGCGACGGACAGGTCACGGCAGCCGGGCGGGGGAGAGGCGTGGCTCCGTGACCGAGGCGCGTGGTTCGGCCTTCGGCGCGTGGTGGCGGGGAGTGCTGCCCACGGAGGGAGCCGTGGTGATGGCCACCGGCATCCTCTCGGTCGGCCTGCATCTGACCCGTCACGAGACGCTGTCGCGCGGGGCCCTCGCCCTGGCCGGCGTCCTGTGGCTGCTGCTCGCCGCGGACTTCGGGGTACGGCTTCTGCGCGACCGCACCCGGTGGACGGCCGAGGCGGGTACGCCGGCCGCCCTCACCGCGGTCGCCGCCACCACGGTGCTTGGCACCCGGCTCTCCCTGCTGGGGTGGCAGGCGGTCGCGGTCGCGCTGCTCGTCCTTTCCGCAGTGGTGTGGCCGGTGCTGATGTGGGACGTGACGCGTCGCTGGGGGCGCCGGATGCCGGGGGGCGTGTTCCTCGTGTGCGTCGCCACGCAGGGGCTGGTGGTACTCGCCGCGACACTCGCGGCCGCAGAGTCCCAGCAGTGGCTCGCCCGCGTGGGCGTGGTGTTCTTCTGCCTCGGCCTGGCCCTGTATGTGGACGCGTTCGTGCGCTTCGACCTCGGTTGCGTACGGACCGGCGCGGGCGACCAGTGGGTCGCGGGAGGCGCGCTGGCGATCTCGGCCCTGGCGGGCGCCAAGCTCCTGGCGGTCGTCGAACTGGGCGCCGTCGTCCATGAAGTGCTGCGCGGCGCGACCCTGGTGGTGCTCGCTCTCGACATCGCCTGGTACTGCGTACTGCTCTGGTCCGAGCTGCGCTGGCCGCGACCGCACTACGACGTCCGGCGCTGGGCGACGGTGTTCCCCATGGGGATGACCTCGGTGGCGACGCTGTCCGTCGCGACGGCCGCCCATCTCCCCTGGCTCACATCACCCGGTCGCGTACTGCTGTGGGTCGCCGTGGCGGCCTGGCTTGCCGCTTGCGCCGGGGCGGTCAGGGCGACGGTCCGGGGAAGCGGCCTCCTGCGGTAGACCGCAGGATCTTCCGCAACACCCCCGACGCCCCTCCGTGCCCTCTCTGTTGCAAGCGTTGACGCGCTCACGCCATGGGCCTACTGTCTCATGCTGTTCACATCCGAACACTCTGTTCATGATGATGAACGGCGACGCGAGAAGTTCCCGCGTCCGCCGACCGAGACCACCGAGTCGACGGGAAGGCACCCCCCATGCGTATGCGTACGTTGTTCACCTCCCTGGCCATCGCGACCGCCGCCGCTGCCCTCGGCGGAGCGGCTGTCGCGGCTCCTGCCGCGTCAGCCACTTCGGCCACCTCTGGCACCTCTGCCACTTCGGCCACCTCTGCCACCTCTGCCACCTCTGCCACCATCAACTCCGGCGCCGGGATCCTTGCGGATCCGTCGGTCGCACCCGGCGGCAACTTCGATCTGTCGGTGTGGCAGCTCCAGGAGCCGGTGGGCTCTCCCGGCTCGCCGACCACCATCTCGTCGTCCAGGCTCCAGGGGGCCAACGGGTTCCAGGACTCGTACTTCTATACGGACACCCGTGACGGTGCGATGACGTTCTGGGCGCCGGAGAAGGGCGTCACCACCCCGAACTCCAACTACGCGCGCTCCGAACTGCGCGAGATGAACCGCGACGGCAGCTCCGCGAACTGGTCGCTCAGCGGCAGCCACCAGCTCAAGGCGACGCTGCGCGTGGTGTCGGTGACGTCGAACGTCTGCGTAGGACAGATCCACCTCGGCACGGGCGGATCGTCAACCAAGCCCCTGGTGGAGCTCTACTACCGGTCGAGCGGCGACATAGTCGTCGGCACGGAGAACTCGCCGTCGGGCGGGCAGACCACGCACACCGTGGGCCACGTTGCGGTCGGCAAGACGTGGAGCTACACGATCGCCGTCTCCGGCGGCCACACGATCGACCTGACGGTCAACGGGACCACGACGCACTACGCGATCCCGTCGTCCTTCAACAGCTACAAGCAGTACTTCAAGGCCGGCTCGTACAACCAGTCGTCCTCGGACAGCACCACCAAGGGTGCCCGCGTCGGCTTCTACGGACTCACCGTCTCCCACAGCTGACCGCGGCCGGGTGCGCCGACACCCCCGTACGGTCCACCAGGACGCGCGGTCACCCGTTGCCTCGGCTGCAATGGACGGGTGACCGCGCCCCCTGACGACTGCCTCGCGCGCAATGACTGGATCTGCGGCGAGTACCTCACCTCCCGCCGGGAGATCCTCTGGGACGCCGTGGTCCAGCACCTCCAACTGACCGTCGTCTCGGTGCTCATCGGCCTGCTCCTCGCCGTGCCCCTCGCGGTCGCGGCCCGCCGCTGGCGCTGGGCGGCCGGTCCCGTCCTCGGGCTCACCACCGTTCTCTACACGATCCCCTCGCTGGCGATGTTCTCGCTGCTGCTCCCGGTGTACGGGCTCTCCGCCTCGCTCGTGATCGCGGGACTGGTCCTCTACTCGCTGACCCTGCTCGTACGGAACATCCTCGCCGGCCTCCGCTCCGTGCCCGAGGAGACCCGGCAGGCCGCACGCGGCATGGGGTACGGACCCATCAGGATGCTGTTCGCCGTCGAACTGCCCCTCTCGCTGCCGGCCGCCATGGCCGGACTGCGCATCGCCACCGTCTCCGCGGTCTCGCTCGTCACGGTCGGCGCGATCGTCGGCCACGGAGGCCTCGGCAACCTCATCTACACCGGTATGAACACCTACTTCAAAGCCCAGGTGCTCACCGCCTCCGTTCTCTGCGTCGTCATCGCCATCGCCGCGGACCTCCTGCTCCTGGGCGTACAGCGGCTGCTCACCCCGTGGACCCGGGCGGTGCAGTCATGAACACGCTCTCCTCCGCCTGGTCCTGGCTGACCAGCGCTGCCCACTGGTCGGGCGACGACGGCATCTGGCACCGCCTCGGCGAGCACCTCTTCCTCACCGTCGTCTGCCTCCTGCTTAGCTGTCTGATCGCCCTGCCGGTCGCCCTGGTCCTCGGGCATCTGGGCAAGGGCGGTGCGCTGGCCGTCAACATCTCCAACGTCGGCCGGGCCGTGCCCACCTTCGCCGTGCTCGTCCTGCTGCTCCTCACCCCGCTCGGCACCCACGGGCAGTGGCCCACGATCATCGCGCTGGTGGTCTTCGCCGTGCCGCCGCTGCTCACCAACGCCTATGTGGGGATGCGGGAGGTGGACCGTGATGTGGTGCGCGCGGCGCGCGGTATGGGTATGACAGGGCGACAACTCCTGTTTCACGTGGAACTGCCGCTTGCGTTCCCTTTGGTCCTCACCGGCGTACGTATCGCCGCGGTCCAGCTGGTCGCCACCGCGACTCTCGCCGCGCTCGCCGGCGGCGGTGGACTCGGCCGGATCATCACCGCGGGCTTCAACCTCGCCTCCACCCCGCAGGTCGTCGCGGGCGCCGTCCTGGTCGCGGGATTCGCCCTGCTGGTGGAGGGGCTCTTCGAGATCGCGCAGCGGCTGGCCCCCGAATGGGCGAGAGGCAGGATGGGATGAGGCTCCGTCACACCGCCGCCGTACTGCTGCTCCTCGCCACCGCCTGCACCACCGGGCCCACCCTGGAGAAGCAGGGTGCTGTCACCGCGCCACCCGGCGACAGCAAGCATCTGACCGTCGGCTCGGCGGGATTCACCGAGAGCGACCTCCTCGCCCAGATGTACGCGCTCCTTCTCGGCCAGGCCGGATACAGCACCCAGATCCTCTCCGTCACCAACCGGGAGCTCTACGAACCGGCCCTGGAGAGCGGCCAGATCGATGTGGTGCCGGAGTACGCGGCCACCTTCGCCGACTGGCTCAACGCCAAGGTCAACGGCCCCGACGCGGCCCCCGTGGGGTCACCCGACCTGGATCTGACGATGACCAGGCTCCGTTCCCTCGCCACCCCACGGGGTCTCACCGTCCTGGACCCGGGCAAGGCCGTCGACCAGAACGCCTTCGCGGTCGCCGCCTCGTACGCCGCCAAGCACCACCTGAAGACGCTCAGCGACCTGGGGGCGGCCAAGCTGCCGGTGCGGCTGGCCGCGGGCGACGAGTGTGTCCAGCGCCCCTACTGCGAGCCGGGGCTGAAGAAGACCTACGGGATCGACATCACCGGCATCGACCCCAAGGGCGTCGGTACGACACCGTCCAAACAGGCCGTACAGAGCGGCCAGGACCAGATGGTGCTCACCACCTCGACCGATGCGACGCTCGGCAACTTCGGTCTGGTGCTCCTGGAGGACGACAAACATCTGCAGAACGCCGACTACATCGTGCCCGTCGTCAATAGGTCCCGGGCGGGCAGCAGCGGAGTGGCGGGGGCGCTCGACAAGCTCAACACCGTACTGACCACAGCGGACCTGGCCTCCCTGAACGAACAGGTGGACAGCTGGCGGCGGCTTCCCGAGGACGTCGCCCGTGCCTATCTGCGGTCGAAGAACCTGATCCCGGAGTAGCGGTCGTCCACCGGCTCACCGGCTCACCGGGACGGAGCGGAGCGGAAAATCACGCGTCGGAGACCGAATCGAACTCCACCTCGTCCCGCGCGACACCCTGTGCGTCCGCGTCGACCGAACGGCGCAGCGCCTCATGGAGCTTCGCCGGGGTCAGCACGCCCAGGAAGCGCGGGCCGTCGACCACCGCCACCCACCCGGCGTCGTGCTGCAGCATCTCGCTGAACGCCTGCTTCAGTGGCGCCCCGACCGGCACCCATGCCTCCATCCGCCGGGCCAGCTCGCCGACCGTCCCTGACGAGCCCCGCAGCGCATCGCCGGATACCCAGCCGTGCAGTTCGCCCTGGCGGGAGAGGACCACCGCCCAGCGGGCGCCCAGCACGGCGAGTTCCCTGGCAGCGGTCGCCGCGGGCTCGTCGAGATAGGCGACCGGCGGCTGCTCCAGGTCGGACGCCTCGATCTCGGTGACGGACAGCCGCTTCAGCCCCCGGTCCGCACCGACGAACTGCGCGACATACGGAGTCGCCGGGGTGCCGAGCACCGCGGCAGGGGTGTCGAACTGCTCGATGCGCCCCTGCCCGTACACCGCGATCCGGTCGCCCATCCGTACGGCTTCCTCGATGTCGTGGGTGACCAGCAGGACGGTCTTCCTGACGGTCGCCTGGAGCTTGAGGAATTCGTTCTGCAGCCGCTCGCGCACCACAGGATCGACTGCTCCGAACGGTTCGTCCATCAGGAGTACGGGGGGATCCGCTGCCAGTGCCCTGGCCACCCCCACCCGCTGGCGCTGGCCGCCGGAGAGCTGCGCCGGATAGCGCGAGCCGTACGTCTTCGGGTCGAGGCCGACCAGATCGAGGAGCTCAGCCGCCCGCGCCCTGGCCTTCGCCCGTTTCCAGCCGACCAGGGCGGGCACGGTCGCGGTGTTGTCCAGGACGGTGCGGTGCGGGAAGAGGCCCACCTGCTGGATGACGTAGCCGATCCGGCGGCGCAGCTTGACCGGGTCGACACCCGCGATGTCCTCGCCGTCCACCAGGATCCGACCAGCGGTCGGTTCGATCAGCCGGTTCACCATCATCATGGTGGTCGTCTTCCCGCAGCCGGAAGGGCCGACGAGCGTGACCAGTTCCCCCTCGGCGACCTCGAACGAGAGATCGTCCACGGCTGTCGTGCCGTCCGGATAGACCTTGCCGACCTGCTCGAACCTGATCATGAATCCACGCTAGCGGGACGCGCCCGGCCACGCCCCCTCGCGATGATGGATCATGAGGGGCAAACCGTACGACCAGGAGCACTCTGTGACCAGCTACCGCCTGCCAGGCGTCGTCCTCACCGACCACCGATTCCAGGTCCCCCTGGACCACGCCGACCCGGGTGGCGAGCAGATCGAGCTGTACGCCCGCGAGGCCGTCGCATCGCACCAGGCCGGAGCCCAGCTGCCCTGGCTGCTCTACCTCCAGGGCGGCCCCGGCTTCGGCGCCAACCGCTTCACCGGCAAGCAGCAGGCCTGGTTCGGCCGCGCCCTGCAGGATTTCCGCGTCCTGCTCGTCGACCAGCGCGGCACCGGCGCCTCCACTCCCGCCAACCGGCAGACCCTGCCCCTGCGCGGCGGACCGGCCGAGCAGGCCGCGTATCTCGGCCACTTCCGGTCGGACTCCATCGTCCGCGACTGCGAACTCATCCGTCCGCAGCTCACCGGCGGTGAACCCTGGACCGTGCTCGGCCAGAGCTTCGGCGGCTTCTGCGCCGTCCGCTACCTCTCCGCCGCCCCCGAGGGACTCTCCGCCGCGCTCATCACCGGCGGGCTGCCGACCCTGGACGGTCACGCCGACGACGTCTACCGGGCCGCGTACCCGCGCATCGCCCGCAAGGTCGCCGCGCACTACAAGCGCTACCCGCAGGACATCGGCCGCGCCCGTGAGATCGCCGCCCATCTGCAGGAGCACCGCCCCACCCTGCCCGGCGGTTACGTCCTCACCGTCGAGGCCTTCCAGTCGCTGGGCATCCTGCTCGGCGGCGGCGACGGCAGCCACCAGCTTCACCACCTCCTCGAGGACGCCTTCGTCCCGACCCCGCAGGGCCCGCAGCTCTCCGACGCCTTCCTGGAGCAGGTGCACGCGGCCCTGTCCTTCGCCGGGCACCCGCTCTACGCCCTGATTCACGAGTCCATCTACGGCCAGGACACCCGCCCCACCGCCTGGGCCGCCGAGCGGGTGCGCGCCGAGTTCCCCGCCTTCGACGCCGGTGCCGAAGGGCCGCTCGCCTTCACCGGCGAGTCCATTCACCCCTGGCACTTCGAGGTCGACCCGGCACTGCGTCCGCTGCGCGAGACCGCGGAGCTGCTCGCCGCCCGCACGGACTGGCCGCAGCTGTACGACACCGCGCGCCTGGCCGCCAACGAGGTGCCCGTCGCGGCAGCCGTCTACCACGACGACATGTACGTCGACGTGGACGACTCCCTGCGCACCGCCCGGTCCATCCGCGGTCTGCGCACCTGGGTCACCGACGAGTTCGAGCACGATGGACTGCGGGCGGGCGGTCCCCGCGTACTGGACCGCCTGCTCGCACTCGTACGGGACGAAATCTGATCCGGCGGCCTATCCTGCCGCCATGACAGACCAGTTGGAACCGATGCCCGCGGACTGGCAGCGCGCCTTGGCCGTTGTCGCCCACCCCGACGACCTCGAGTACGGCTGCGCGGCGGCGATCGCCGGCTGGACCGACGAGGGCCGGGAGATCACGTACGTCCTGGCGAGCCGCGGAGAGGCGGGCATCGACACCATCGAGCCCGCGAAATGCGGCCCGCTGCGCGAGCAGGAGCAGCGGGCCAGCGCGGCCGTCGTCGGGGTGCGCACCGTCGAGTTCCTCGACCACAAGGACGGGGTGATCGAGTACGGAACCGGGCTGCGCCGTGACATCGCGGCAGCGATCCGCAAGCACCGACCCGAGCTCGTCATCACCCTCAACCACCGTGACACTTGGGGCGGTGTCGCCTGGAACACCCCCGACCACCAGGCCGTCGGCAGGGCCGTGCTCGACGCGGCGGGCGACGCCGGAAACCGCTGGATCTTCCCCGAGCTGGGCGAGCAGGGCCTGCAGCCCTGGGACGGGGTGCGCTGGGTCGCCGTCGCCGGATCCGCGTCTCCCACGCACGCGGTGGACGCGACCCGGGGACTGGAGCGGTCCATCCGCTCCCTCCTCGAACACCGCACCTACATCGAGGTACTGACGGACGAGGACCCCGAGACGTACTGCCGTACGTTCCTCTCCGGCAACGCCGAGGCCGCCGCCGCGCGCTTCGGCGGCACACCTGCCATCACCTTCGAACTCTTCCGGCGCTGAGGCGTCCCGTGATCGACACACTGAGCCGGGAGATACCCGAGGGCGAGGAGCGGCTGACCCTCCGCGTCGAGGACGGCATCGGCATCCTGACGCTCTGCCGTCCGGAGAAGCTCAACGGCTGGAGCTGGGAGTCCAGCCGCCAGCTCGGTCTGATGGCCGACCGGATCCGCTTCGACGAATCGATCCGGGTGGTCCTGCTGCGCGCCGAGGGCCGCGCCTTCTGCGCGGGCATCGACGTCACCGCCCCGGGCGGTGCGATCACCGGCCGCTCCCCGGCCGAACGGACCCACCGCTATTACGAGGGCATCCGCTGGGTTCATGAGCGCTTCGCCGCCTTCGCGCGCCTGCCGCAGCCGGTCGTCGCGGCCGTGCAGGGCTACTGCCTGGGATTCGGCTTCGAACTGGCGCTGATGGCGGACATCAGAGTCGCGTCGGACGATGCGGTCTTCGCCCTGCCCGAGGCACAGATCGGGGTCGCTGTCGACGCGGGCGGCGACATGCGGATCGCGCGCGAGGCGGGGGCCGGCTGGGCGAAGCTCCTCGCGCTCACCGGGCGCCGTATCGACGCGACGACGGCAGAGAGCCTCGGCCTGCTCCAACTCGTCGCACCACGCGAGAAGTTGGAGGGGGCGGCGCGGGAGATCGCCGCGGAGATCGCGTCCAACGCACCGCTCGCCGTCCGTGCCGTCAAGCGCAGCATCGACGCGTACGCGGACTCCGGGATGGCCGAGGCGCTGGACCGTACGGCGCTCGCCGCGGCGCTCACCCTCACCTCGGAGGACGCCAAGGAGGGCTACTCCGCCAAGGCGTCCCGCCGCAGCCCGGACTTCGAGGGCCGCTAGGGCGGTGGCTGCACGGGCTGCTCACTGCCCGTACGGGCCCCGCCCCAGCTGCTCCCGCACCGGCACCACCGGCGCGTTCACCACGTTCCGCCGCTGCCAGTTCGCCCCGTCCACGACCATCGTGTGCCCCGACACGAACCGGGCGTAGGGCGAGGCCAAGAACGTCGCCGCCCACCCCAGCTCCCGCGCCTGGCCCACCCGCAGCGCGGGCTGGCGCGACGCCTTGTCGTCGTCCGTCCGCTCCAGATTCCCCCGTATCGCCTCCGGCAGGTCCGCATGCGGGAAGAGCCCCGGCACCAGACCGTTGACCTGGATGCCGTACGGAGCCCACTCGACGGCCAGGGTCTCCACCAGGTTCTTCACGCCCGCCTTGGCGGCCGCCGAGTGGGCGAACCCCGGGCCGCCCGTCCAGGCGTATGACGCCCCGACATTGATCACCGACCCGGGTGTCCCGGCCGCCAGATGCCGCCGTCCGAACTCCCGTGTCATGAACCACGTCCCGGTGAGCGTGATGTCCACGACCGCCCGCCACGCGTTCGGTGACATGTCCTCCGCAGGAACGGGGAAGTTGGCGGCCGCGTTGTTGACCAGCACATCGGGCAGCACGGGGGCCGCGTCGAAGACCTCGGCGATCCTCTCCGGATCCCGGATGTCGCACACCGACGCCGTCACCCGCCCGCCCAGCGCGCCCAGTTCCTCCTGCGCCGCCTTGAGCCGGTCCGCCGTACGCCCCACGATCACCAGGTCGGCGCCGAGCCGCGCGAACTCCGTCGCGATCGCCTTCCCGAGCCCGGACCCGCCGCCGGTGACCAGGACCGTGTGCCCCTCGTAGGTCCCAGGCGGCAGGGCGCTCGCGCCCAGCGGGGGAGGGGAAGGCAGTCCGGGATACGCGTTCTCCGTCATGGCCGAATCGATACCTGCTGCGGGCGGAAACCTCCAGGCCCGCGACGGATTCCGTGCACAGCACATTGACAGCTCGTCAGGACCCTGATGAATTGCGGTTGTTGTGATGCGCGAATGCCTTGTGAGACCCCAGTGGCCCATGGAGGACATGTGACGCTTCGCCTGCCCCGCCTCGCCGCACTCGCCGCGGCCCTGAGCCTTCTCCTCGCCATCCCCGCACTGCCCGCCGCCGCACACGAAGGACGGCAGCAGAAACCAGGGACCATCCCGGCGATCACCCCGACACCCCAGACCGTGCACGCGCGCGACGACCGTGCGACCGTCTCGTCCACCGTGACCCTGGTGACGGGCGACACCGCGGACGCCCCGGCCGTACGCGTCACCGAGAAAGCCCTGCGTGCCGCCGGAGCGCACCGGATCGCCCGCGGGACGAAGCCGGGCCGCGGCGGCCTGACCGTCTATGTCGGCTCCGCGGCACCCCTCGGGGCGCTCCGCGTGGAGGGACCCGCCGAACTCCCCGCCGAGGGTTACGTCCTGGCCATCGGCGTGGGAAGGATCGTCCTCGCCGGCAAGGACACCACGGGCACGTACTACGCCGCTCAGTCCCTGCGCCAGGTTCTCCCGCACCGCACCGGCCCCGGCGCGAAGGTCGCGGGCCTTGAGGTGCGCGACTGGCCCGCCACTCCGCTGCGCGGAGTCATCGAGGGATTCTACGGAACCCCTTGGTCGCACACCGCCCGCCTCGACCAGCTCGACTTCTACGGCGCGCACAAGATGAACATCTACGTCTACTCGCCCAAGGACGACCCCTATCTGCGCGCACGCTGGCGCGAGGCCTACCCGGCCGACCAGCTCGCCCAGTTGAAGGAGCTCGTCGACCGGTCGGCCGCCGACCACGTCGACTTCACCTACGCCCTCTCGCCGGGCCTCTCCGTCTGCTACAGCTCCGACGCGGACGTCAAGGCGCTCGTCGACAAGTTCCAGACGCTCTGGGACATCGGAGTGCGCACCTTCGCCGTACCGCTCGACGACATCAGCTACACCGCCTGGAACTGCCAGGCGGACAAGGACCGTTGGGGTACGGGAGGCGGCGCGGCCGGTGCCGCGCAGTCGTATCTCCTCAACCGGGTGAACCGCGAGTTCATCGCCACGCACCCGGGCGCGGAGCCGCTCCAGATGGTCCCGACGGAGTACTACAACGTGACGCCGTCCCCGTACAAGAGCGCGCTCGCCGAGCAGCTCGACCCGGATGTCCTCGTCGAGTGGACGGGTGTAGGGGTCATCGCGCCGACCATGACGGTCGCCCAGGCGAAGGCCGCCCGCACCGTCTTCGGCCACCCGATCCTGACGTGGGACAACTACCCGGTCAACGATTACATCACCAACCGGCTGCTGCTCGGCCCGTTCAACGGCCGGGAGAAGGGTCTGGCCGCCGAGTTGGCCGGTATCACCGCCAACCCGATGATCCAGCCGTACGCCTCGAAGCTCGCCCTGTTCACCGTCGCGGACTTCGCCTGGAACGACAGCGCCTACGACGCGCGTGCGTCCTGGGGTGCGGCCCTGAAGGAGTACGCGGGCGGCGACCCGCGCACGGCCGCCGCGCTGCGGATCTTCGCCGACCTCAGTTACAGCTCCGATCTCAACAAGCAGAAGGCCCCCGAACTCGCGGCCGAGCTGGCGGCCTTCTGGGCATCCGGCGACACCCGCCGTCTCGACCGCACCCTGGCCGCACTCCAGGCGGCGCCCGCGGTGCTCCGCGACCGGCTGACCGACCGCGGCTTCGCCGACGACGCGGGGCCGTGGCTGGATGCCACCGAGGCCTGGGGCGCGGCGACCCGTACCGCGACGCGGATGATCGGCGCGGCTCGCGGCGGTCGTGGCGCCGAGGCCTGGGAGCTCAGGCAGCGGCTTCCCGCGCTGGTGGCCAGGGCGAAGTCCTTCACCTACACGGGACTGGACGGGAGCAGGATCCCCGTGCTGGTCGGCGACGGTGTGCTCGACACCTTCATCGACGACGCGACAGCCGAGCACGACAGGCTGCTCGGCGTCACAGGGCCGCCGAAGGCGCTGACCAGCCTCGGTACGTACCAGACCAACGGTCCCGCACGGATGGTCGACGGCGACGACTCCACGTATTTCTGGAGCAACGGATCCCCGGCCGCGGGCGACACGGTGACGGTCGATCTCCGCAAGGAGCAGCCGATCGGCGACATCACCCTGGCCATGGGTAAGCCCGGCAGCACGGACGACTACCTCCACCAAGGGGTACTGGAGTACTCGGCCGACGGCACCGCCTGGCAGCAGCTCGCCGCCTTCTCGGGGCAGGCGACCGTCACCGCCTCGCCGCCGGCCGGGACGAGGGCCAGGTTCGTACGGGCCCGGGCGACCGCGGCGCAGGGAAGCTGGCTGGTGGTACGGGAGTTCGGCATCGCCACCGCCCATGCGGCGGTGACCGGCGGACCGCCCGCGGCCATCGGCTCCACGCTCCACGCGGCAGCGGACGGCGACCTCTCCACGGTCTACCGCGCGGCCCGTGCGCCCGAACCGGGGGAGAGCCTCGACGTGGCGCTCGGCCGGGAGGCGGCGGTGGGGACCGTGACCGTGCTCCGGCCCGCGGGGGAGACGGCCAAGGCCTCGGTCCAGCTGCGCGCGGCCGACGGCAGCTGGCGGACCCTCGGCCCGCTGGCAGGCCCGTACACGAGGATCATGGCGGGCGGGGTGAGAGCCGACGCGGTGCGGATCGCCTGGTCCTCCGGGGGCTCTCCGCAGATCGCCGAGGTGATCGTGGGCTGACCGGACATGGAGCCGCCGGGTCTTCGCCCGGCGGCATCCAGCCCTTCACAGTTTGGCAAGCGACCGCTTAGTATGCACTGAGCGTGAACAGCCGACGGTTTGTGGAGGCCCCGAATGCAGGCATGGCGAGTGCACCGGAACGGCGAGCCGAGCGAGGTGATGCGGCTCGAGGTGATCGACCGTCCCGTGCCCGGTGAGGGGCAGCTGCTGCTCAAGGTCCTCGCCGCGAACATCAACTTCCCCGACGCGCTGCTCTGCCGCGGCCAGTACCAGGTCCGGCCCCCGCTGCCCTTCACCCCGGGCGTCGAGATCTGCGGGGAGACCGAGGACGGCCGCCGCGTCATCGCCAACCCCGCGCTGCCCGACGGCGGATTCGCCGAGTACGTCACCGTGGACGCGAGCACCGTACTGCCCGCTCCCGCGTCACTGGACGACGCCGAGGCGGCCGCGCTGCACATCGGCTATCAGACGGGCTGGTTCGGACTGCACCGCCGGGCACACATCCAGGCGGGCGAGACCCTGCTCGTCCACGCAGCCGCGGGCGGAGTCGGCAGCGCCGCCGTCCAGCTCGGCAAGGCGGCCGGAGCCACCGTCATCGGAGTCGTGGGAGGCGCGGAGAAGGCGCGCGCGGCCCGCGCGCTGGGCTGTGACCTCGTCATCGACCGGCACACCGAGGACATCGTCGCCGCTGTGAAGGACGCCACCGGCGGTCGCGGCGCGGACGTCGTCTACGACCCGGTCGGCGGCGACGCGTACGCCAAGTCCGTGAAGTGCATCGCCTTCGAGGGACGCGTCGTGGTGGTGGGCTTCGCGAGTGGCACCATCCCCGCGCCCGCCCTCAACCACGCCCTGGTCAAGAACTACTCGATCGTCGGACTCCACTGGGGCCTCTACAACCAGAAGGACCCGGCGTCGATCCTCGCCTGCCACGAGGAACTCACCCGGCTGGCGGCCGAGGGTGCGATCAAGCCGCTCATCAGCGAGCGCGTACCGATGAAGGACGCGGCCGACGCCGTCCAGCGTGTCGCCGACGGCACGACCACCGGTCGCCTGGTCGTCATCCCGGAAGGAGCCAACTGATGACGGACGCCACCGAACTGCGCCGCCGCACCCAGGAGTTGCTGCGCGCGCACCCGGTCGCCACGACCGAGCCCACGGACTTCCTCAAGGCGCGCTTCGACGCCGGACTCGCCTGGGTGCACTACCCCGTGGGCCTCGGCGGTCTCGACGCCCCGCGCTCCCTGCAGCCCGTCGTGGACGCCGAGCTGGAGGCGGCAGACGCCCCGGGCAACGACCCGCGCAAGATCGGTATCGGTCTCGGCATGGCCGCCCCGACGGTCCTCGGCTACGGCACCGACGAGCAGAAGCAGCGCTTCCTGCGCCCGCTCTGGGTCGGCGAGGAGGTCTGGTGCCAGCTCTTCAGCGAGCCGGGCGCGGGCTCCGACCTCGCGGCGCTCGCCACCCGGGCCGTCAGGGACGAGGACTCCGGCGACTGGATCGTGAACGGGCAGAAGGTCTGGACGTCCAGTGCGCATCTGGCGCGCTGGGCGATCCTCATCGCGCGCACCGACCCGGACGTGCCCAAGCACCGCGGCATCACGTACTTCATCTGCGACATGACCGACCCGGGCGTCGAGGTCAGGCCGCTGCGCCAGATCACCGGCGAGGCGGAGTTCAACGAGGTCTTCCTCACGGACGTACGCATCCCCGACGCCCACCGTCTCGGAGCGGTCGGCGACGGCTGGAAGGTCGCCCAGACCACCCTCAACAACGAGCGTGTCGCCATCGGCGGCGCCCGCATCCCGCGCGAGGGCGGCATGATCGGCCCCATCGCGCAGACCTGGCGCGAACGCCCCGAACTGCGCACCCACGACCTCCACCAGCGCCTCCTCACCCTCTGGGTCGAGGCCGAGGTGGCGCGCCTCACCGGCGAGCGGCTGCGCCAGCAGCTCGTCGCGGGCCACCCCGGACCCGAGGGCGCCGGGATGAAGCTCACCTTCGCCCGGCTCAACCAGGAGATCAGCGGTCTGGAGGTCGAACTCCTCGGTGATGAAGGCCTGTTGTACAGCGACTGGACCATGCGCCGGCCCGATCTCGTCGACTTCACCGGCCGCGACGCCGGCTACCGCTATCTGCGCTCCAAGGGCAACTCGATCGAAGGCGGCACCAGCGAGGTGCTGCTGAACATCGTGGCCGAGCGTGTCCTCGGACTCCCCTCCGAGCCGCGCAACGACAAGGACGTCGCCTGGAAGGATCTGGCCCGATGACCGATCTGCTCTACACCGAGACCGAGGACGATCTCCGCTCGGCCGTGCGGTCCCTGCTCTCCGACCGCGCCGACACGCCGTCCCTTCTCGCCCGCATCGAGTCCGACACGCCGTACGACCCGCAGCTCTGGAAGTCCCTCGCCACCGAGATGGGCGCGGCGGGACTTCTCGTACCGGAAGAGCTCGGAGGCCAGGGCGCCACCCACCGGGAGGCCGCCGTGGTGCTGGAGGAGCTCGGCCGCAGCGTCGCCCCGGTGCCGTATCTCACCAGCGCGGTCATCGCCACCGAGACCCTGCTCGACCTGGCCGGCGAGAGTGCCGATGCCGCCGAACTGGTCGGTGCGCTGGCCGCAGGCCGTACGGTCGCCGTCCTCGCGGTCCCGCTCTCCGCGGCGCCCGGCGGGCCCGTCCCGCTGACCGGCCTCACCGGGCGGGTCACCGGTGTCGCGGACGCCGCGGCGGCCCAGGTGCTGCTCGTCCCCACGGCCGACGGTCTGTACGCGGTCGGGACCTCGGCCCCCGGCGTCACCGTCGATGCGCTCACGCCGCTCGACCTGACCCGCCCCCTGGCCGCCGTCACCTTCGACGGCGCCGCGGGCACGCTCCTCGCGGACGCGGCGGCCTCGGAGGCCGCCGTACGCCGAGGACTCCTCGCCGGAGCCGGACTGCTCGCCTCCGAGCAGCTCGGCCTCGCCGAATGGTGCCTGGAGGAGACCGTCAGGCACACCAGGGAGCGTCACCAGTTCAACCGGCCGGTCGGCGGGTTCCAGTCACTCAAGCACCGGATGGCGCAGCTCTGGCTGGAGGTGGTGTCCGCCAGGGCGGCCGCCCGCAACGCCGCCGACGCCCTCGCCACCGGCGACCCCGAGACCGCTCTCGCGGTGGCCGTCGCGCAGGCGTACTGCGGCAAGGTCGCCGTACACGCTGCCGAGGAGTGCATCCAGCTGCACGGCGGCATCGGGATGACCTGGGAGCACCCCGCGCATCTGTATCTCAAGCGCGCCAAGTCCGATGCGATCGCGCTGGGTTCGGCCGGGCACCACCGCGACGCGGTGGCGGAACTCGTCGATCTGCGGGCTCCCGCGAAGTCCATGAGCCCGCGCGGATAAGTCCATGTCGCCGGTGGCCGGGCCACCCCACTCTGTTTGACGGGTCCATGCCCATGGGCCCGTCGACAGAGGAGATCGACATGCGCAGAGCGAGAGCGGTCACCCTTGTGGTGATCGTGGCTTTGGCGGCCTGTCTGGGGCTGGCCGGGCCGGCCGCGGCCAGCGGACAGACCCCCGGTACCTACACCAACTACTCGTTCCCGTCCGGGACTTCAACACTGGACGACGTCACCTTCGGGGTGACCGTCCAGTCCGACCCGGGCCGGGCCAATGTCTTCTGGTCCCACCAGTTCGGCTTCTCCAACGGGGTCGGCGGCTACATCGGCATGCAGCGGTGGCGCGACGGCGGCGGGATGTTCCTGTTCTCGCTGTGGGACTCCACCGGCGGTACCGCGGGCGGCAGCGGCACGTACTGCCAGACCTTCGACGAGACGGGCAGCGGCTACACCTGCAGGCTCAACCAGCGTTTCACCGCCGGGCACCAGTACCGCTACCGCATCGCGCCGGACACCACGGCGGGCTGGTACAAGGCGACCATCACCGACGTCACCGCGGGGACGTCCTTCGTGCTCGGCTCCCTGAACGTCGGATCGGGAGCGAAGGTCAACACCGGCGGAATGGTCAACTGGGTCGAGTACTTCGACTGGAACAACAACGCGGCGACCTGCGCCGACGAGCCGTACTCCAAAGCCGTGTTCGACCTGCCGACCGGCACGAAGACGGGCGGCGGCACGGCGAGCGCCGCCATCAGCTCCACCTCCGTGAGCAGCAGCTGCCCCAGCGGCGCCAAAGTCACGGCACAGAGCGGCGGCAGCGTCCAGGAGGACGGCATCGGCAACTCCTCATCCGGATCCGTCACCGGCATCGCCGCCAAGTGCGCCGACGCACCCGCGACGACCGACGGAACCCAGCTCGTGCTGTGGACCTGCACCGGCGGTAACAACCAGAACTGGGTGCGCGCCGCGGACGGAACCCTGCACGCCGAGTTCAAGTGCGCGACCGTGAACGGCTCGGCGGTGCAGCTCTCCGGCTGTACGGGCGCGGCGGCCCAGCAGTGGCAGGTCAGCGGAGAGGCCCTGGTCAACCCGGCCACCGGCAAGTGCCTCGATGTGACCGGCGGCGGCAGCGGCGATGGTACGGCTCTGGGTGTCTATGCCTGTACCGGTAACGCCAACCAGCGCTGGTCCACGCCGTCCTGACCGGAAACGGCACACGGCGGGCGGACGTCGACCGGGCCAACTCCTGTCAGGAACCTGCCCACGGGGAGGCCAGGACCGGATACTCGGTGGCGTCCGCCCGTCCGTCACACCGTTCCCGGGAGACGTCATGGTGCACCTGACCCGCCGCAGAGTCGTCGCCACCCTCGTCGCCACAGCAGCCGCAGGCGCCGCTCTGCCCCTCCAGACCGCGTCGGCCCAGGACCGCAGGCCGGGGCCACGGCCGCTGCGCCGGGCACACGCCCACAACGACTACGAGCACGAGCACCCGCTCTTCGACGCCCTCTCCCACGGCTTCACCAGCGTCGAGGCCGACATCTACCTCGTCGACGGGCAGCTCCTCGTCTCCCACGACCGCGTCGACCTCGACCCCACGCGCACCCTCGAATCCCTCTACCTGGACCCGCTGCTGGCCCGGGTGAAGGCCAACCACGGCTCGGTGTACCGGGGCTACCACCACCCCGTACAGCTGCTCGTGGACATCAAGGAGGACGGGGACGCCGCGTACCGCGAGCTGGACCGGCGGCTGCGTCCGTACCGGCGCATGCTCAGTACGTACGCGAACGGCCGTGTGACCCTGGGCGCGGTCACCCCGGTCATCTCCGGCGACCGCGCGGCACGGGTGCCGATGGAGGCCCAGAAGGTGCGTCACGCGTTCTACGACGGGCGCCTCGAAGACCTGGACACGGCCGTGCCCGCGTCCTTCATCCCGCTCATCAGCACCAACTGGACCACCAGCTTCAGCTGGCTCGGGGTCGGCCAATTCCCCGCCGCGGAGCGGGAGAAGCTCCACACGATCGTCTCGACGGCCCATGCGCGCCGGCAGCGCGTCCGCTTCTGGGCCACCCCTGATCTGGCGGGACCCGACCGCGACGCCGTCTGGACCGAGCTCCTGGCCGCAGGTGTCGACCAGCTCAACACGGACGACCTGGCGGGTCTCGAACGGTTCCTCCGAACCCACGACGCATAACAACAACACCCGTACGGCGGACAGTCCTTCCGCCTGAATGCCCCCTCTCCTCCGCCACACTGGCGGCCGAATGCCGCAAATCCGGCGCGGCGGAGGAGGGTGACCATGGCTGTCTCGATCTCACTGGTGCTGCTTCTGCTCGTGCTCGCAGTGATCTTTCTGCGCAGTGGCGGGCTGAAGATGTCGCATGCGCTGGTCTGCATGCTGCTGGGCTTCTACCTGGCCAGTACGAGTGTGGCGCCGACCATCGAGGACGGGCTGAGCGCCACCGCGCAGATGGTCGGCAACATCAGGCCCTGAGCCGGATCACCCGGGTCAGATCACCTTCGAACGGATCAGGAAGCGCACGCCGTCGGGGGCTTCCAGCGAGAAGCCGCCGCCGCGCCCCTCGACGACATCGACGATCAGCCGGGTGTGCGCCCACACCGCGTTCTGGCTCGCGGAGATCCAGAACGCGACGGGCTCCTCGATCCCCTCCACGGCGAGGGACTGCAGCAGCACATCGGAGTCCCCCGTACGGAACTCGCCCTCCGGGAAGCACATGGGGGAACTGCCGTCGCAGCAGCCGCCCGACTGGTGGAACATCAACGGGCCATGGGCCTCGCGGAGCCGTCGCAGGACCGTGGCCGCCGCGGGAGTGATGTCGACGCGCGGGGATCCGGCGCCGGCCGGGGGAATCTCGTTCTCGTACGGGTGCATGTGCCGCCCCTCTCTTGGGCGGGGAAACAGGAGAGCCGTGCACAACTCTCCCAAGAGGGAAGGGGAGTTGTACACGGCCCGGGCACGGCGAGGCGAGGTTACTCGAAGCGTGCGGTGTCGCCCGCCCCTCGGCGCACGATCTGGAGGTCGCCGTCGGAGAAGTCGATGACGGTGGTCGGCTCGGTGCCGCAGTCGCCCGAGTCGAGCACCGCGTCCACCACGTTGTCGAGCCGCTCCTTGATCTCCCAGCCCTGCGTCAGCGGCTCTTCCTCGTCGGGGAGGAGCAGAGTGGTGGAGAGCAGCGGCTCGCCGAGCTCGGCGAGCAGGGCCTGGGTCACGGCGTGATCGGGGATCCGGACCCCGACGGTCTTCTTCTTGGGGTGCAGCAGTTGACGCGGCACCTCCTTCGTCGCGGGCAGGATGAAGGTGTAACTGCCGGGTGTGGCCGCCTTGACCGCACGGAAGACGTCGTTGTCGATGTGCACGAACTGGCCCAGCTGCGCGAAGTTCTGGCACATCAGCGTGAAGTGGTGGCCGTCGTCGAGGTTGCGGATCGACCGGATCCGGCTGAGGCCGTCGCGGCTGCCGAGCTGGCATCCCAGCGCGTAGCAGGAGTCCGTCGGGTACGCGATGAGGGCACCCGACCTGATGCTGTCCGCCACGCTGCTGATGGTGCGCCGCTGGGGATTCTCGGGGTGCACGTCAAAGTACTTCGCCATGCGGCGAGTCTAGGCGATCAACGCATCCCCGCCCGGTCGCACCAGGGTGGTGGCGAGCTCGGTGAGCTGGGTGCGCTGCGCGGCCGTGAGACGTTCCGTGAGACCGGTGATGCGGTGGCTGATCTCGGCGGTGCACCGGGTGGTGAGTTCTCTGCCGACCGGTGTGAGGGAGACCAGGACGGCGCGGCCGTCGTGCGGAGAGGGTGTGCGCAGCACCAGGCCGCGCTTCTCGGCACGGCTGACCAGCCCGGTCATGGAGGACTTGTCCAGGCCGAGGTGGGTGCCGATGTCCAGCATTCCGGCTGCCGGCCGGTCGCGCAGGATGCCCAGCAGCCGGATCTGGATGACCGACAGTTCGTGCTCGGCGCCGGTGGCGGCCAGGACGCGCTGGGTCAGGAAAGACAGCTGCACCAGGGCGTCCACGGTGTTCAGGGGGCGGTCGTCGGTGGTCATGGGGAGAGCCTACTTGACCTAGTACGCGGCACAAACTACCTTGGGAGATAGTACGTGCCGCATACTAAATAGTGGCGGCCCTCGCACCTCACGCCTCCAGCCGTCACCGCTGCGGGGCAGGACGGGAGAGATCCCCCATGCACGCAGCAGTCGTCCGCTCCTTCGGAACCCCTCCTCGCTACGACACCTTCGCGACCCCGGCCGACTCGGCCCCGCACGAGATCCTGGTCGACGTCCTGGCCGCAGGCCTGCACCCCCGTGTGCGCTCGGCCGCCGACGGCAGCCACTACACCTCCGACGGCACCCTCCCCCTGATCCCCGGAATCGACGCGGTAGGCCGGACCCAGGAGGGCGAACTGCTCTACTTCGTCGCGCCCGACACCGCGCTGGGCACCATGGCGGAGCACGCCGTCGTCGACCGGCGCCGGGCGATCACCCTGCCCGCAGGCACCGACCCGGTCGCCGTGGCCGCGGCCATGAACCCCGGGATGTCGTCCTGGGTGGCACTTCGCCGCCGCGTGTCCTTCAAGCCCGGCGGCTCCGTCCTGGTCATGGGCGCCACGGGCAACGCGGGGCAGCTCGCCGTCCAGATCGCCAAGCACCTGGGGGCCGACCGGGTGATCGGCGCAGGCCGCGACCCGCGCCGCCTCGACCTGCTGAAGAGCCTCGGGGCCGACGAGGTGATCAGTCTCGACGGCGACGGCGACGGCGACGGCGACGAGGTCGCCGACCGGCTCGGGCGTACGGCCGCGGACGTCGACGTCGTCATCGACTACCTGTGGGGACGGCCCGCCCAGCAGGCCATGCCCGCACTGCTGAAGGCCCGTACCGACCGCTCCAAGGCCCTGGCCTGGATCCAGATCGGGTCCATGGCCGGCCAGGACATCACCCTGCCCTCGTATCTGCTGCGCGCGGCGAACCTGAACATCATGGGCAGCGGCCAGGGCTCCCTGGCCACCGCCGGAATCCTCGCCGAACTGCCCTCACTCGCCGAGGAGATCGCCTCCGGCGCCCTGACCGTGGACCCGCTGCCCATGCCGCTGGACCAGGTCGAGCAGGCGTGGAGCGCCCCGACCGCCCCCGGTCAGCGCATCGTCCTCACCCCCTGACGCCTGTTTCCGCAGGACGCCGGTGAAATCGCCGATGCCGACACACCGTCAGCAGCCCCACGGTGGGGACCGCCAACGCACACGGCGGTCCCCACCCGGGCGTGTCCCAGTCCTCCCGCGTGGTTCCGCCACAACCGAGAGGACCCCTCCGTGCACCTGCGACCGCACGCCTTCTCCCGCCCCTTGGTACGGGCCTTCCTCGCTGCCTCACTGACGGCCGCCGGCCTCCTCGGCACCGCCTTCGTCCCCGGAGCCCACGCCGCGGCGGACAACCCGTACGAGCGCGGCCCCGCGCCGAGCGTCACCAGCATCGAGGCCGCGCGCGGCTCCTACGCCGTCTCGCAGACCAGCGTCTCCTCGCTCGGTGTGTCCGGCTTCGGCGGCGGCACCGTCTACTACCCGACGTCCACCGCCGACGGCACCTTCGGCGCGGTCGTCATCGCGCCCGGCTTCACCGCGTACCAGTCGAGCATCGCCTGGCTCGGCCCGCGGCTCGCCTCGCAGGGCTTCGTGGTCTTCACCATCGACACCCTCACCACCCTCGACCAGCCCGACAGCCGCGGACGTCAACTTCTCGCCGCACTGGACTACTTGACGAAGACCAGCTCACTGCGCACCCGGATCGACACCTCCCGGCTCGGCGTGATGGGCCACTCCATGGGCGGCGGAGGCACCCTGGAAGCCGCCAAGAGCCGTACCTCGCTGAAGGCGGCGATCCCGCTGACGGGCTGGAACCTCGACACGACCTGGCCCGAGGTGCGAACGCCGACCCTGATCATCGGCGCGGACGGTGACACGGTGGCCCCCGTCGCCACCCACTCCGAGCCGTTCTACCAGTCGCTGCCCGGCACGCTGGACAAGGCGTACCTGGAGCTCAACAACGCCACCCACTTCACGCCCAACTCGTCGAACACGACGATCGCGAAGTACAGCATTTCGTGGCTCAAGCGATTCATCGACAGCGACACCCGCTACGAGCAGTTCCTCTGCCCGCTGCCGAAGCCGAGCCTGACGATCGACGAGTACCGGGGCAACTGCCCGCACACCTCCTGACCCCGGGTCCGGTCAACGGGGCAACGGTCGTCCGTCGCCGGGGAACCGGCGGCGGACGGCTGTGCCCGCGCACACCGTGACACGGCAGGTGCTGGGGGCCCGCCCAGCACCGCGGTCACCGGGAACACCGCTGCGGACGCGTGCCTTCCGGGTCGTTTTACGCGGAAGTAACGTGCGGGCGTGACCCCTTCGGCGACCGTACCCAGCGCGAACCATCTCCTCGGCCTGCACGGCAGGAGCGAGGAACTGACCGCCGTGGACTCCCTGGTGGAGCGATTACGGACCGGCCGCGGCGGCGTACTCGTGCTGACCGCGCCGCCCGGCCTCGGTCGTACCGCACTCGTGGATTACGCGCAGGCGGCACGCGCACCGCTCCCCGCCGCCGAGCTGGCCGCAGGGACAGCACTGCCGCAGGAAGGGCCGATCCTCGTCTGCGTGGACGACGCCCACATCTGGGCCCCCGCAGCGCGGGCCGCCCTCGCCGCGGAACTTCGATGTATGCCTGCCGGGAGATCCGTCGCCGTACTGCTCACCCTCGCCGAACACCGGCCGGGGGCCGACGAGTTCGCGGGACTGCCCACTCTGCGCCTGGGGCCGCTCGACGACATCGCGGCCGCCGCCGTGTTCGACCGGCTCACCCCCGGTCCCGCCGATCCGGTAGTCAGGGCCTGGCTGATCCGCGAGGCCGTGGGGAACCCGCGCCTGCTCGCCGCACTCGTCGCACCTCTCAACCCCGCCCAACTGGCCGGGCGCAGCCCGCTGCCCGATCCGCTGCCCGGCGGGGAGGGCGTCCTCGACGCCTACGCGACCCGTATCGACGGCCTGCCGGGCGGAGCCCGCGCGCTGCTGCTGCTCGCCGCGGCGGCCGAAGAGCACGAACCCGACGGCACGGGCGCGGACCTGGCCCTGCTGCTACGGGCAGGCGGCGACCCCGCGTGGCTCGGACCCGCCGAAGCCGCCGGGGCGGTCGTCGCGGCAGGCGGGCGCATCCACTTCACCCACCCGCTGCTGCGACGTGCCCTCCTTCGCCGGGCTCCGCTCGCCCGCCGCAGGGCGGCCCACGCCGGCCTCGCCGCGGTCTGCGGCGACCGGCTGTCCGGACTGGTCCAACTGGCTTGTGCGACAGGGGGGTACGACGCACGCCTCGCGGACGCTCTGGTCGCCGAAGCGACCGCGCCCCGCCCGCACGCCGGGCGCTCCGACGCCCTGGCCCGGGCCGCCGCGCTCACCGCCGACCCCGCGCTGCGCACCGACCGGCTCGCCGCCGCGGCGGAAGAGGCCCGGCTCGCGGGCGATCCCGTACGGGCCCGCGCCCTGTTGGCGCGCACCGGGGCGGTCCCCGCCCATGGCGGCGTCCACCGGGTGCGCGGGCTGCTCGCCCTCGCCGACGGGCCTGCCGCCGACGCCAGGGAGGCACTCATGGCCGCGGCCGCGCTGCTCCCGCCCGAACCGGCCCGCCGGGCGCTGATGGGCGCGGCGGAGGCGGCCTGGGCGATGGGTGACGCAGCCGCGTATCTGGAGGTGATGACCCGGGTCCCCGTATGTGCGGACGATCCGTCCCTGGAGGCGTACCGCGCCGGGATGTGCGCGGTCCTCGCGGGCCGTACCGAACAGGGCCACGACCTGTTGCGCCGCTGCCTGGGCGACGTACCGAGGACGGGCGAGCCGACCGGGCTGCTGCGTGCGGGCGTCGCGGCTCTGGTGGTCGGCGAGGTCGAAGCCGCCTGCGCGGCAGGCGCGAGGGCGCTGGCCGCCGTCCGCGCGTACGGTCCCGAAGTCCTGCTGCCGCGCGCCCTGGAGCACCTGGCGTACGGCGAACTGCGCGCGGGCCGCCACACCCGGGCCAGGGCGCACGCCGTCGAGGGGCTCGGAGCCGCGCACCGCATCGGGCAGCCCAACGTCGCTGTCTCCCTCCACGCCGTCCTCGCGCTCGCCGCGTCCGTGGAGGGGGACGAGGAAGCGTGCGCCGCGCACGCCGGGGCCGCGGCGGCGGGCGCGGGACCGCACGGCCTCACTCAGCCCGCCACGCTGGCCGTCTGGGCGGTCGCCCGCGCCGATCTCGCCGCGGGGCGACCGGGCGACGCCGCGGCACGGCTCGCCCCGCTCGTCGCACCGGGGCCGCGGGGCGGTCACTTCGCCGTGCGAATGCTGGCCGTCCCGTGCTTCGTGGAAGCGGCCGTCCAGGCGGGGCGGCCGGCCGATGCCCGTCGGGCCACGGAGGAGTTCACGCTCTGGACCGCGGCGACCGCCGACCGGTTGGCCCCGGCTCAACTGGCGCGCTGTCGCGCCCTGTTGGCCCCGCCGCAGAGCGCGGCATCGGCGTACGAGAGCGCGCTCGCACACCACGACCGTGTGCCGGGCGAGTTCGAACGCGCCCGCACCCAGCTGCTGTACGGGCAGTGGCTGCGCCGCAGGCGCCGTACGCGCGAGGCCCGTGACCCGCTGCGCGACGCGATGGTCGCCTTCGAGCGGTGCGGGGCGCGCGCCTGGGCGGACCGCAGCCGCGGTGAACTCCGTGCGGCGGGCGAGTCGGTGGCGGGGGAGCGGGAGCCGGGACCGCTGGCCGCGCTGACCCCGCAGCAGCAGCGCATCGCCCGCCATGTCGCGGAGGGCGCCACCAACCGCGAAGTGGCCGTACGCCTCTCGGTGAGCCACCGCACCGTCGACCACCATCTGCGGAATGTCTTCGCCGCGCTGGGCGTGCGGTCCCGTGTGGAGCTGTCGCGGCTGCTCGCCGGGGAGGGGGCCCGGCCCGGCCGAGATGAGGAGATTACCGCACACCTCTAGGTACCGACCAGGCGGTATGTCATTCTTCGGGCGTCAGGAAGATACGGCAGCGAGCACACTCCCCGCGGAGGCCCCATGCCACCCGTCCTGCGGTCACGGGTCAGAACCCTGTACGAGGTGCCCGCCGTGGCCCCGCTCGCACGGGGATCGCGCTCGCTCCTCGACGCCGAGGCCGTTGCCGTGCTCCACCGGGCGGCGCGCATCCTCCTCGACGACCTGCCCGCCATGACCGACCGGCTCGTCGCGGCACTCCGCGAGCAGGAGCCCGCCTACCGCGCGGCCATCGCGTCCCATCCCGCCGAGGTGTGGCAGGAAGTGCAGCGCTCGCTTCGGCACAGCGTCGTCTCGCTCCTCGAGCCGAGGGAGACCAGGGAGGCGGCGCACCGCACCTCCGCGCAGATCGCCGAGCTGCGCGCCGAACGGGGCCTGCCGCTCGATGCGTTGCTGCACGCGTTCCGGCTCGGCGGGGCGATGGTGTGGCAGGGACTTGTCGAGGAGACATCGCGCGACAGCCCCGAGGACATGCGGCTGCTCATCCATGTCGCCACGGACGTGTGGAACTTCGTCGACGAGCACTGCGGCGTCGTCGCCGAGGCGTACCGCCGCACCGAGCGCCGCATGGCCTGGCAGCACGAGAACCGGCTGCGTCTGCTGACCGCAGGCCTGTTCGACGGAAGCGCCCGGCTCACCGACGTCCCCGATGCCGCGGACGCGCTCGGACTGCCCCAGGAGGGGTGGTACGCGGTGATCGCCCTGGCGGGGGATGACGCGCGGCCCAGGCTGCCGGCCGGTACGCGGACACTGCGCCACTCCGGGTCGGGAACCCAGTACGTCCTGGTGCTCCTCGGTGACGCCGAAAGCGCCCCGGCCGAACTGGCCGCGCTCGCCGCCACTCTGGCCCTGCCGCCAGGGGCCCGCGCCGGGATCGGCTCGCCCGTGGAGGGGCTGGCCGCCGTCCCCGAGGCCCGCAGGCTCGCCGACACGGCGTTGCGCGCCTGCCCCCGCAGCGGCGGCACCGTACTCCTGGACGAACGCCTGCCGGACGCCCTCGTCGTCTCGTCGCCCGAACTCGCCGAGGCGCTCGCCGAACGTGTCCTCGGCCCACTGCGCGCCCTCGACCCCGCTGACCGGGACCTCCTGCTGGACACGCTCACCGTCTGGCTGGAGACCGACGGTTCGGCGCCGCGTGCGGGCGCCCGCCTCTACTGCCACCGCAACACTGTCCTCAACCGGCTGCGGCGCTTCGAGCAGTTGACCGGCCGGAGCCTCACGCGGGTCGGGGACATGGTCGAGGTGGCGCTGGCACTCGGCGCCCGGAGGCTGCTCGGCGATTGACCGGCGATTGACCGGCGATTGACGAGGGGATGCCGAGGCCGCCGTGGCCGCCAGGAATTGTCACAGGGCTCCCGCATTCGTCCCAGTTCCGCGACAGGCCCCCGCCCTCGGACGGCGTATCGGTACGGTCACAGAGAGTGCCGACATCTTGGGGGAACCATGCGCAAGATCCTGCTCGCCGCCACCGCTGTGGCGTGTCTCGCTCTGGCCGGCTGCAACGACAGTTCCAGCGGGGACGACTCCGGCAACAAGCCGCCGGAGAAACTGCCTTCGGCCACGGCGACCTCCGGAGGCGAGACCCCGGGCACCGCGCCCGAAGGAGCTGCGCTGGCCCTCGGTACGCCCGCGCGGACGGTGGGCGCGAGGACCGTCGGCATCCTGGAGATCACGCCGACGACGGTCGTCCACACCGGCAAGAGCGGCGGAGTGACGTCGAAGTACGGCACCTTCGTCGTCGTGACGATGCGGGAGAAGTCCCTGAGCGCGAACCCCGCGGAGGAGGAGAAACCTGCCGCAGGCGGGTGGAAGTGGCTGGCGCCGGACGGGCAGACCACGGTCGCGGGGAACGGCAACTCGGCCCAGGTCTCCCTCGGTGCGTACAACAGCCACGGTGAGATCCAGCCCGGCGACACCCAGCCGCGCGCCACCGTGTTCGATCTGACCCTGGCGCAGGCCCGGGGCGGCAGCGCGGTCTACACCGACGGTACGAAGGCCCCCTTCCGATGGGAGATCCCGGCGAAGGACTCAGGACCGGATGTCGCCGACGTCAGGCGGCAGCTGAATCCCTGACATCTGATTTACTCCTCGAAGCGCCGGGCGTGAGCCCAGGCGCCAGAGGTACGCCCAGCCGGTGTGCGGTGCCCACGCACCGCGAGTCCGGACCGAGTCGCCAGGATCGTTGCCCGAGTCCGAGGCGGGGACGTGCCCCCGTCTCTGGAACAAAGGCAATGCCCTTCCGCACCACCACACACCGGTCCTTCGCCGCCGTCACCGCTGCCGCAGCGGCAGTGCTCCTGACCGCCTGCGCCGCGACACCGCCGTCCGACCAGTTCGCCCTTCCGCCCGCGCACAGCGGATTCGACTACCAGATCGGCGGGGCCTACGAACCACCCGCGGGCGTCACGATCATCAGCCGCGACCGGACGGCGGCACCGGCCCCGGGCGCGTACAACATCTGTTACGTCAACGCCTTCCAGGCCCAGCCGGACGCCGAGGGCGACTGGGACCCCGATCTCCTCCTCCGCACAGCCGGCGGAGAGATCGTCTACGACGACGAGTGGAACGAGGCCGTCCTCGATCTGCGGACCGCCACCAAACGCGAGCGCATCGCGGCCAAGGTGAACACCTGGATCGACGGCTGCGCGGACAAGGGGTACCAGGCGGTCGAGCCCGACAACCTCGACACCTACGAGCGCTTCCCGAAGTACCTCGACGCGCAGCAGGCGAAGTCCTTCATCGGACTGCTGACCGAACACGCCCACGGGAAGGGGCTGGCCGTCGGACAGAAGAACACCGTCGACCTGGCCGGCGCCCGCGACGAGACGGGCCTCGACTTCGCTGTCACCGAGGAGTGCGGGACCTACGACGAATGCGGCGACTACGCCGCCGCGTACGACGACAGGGTCCTCGTCGTCGAGTACACGGCGAAGGGACTGGCGAAGGCCTGCGCCGGCTGGGGCGGCCGGCTCAGCATCGTCCGCCGCGACCTCGACGTCCTGCCCGCGGGAAGCAGCGGATACGTACGGCAGACCTGCTGAAGCCGGCGAGGCCCGGCCGTCAGGCCGGGCCCTGCACGTCCCCGGTGGTCGACGAGGTGATGATGTCGCCGTGCGCGAAGTCGCCCGGCGGGATTCCGGGGTGGTGCCCTTGCTGCGGTGTGTGCGACAGCGAAGTTCCCAGGGCCAGTCGCGAGACGATGCGGTAGCGGTCTCCGCGGTAGACGGAGTGGACGTACTCGACGGGCTGTCCGGACCGGTCGGTCGTCAGCCGCTCGATCAGCAGCGCCGGTGACAGGACCGGTACGTCGAGGATCGCGGCCTCGGCCTCGTTGACCACGGTCGGCTCGATCGACTGGACGGCCTCGTGGACGAACACCCCGTGCTGCTCGCGCAGATGGACGTACAGATCGCCGGCCTCCAGCTCCTCGGCGGTCAGTCCCGGTACCAGCCGGGCGGGAATGTGCAGATGCTCGATGGCCATCGGTGCTCCGTCGACCAGACGCTGGCGGGCGATGTAGACCAGCTCGGCGGCGGGGGACATCCGGAGCTTGCGGCCTATCCGGGCGCCCGCCTGGACGGTGGAGAGTTCCAGGAGGTTGCTCGACCAGTGGCCGTTGGCCGGCGGGACGGCGAACGAGGCGTCGTCCGAGACCAGTTCCTGGGTGATCTTCGCAGGTGCGACGAACATCCCGCGGCCGTGCTGGCGGACCAGCTGTCCCGTGGCCACCAGCTCGTCGACGGCGGCGCGCAGCGTGGGCCGGGAGACGCCGAGCGCCGCGCAGAGCGTGCGCTCGGAGGGGATGGCGTCTCCCGGACGCCTTGCCTCGATCAGCCCGAGCAGATGCTCGCGGACCCGTTCGCGCTTGAGCACGGCGGCCTGGCCGACCACTGCACCGCTGTCCATGCCGCTGCCTCCATTACCACTGGTCACGTACGTGGTCGCCATCCTAGCCCTCCGCGCACCGACCTTCACCGGACCCGAGAACCCGACAACCCCCAACTCCAGGCTTTTCTCACACACTTGACGCCCCCAGTGGTCTATGCCACCTTCTTGCCAGCGTCAACTGGTCAGCTGTCCAATTGGTCAGGTACGGACGCCCCGCACCCTCATGCCCTGCCCTCCGCAACACCCCCACTTGGAGAGGAATCCGGCAGATGATGAACAGACCCCCTCGCTCGGCGTCCCGGTTCTCGAGCCCGATCATGCGTGCGGCGATCGGAGTCGCCGCCGTGACGGGCCTCTGCAGCGCCGCGCTCACGGCGCTGCCCGCGAGCGCGGCGGCCCAGCCGGTGAAGGTCCAGTACCGGCAGAGTTCGACGGGATCCGACCAGGCCGAGCCCTGGTTCAAGGTGGTCAACCCGGGCAGCGCCGCCGTCGCGCTGAGCCAGGTCAAGATCCGCTACTACTTCAAGGCCGACGCCGGGGCCTCGTACACCTTCGCCTGTTCCTGGGCGGTCAAGGGCTGCGCCAACATCACAGGCACCTTCGGCACCCTCGCCAACCCCACGGCGACAGCCGACCGCTACCTGGAGATCGGGTTCACCTCGGGTGCGGGCTCGCTCGCCGCCGGCGCCGACACCGGCGACATGCAGCTGCGCTTCTTCCGCTCCAACTGGGCCTCCCTCAATCAGAGCGACGACTACTCCTTCAGTGCGGCCCAGACCGCCTACGGCGACTGGTCGAAGGTGACCGCATCGGTGGGCGGTACCACCGTGTGGGGTACGGCACCCGAGGGCAACGGCAGCGACCCCACGACCCCGCCCACCGACCCGCCCACCACGCCGCCTCCCGGCGGCGTGGTGGGCGGGTCGG
>NZ_JAFLRJ010000799.1 GCF_017315755.1 Streptomyces beijiangensis
CTGCCCGCCAGCGCGGACACCGTCGTGCCCACGAAGGACTCCGCGCCCGCCGTATCCGTACCCAGGAGGCCGGCGATTTCCTGGAGCTTGTCGTCGCCGAGCTCGTTCAGTACGTCCTTCTGCATCGAATCGTCGCTCATGCCTGAAACGCTACGACTCGTCGGCTATGTCGGCATTCCGGGATTCCGGAAAAATAACTGGGTGGAG
>NZ_JAFLRJ010000800.1 GCF_017315755.1 Streptomyces beijiangensis
GCTGCTGCTGGGGCACGGGCTGCTGTTGCACCGGCTGCTGCTGCGGCTGCTGCATGGGCTGCTGCTGTACGGGCTGGGCCTGCGGCGGCATGGGCTGCTGCGGGTAGCCGTAACCGGGCTGGGGCTGCTGGGGCGCCTGCTGCGGATAGCCGTAACCGGGCTGCGGCTGTTGCGGCTGCTGGGGCGGCATCGGCTGCTGCTGCGGGGGAGCGGCCTGGGGCGGCATGGCCTGCTGCGGCTGCGGCTGCTGCTGGGGCACGGGCT
>NZ_JAFLRJ010000801.1 GCF_017315755.1 Streptomyces beijiangensis
GGACGGCGCCGGGGACGCCCAGGCGGTACTCGTGGCGTACCACCGGGGAGAAGTGGGAGAGCGCGAGGAGGGGTGTGCCGCCGGCGTCGTAACGGAGGAAGGCGAAGACGTTGTCCTCCGCGGCGTCGCCCTCCACCCAGGCGAAGCCCGCCGGGTCGGTGTCGCGCTGCCAGAGGGCGGGGGTGGCGGTGTAGGTGGTGTTGAGGTCGCGGACCAGGTCGCGTACGCCGCGGTGGTCGGACTCCGCTGCGTAGGAGGGGTCGAGGAGCCACCAGTCGGGTCCGTGCGCCTCCGACCACTCCGCTCCCTGCGCGAACTCCTGNNGTGCATCCAGCCCATGTTCCATTTGAGCCCGAAGCCGAGGCCGCCGAAGCCGCCGGGGCCGATGTGGTGGGTGGCACGGGTGACGCCGTCCCAGGCCGTGGACTCCTCGGCGATCGTGACCACACCGGGGTTGCGGCGGTAGACGGTGGCGTTCATCTCCTGGAGGAAGGCGACCGCGTCCAGGTTCTCCCTGCCGCCGTGCTCGTTGGGGGACCATTCGCCGTCTTCGCGGGAGTAGTCGAGATAGAGCATGGAGGCGACCGCGTCGACGCGCAGGCCGTCGATGTGGAACTCCTCGCACCAGTAAGTGGCGTTGGCCACCAGGAAGTTACGGACCTCCGTGCGGCCGTAGTCGAATTCGAGGGTGCCCCAGTCGGGGTGGGCCGCGCGGGCCGGGTCCTCGTGCTCGTACAGCGGGCGGCCGTCGAATTCGGCCAGCGCCCAGTCGTCGCGCGGGAAGTGTGCGGGAACCCAGTCCATCAGCACGCCGATGCCCGCGCGGTGCAGGGCGTCGACGAGGAAGCGGAAGTCGTCGGGGGTGCCCATCCGGGAGGTGGGGGCGTAGAAGCCGGTGACCTGGTAACCCCAGGAGCCGCCGAAGGGGTGCTCGGCGACCGGCATCAACTGGACGTGGGTGAAGTGCAGATCGGCCACGTAGGAGGGGAGCTGGGTCGCCAGCTGGCGGTAGGTGAGGCCCGGGCGCCAGGACGGGAGGTGGATCTCGTAGACCGAGAAAGGCGCCTCGTGGACCGGGCGGTCGGCGCGGTGCGCCAGCCAGTCGGCGTCCTGCCAGATGTGGTGCGACTCGGTGACGATCGAGGCGTTGTCCGGCGGGACCTCCGCACGGCGGGCCATCGGGTCGGCGCGCTGGGTGTGGCTGCCGTCGGGGCGGGTGATGTCGAACTTGTAGCGCTCGCCCTCGCCGACGGAGGGGAGGAAGAGCTCCCAGATGCCGGAGGAGCCGAGGGAGCGCATGGGGTAGCCGGTGGAGTCCCAGTAGTTGAAGTCCCCGGCTATGCGCACGCCCCGGGCGTTGGGGGCCCAGACGGTGAACCGGGTGCCGGCGACGGACTGGTGGGTCATGGGGTTCGCGCCGAGCGCCTTCCAGAGCTCCTCGTGGCG
>NZ_JAFLRJ010000802.1 GCF_017315755.1 Streptomyces beijiangensis
GCCGGCCGTCGAGGCGGTACGGGCCTATGTGTGAGGGATCTCCGGAGCGCAGAGACTCCACCATGCGTACCTACCGGTCGTGTCGTGGGATGCGGGTCTGGTCACGGACGGAATTGATTCAGATCCAATTTCACGATGCGGGCCTCCTGCTTCGCCTCCCTGTCGACCGTGGGTGCTGTCCCATGCGTGACAGTATGGTTCGCCACGCAGTTGATGTGAAGCAGTTTTCTAGA
>NZ_JAFLRJ010000803.1 GCF_017315755.1 Streptomyces beijiangensis
GCAGGGCCAGCAGGGCCAGTACGACTACGGCACCGCCGGTCAGCAGCAGTACGCCGCCTATTCGGACCCGTACATCGGCAGCAACACCGGCCAGTACGACACCTCGTACGGCCAGCAGCCGTACGCCGAGCCGTACAACCAGGGCTACGGCGGCGAGACCCCGCCGGGCGGGGTCTGGGTGCCGCAGCAGCGCGACGGGGAGCAGCCGTACGGAGCGGCGGACCAGCAACAGGACCCGTACTACAACAACGGGAACGAGCAGCAGTACCGCTACTGATCACTCACCGGCCGCTGGCCGCTGGTCATTGGCTACTGGTCACTGCGAGCCGCGGAAACTGTCGCCCTCGACGATCCGTACTGCTGCTGACCGGCGGTGCCGTAGTCGTACTGGCCCTGCTGGCCCTGCTGGCCCTGCTGCTGGTCGTAGCCGGAGTAGGCGTCGTGATTCCCGTACTGGGCCTGCGCGTTGGCCCCGAAGGCCGCCTCGCTGTATATGCCGTATTGCCCGGTGTCGTCCGGCATCGGCTGCGTG
>NZ_JAFLRJ010000804.1 GCF_017315755.1 Streptomyces beijiangensis
GAGGTCGGCGGGGTCGGTCCAGCCGTGTGCCGTACAGCCGGGGACGGTGGTGATGGTGCGGGGTTTGGCCGCTGAGGCGGGGGTGTTGTCGTTGTCGTGCTTGGCACAGGCTGCCGAGGTGAGCAGGGCGGTGGCCATGAGCAGGGTGAGTGCGGTGGTGCGGGTGCGCATTCTTCCTCCGTACGGGCGTGCAAAGGGCGGTCAGGACTGGCTTCGGCCTCGGTCGCGTGGGGCCCAGGGGGTGAGCAACCGGCCGACGACGCGCACCACTTCGGAGAAGAGGACCCCCAGGACTGCTACGCAGACGATGCCGACGAACATCACGTCGTTCTGGAAGAGCGCCCGGGAGTCGAAGATGAGGTGACCCAGGCCGTTGGATGCCGCTATTTGTTCCGAGGCGACGATCACCAGGACGGCTACGCCTGCTGCTATCCGTGCGCCGACCAGGACCGCGGGCAGTGATGCGGGGAGCAGGACGTGGCGGAACATCTGCCAGGGCGATGCGCCGAAGACCTGTCCGGCGTCGCGGTGGCCGACGGGAACTGCCAGGACGGCGGCCATCGTTGAGATCCATACGAAGAAGAAGACGGTGGCGGCGACGAGTGCGATCTGCGGGCCCTCGCCGAGGCCGAACATATTGAGGAAGACGGGGAGCAGGGCGAGTTTCGGGACGACGTAGAGGGCGTCGAGGAGTGGTTCGAGGGCCGCTCTGACGAGGGGGAGGGAGCCCATGAGGAGGCCGAGGGCGTAGCCCGCGACGGTGCCGATGGCGTAGCCGCCGAGTACGCGTTTGAGGGTGGCCCATACGTCGGGCCACAGGTCGCCCTGGGCGGCGCGGTCCCAGCCGTCGGCGAGGATCGTGGAGGGGGCGGGGTAGACGCGGTCGTCTATGTACTGCTGGGACGCGGCCAGTTGCCAGAGGAGGACCAGGGCGAGGGGGACCGCGACCGCGAGGGCCAGTTCGAGGGTGCGGCGCCTGCGGTGGGTGCGGGCGGGGTGCAGCTCGT
>NZ_JAFLRJ010000805.1 GCF_017315755.1 Streptomyces beijiangensis
GATGTCCGGCTCGCACCTCGACTCCGTGACGGCCGGCCCCGGGATCAACGACAACGGCTCCGGTTCGGCCGCGATCCTGGAGACCGCTCTCGCCGTCTCGCGCGCCGCCTTCCAGCCCGCGAAGCATCTGCGCTTCGCCTGGTGGGGAGCGGAGGAGCTCGGGATGGTCGGGTCGAAGTACTACGTCAACCAGCTCGCCACGGCGGACCGCGCCAAGATCGCCGGATATCTGAACTTCGACATGATCGGCTCGCCCAACCCCGGGTACTTCGTCTACGACGACGACCCCACGATCGAGCAGACGTTCAAGGACTACTACGCGTCCAAGGGCATCTCCACGGCGAT
>NZ_JAFLRJ010000806.1 GCF_017315755.1 Streptomyces beijiangensis
CACCCACCGCCCGCCGACCTCCTCCCCCGGCTCCAGCACCCGGGTCAGAGCCGCCCGCGCCATCCGCTCCTGGTCGTGGACTCCGCTCATGACGTCTCCCCGACGAGCGCCGGTGCGCCCCGGTCGATACCGGTCCGCAGCTGGAGGGCCAGATCGACGTCGCCCGGCGCGGGCCGGTCATGGCCGCTCAGGTCCGCCACCGTCCAGGCGACCCGCAGCACCCGGTCCAGACCGCGGGCCGTGAGCAGCCCCCGTTCCATGTCCCGCTCAGCCGCTGCGAGTGCCCCCGACGACACCATCCAGCGGGTACGCAGCTCATGCCCCGGCACTTCGCTGTTGGTGGTCCACGGAGTGCCGTCCAGTCGCGCCGTGGCCCGCTCCCGTGCCTCACGTACCCGAGCCGCGGTCGCCTCGGTCGATTCGCCACGACCACCCTGCCCCAGCAGATCCGCCCGCTGGACCGGCTCGACCCCGACGCGCAGATCGACGCGGTCCAGCAGTGGACCCGACAGCCGCGCCTGATACCTGCGCACCAGGGAGGGCGGGCATTCGCACGCGCCGTCCTTCTGCCCGTGCCTGCCGCAGGGGCACGGGTTGGCTGCGAGCACCATCAGGAAGCGGGCCGGCAGCCGTACCACCCCGGCACTGCGTGCGATCACCACATGGCCCGACTCCAGGGGCTGTCGCAGCGCGTCCAGCGCCTTTCCTGAGAACTCCGGCGCCTCGTCGAGGAACAGCACTCCCCGGTGTGCCAGCGACACCGCTCCCGGCCTCGGCATGCCGTTGCCCCCGCCCACCAGGGACTGCATCGTCGCCGAGTGGTGCGGTGCGCAGTACGGGGCCGATCTGACCAGCGGCTCCCCCGGCGGCAGGATCCCCGCCACCGAGTGCACCGCGGTGACCTCCAGGGACTCCCGCCTGGTCAGGGGCGGAAGGATCGAGGGAATCCGCTCCGCGAGCATCGTCTTGCCGGCTCCTGGCGGCCCGTGCAGCAGCAGATGGTGTCCTCCTGCCGCCGCGACCGCCAGGGCGGTCCTCGCCGTCTGCTGCCCCGCGACGTCGGCCAGGTCCGGGACATGCCCCTCGATGCTCGCGCCCAGTCCCGCACCCACCCCCGCCCCCGGCACCAGAAGTCCGGCCAGCCCCGCGTCCGGGCGGCCCGGTTCCGTTGGTTCCTCCTCCGGGAC
>NZ_JAFLRJ010000807.1 GCF_017315755.1 Streptomyces beijiangensis
GGCCGGCGCGACGGTGTGATCGAAGACCTGCGTCGGATGAGCCGGACCATCGCTCGCCGAAAAGCCGACCAAAAGGTGGCCGCCAGGTGCCAGCACACGGCGGAACTCCGCGAGGATGACGGGGAGTTCTGACGGCGGAGTGTGAATGATGGACCAACGCGAGAGTACGCCGCCCAGCACGCCGTCAGCGATGCTCAACGCATCCATCGACCCCACGTCGAACCGCAGGCCTGGACAGGCCTGACGAGCCAATTCGATCATCGCGGGAGAGGCATCAACACCAAAGGCCTCCAACCCCAACTCACCGAGATACGCGGTGATATGGCCAGGCCCACACCCCAGATCAGCGACCTGCCCGCCCCCACTCGCACCAACAGCTTCGGCGAAGACGCCCAAGATCGCGCGGTCCAGTGGACTGTCACGCAGCGTGTCGCGGAACAGCTCCGCATAGGTGGTGGCGGCAGCGTCGTAACCCTCACGGGTAGCCCGAAGGGCGTCGTGTTCGACCATGCTCGCGACAGTAGCCACTGACCCGCGACCCCCTCCAGCCAAAACCCTCTCAGGCAACATTCCAAGCCACACCCACCGACTCGTCACCGCAGTCCCGNNNNCAGACAATGCCTCCGGGACTGGCGTTCCTCGCGGACGCGGCGCTGGAGGCCGGTGACGGCGACGCGACGACACCCCCGGCACGTACAGCTCGCATCCACCTACGCCCAGTCACTACTCACGCTACGTCAACCCCTCCACCGTTGACCCCATGACAACCGAAACTCCCGCCCCCACCCACCACTTCGGCATGCGCTTCACCTCCACCCC
>NZ_JAFLRJ010000808.1 GCF_017315755.1 Streptomyces beijiangensis
CGACTCGTCACCGCAGTCCCGACACCGGCCGGGCTCCTCGGCACGGAAGGCACGCTCGCAGCCGTCGCAAGTCTGCATGGGAACAACGGCACGCGCCGCAACCGCCGCGGTCGGCTTCAACTCCCTGAGCCGATAGGAGATCAGCCGCCCCGGGCGCCGCTGGATGAGAGCCGGAAGATCATGGGTCAGCGCGTCAGACAATGCCTCCGGGACTG
>NZ_JAFLRJ010000082.1 GCF_017315755.1 Streptomyces beijiangensis
TCGGTCTGGAGGGCGAGGTCCTTACGGCCCGGGACCTCGCCCTCCAGACCGAGCAGCGCGATGAACTCGTCGTAGAACTGCTGCTCCAGGGGGCCCACGGCCATGTACGCGCCGTCCGCGGTCTCGTACGTACCGTAGAAGGGACAGCCGCCGTCGAGGAGATTGGCGCCGCGCCGGTCCTGCCAGCCGCCCGCCGCCATCATCCCGTGGATCATCGTGGCGAGATGGGCCGCACCGTCGACGATCGCGGCGTCGACGACCTGCCCGGCGCCCCCGTCGGTACGGGCGTGCTGCAGCGCGGCGAGCACTCCGACCACGAGGTAGAGCGAGCCTCCCGCGTAGTCCCCGACCAGGTTGGCCGGTACGGTCGGCGGCTCGTCCGGCTTGCCGATCATGCCGAGCGTCCCGGTGATCGCGATGTACGCGATGTCGTGCCCGGCGCGCTGGGCGAGGGGGCCTTCCTGGCCCCAGCCGGTCATCCGTCCGTACACCAGCCGGGGGTTGCGGGCGAGGCACTGCCCGGGACCCACGCCGAGCCGCTCCGCCACCCCTGGCCGGAAGCCCTCGATGAGGATGTCGGCGCGCTCGACGAGATCGAGGACGAGGCCGGGTCCGTCCTCTGCCTTGAGGTCGATCAGCACCGAGCGTTTGTTGCGATTGGTGAGGTCGTACGCCGGATTCACCGCGAGGCCTCCGCCGCCGGGCCGGTCGACCCGTACGACGTCGGCGCCGAGATCGGCGAGGAGCATCGCGGCGAACGGGCCGGGCCCGATGCCCGCCAGCTCGACCACGCGCACCCCGGTGAGCGGGCCGTTCCCTGTCGCTGCCATCAAGCCCCCAGCTGTATGACAATTCTGATGTAACATCAGTGATGCTAAGAACGTGTTCCACTCTGCACAAGCCCCTGAGCCAAGCAAGCGCTCAGTTCTTTGCTCTCCTCTAGAGTGCCGCAGATGAGCAGACACATAGCCTTCGAGCGGCTGCACAACTTCCGTGACCTGGGCGGCTACCGCACCGCGGACGGCCGGTCGGTCCGGCCGGGCGTCCTCTACCGCTCGGATTCGCTCGCCAAGCTGGCCGGCGACGACTGGGACCGTTATCTGGCGCTCGGCGTACGCACCGTGATCGATCTGCGCTACCCGTGGGAGATCGAGGCCAAGGGCCGGGTCCCCGAGCACGCCGGGCTCACGTACCACAACCTCTCCATCGAGCACCGCCCCTACGACCAGGCCGCGCTCGGTCCCGACGTGCCCGTCGGCCGCTATCTCGCCGACCGCTTCGACGAGGTGGCACACGACGGGGTGAAGGAGATCCGCCGGGTGCTGGAGGTCGTCGCCACGGAGACCGAGGGGCCCGTCGTCTTCCACTGCGCGTCCGGGAAGGACCGGACAGGACTCATCGCGGCACTGGTGCTCGACCTGGTCGGGGTCCCCGAGGAGACCGTCGTCGAGGACTTCGCCCTCACCGGACTGGCCTCCGAGCGGCTGCTCGCCGACTGGATCGCCGACCACGAAGGCCGCAGGCCCCTCTGGCCCGGCTACGGGCGCGCGCCCGCCGAGATCATGCGGCTCTTCCTCGACGGCATCGACGCACGGTACGGATCCCTCACCGGTTACGCCCGTGAGCAGCTCGCCGTGGACGACGAGCTGATCGCCGCCCTGTCGGCACGACTCCTCGCACGCTAGCCTCAGCCACCGACAACGACGCGGGACCGACGGCGGAGGCGCAGTGGAACGGCAGTACGACATCGTGCTCTACGGGGCGACAGGCTTCGTGGGCACGCTGACGGCGGAGTATCTCGCCGCCCATGCGCCCCAGGAGTGCCGCTGGGCGCTCGCGGGGCGCGACCTGCGCAAGCTGGAGGCGCTGCGCGAGCGGCTCGCCGCGGTGGACCCGGAGTGCGCGACGCTCCCGCTCGTCCTGGCCGACTCCTCCGACCCTCTGTCGCTGCGGGCTCTCGCCGAGTCCGCGCGGGTGGTGGCGACGACCGTCGGTCCGTACATCTGGTACGGCGAGGGCCTGGTGGCCGCCTGCGCGGAGGCGGGCACCGACTATGTGGACCTGACGGGCGAGCCGGAATTCGTCGACTCGATGTACGTACGTCACGACGCGCGGGCGCGCGAGACCGGCGCACGCCTGGTGCACGCGGCGGGGTTCGACTCCGTGCCCAACGACATCGGGGTGTACTTCACGGTCAAGCAGCTGCCGGAGGGGGTGCCGCTGCGGATCGACGGTTTCGTACGGACCCATGCGTCCTTCTCCGGCGGCACCTTCGCCTCCGCCCTGACCGCGATGAGCCGCGGCCCCCAGGTGCTCCGGGCGGCCCAGGACCGCCGCAGGCACGAGCCGCGCCTGGTGGGGCGGCGGGCGCGCGGACCGGTCGGGGCGCCGCACTTCAGCCGGGAGACCGGGCTGTGGGCGCTGCCCTTGCCGCTCATCGACCCGCAGGTGGTGGCCCGTTCGGCGGCCGCGCTCCCCCGCTACGGGCCCGACTTCCGCTACCGGCACTTCGCGGGCGTCCGACGGCTGCCGACCGCCCTCGGCGCCCCGGTCGGAGCGGGCGCGGTGCTGGCGCTGGCCCAGCTGCCGCCCGTACGGAACTGGCTGATGAGCCGTGTCGCGGCGGGCAGCGGGCCGAGCCAGGAGCGGCGCAGCAGGAGCTGGTTCGTGACGCGCTTCGTGGGCGAGGGCGGCGGGCGGCGCGTCTTCACCGAGGTGTCGGGCGGGGACCCGGGGTACGACGAGACGGCGAAGATGTTCGCCGAGAGCGCCCTGAGCCTGGCCTTCGACGACCTGCCGCAGACGGCCGGCCAGGTGACTACGGCGGTGGCGATGGGTGATGCGTTGCTGGCCCGGCTGCAGGCGGCCGGGCTGAGGTTCCGGGTGGCGGACGCGCGCTAGGAGCGGTCAGATCGAGCGGCCGGCCACCGCCACCACGAGCAGGACGGTGGCCGCCGCGCACACGCCGTGCGCGACGACGGCCGTGACCGGGAAGTGCCGTTCGGCCGCCTTCTGGCTGCCCTGCGCATGTCGCCCCGGGCTCGGCAGCCACCGGAAGAGCATCATCGCGCCGAACGAGGCGACGACCAGCACCACGCCGCAGGCCGCCCAGGCGGAGGCCTGCATATGCGCGAACAGATAGAGCGCCCAGGCGGCAAGCCCTGTTGCGGCCAGCACCACATGACCCATGATCAGCCAGATCGGCAGCCGGGTCACCCCAGCCGTCCGCTGCCGCAGACCGCCGTGGCGCATCCAGATCACGAACAGGTAGAGCCCCAGGGACGCCGTCAGCAGCCAGGCGCCCAGAACGACAAACCCCATCGCCACGCCCCTCGTCCGGCACCGTCCGGTGCCCTGCACTCATGAGAGACCCGCCCCCGGCGCACGCCGGGACAAAGGTTCCGCGCGTTACCCGAAAGAGTGAACGGGGGTGCCATTTAGGATCGATTCCATGACACCGTCAGCTACCGCCCGCACCGTAACGACCCTGGACGGGCTCCTCGCCCCCGGCGATGAGCGGCAGGGGGCGCTGTGGCGGCTGGCGGAGCCGGGACGCGGTCTTGACGCCAATGTCGTACGCCTCGGGCCGGGGGCGGTCGTCGCGGATCACAGCGACGACGTACTCGATGTGCTTCTGGTGGTGCTGGACGGCGAGGGACGACTCGTCACCCCCGAGGGCCGGCAGGAGCTCGTCCGGCACGCCGTCGTCTGGCTGCCGAGGACCTCGCACCGGTCGCTGGAGGCCGGAGCGCCGGGGCTGGTCTATCTGACCGCCCATCGGCGCCGCCCCGGTATGGCCATCGCGAACGCGGCGGCCGATGCGGGTGGCGAGGCGGCCTGTCTGCTCGACCGGGTCTGTCCGGAGTGCGGGCGGCTGGCGTCCGAGCGGGACGCGCGGTTCTGCGGGCGCTGCGGGCAGGCACTCAGCCGCTGAGCGCCCAGGAGCCGATGGTCAGGACCATCAGACCGACCCAGACCACGGCCGCCAGGGCAGCGACGGCGAGTACGCCCATCACGGTGCGTTCGGCGGTGGTCGTGGTGGCGGCGGCGCGCTGTGTTGTCATGCACCCACTCTCTCGATCTTCACAGGGAGCCGGTATCCGCTCACGTACTTAGATATGGCTGCCTCACATATGACCGGCTCAGATACGGCTGCCTGACGCGGTGCCGGACGTGGCCGTCTCGAAGCCCGCGACGAGGCGCAGCACGGCGGTCCTGCCGGATCCCGAGGGTCCCCGCATCGAGAAGAACTCGCCGTGCCCGATGCCGAGTTCGATTCCCGGGACACCTTCCAGATCTCCGAGGCTCTTGCGCAATGCGTGCAGACGGATGGCGTTGCGCTCCCTGCCGCCCGACGGTCCCCACTTCGGCAAAAGGCCACAAGACCCGCTGGCGTACCGGATCCCGGAACCCACTATCGAAGCGCTTCGACATCGCGTAATTTGTTTCGCGCATCCACCACTCAAGGAACCTCTATGAAGTTCACGAACGGCTTCTGGCTCATGCGCGAGGGCGTCCGTGCCTCGTACGCGACCGAAGTACGAGACCTCCAGGCCGGCGCGGGCCGGGTCGCCGCATACGCCTCCGTCACCCGGGTGGCCTCCCGCGGCGACACTCTCAACTCGGCCCTGATAACCGTCGAATGCCACTCCCCCGCCGAGGGGGTCATCGGCGTGCGGGCGACGCATCACGCGGGGAAGACCCGCCCCGGACCGGAGTTCGAGCTTCCGGGCGCCGACTCGTCGCCGACCGCCCACACCCGGCGCGAGGGCACCGTCACCGAACTGGTCAGCGGACCGCTCACCCTTCAGCTGGACAGCGAAGGTCCGTGGGGCCTGCGCTTCCTCGACGAGGACGGGCGCCGGCTGACCGCCGTGGAGCCCAGGGGCACCGCCTTCGCCACGGCCCCGGACGGCACCCACCACATGATCGCGCAGCTCTCGCTGGGCGTCGGAGAGTCCGTCTACGGCCTGGGCGAACGCTTCACCCCGTACGTCAGGAACGGCCAGACGGTCGACATCTGGCAGGCGGACGGCGGCACCAGCAGCGAGCTGGCGTACAAGAACATCCCCTTCTACATGTCGTCCCGGGGCTACGGCGTCTTCGTCAACCACCCCGGGAAGGTCTCCTTCGAGATCGGCTCGGAGTCGGTAGGCCAGGTGCAGTTCAGCGTCGAGGACCAGTCGCTGGAGTACTTCGTCGTGGCGGGCCCGACGCCCAAGGACGTACTGCGCCGCTACACCGCCCTGACGGGACGGCCCGCGCTGCCACCGGCCTGGTCGTTCGGGCTGTGGCTGACGACGTCCTTCTGCACGGCGTACGACGAGGAGACCGTCACCTCCTTCGTCGACGGGATGGCCGAGCGCGACATCCCGCTCTCCGTCTTCCACTTCGACTGCTTCTGGATGCGCGAATACCAGTGGTCCGACTTCGCCTGGGACCCGGAGGTCTTCCCCGATCCGGAGGGCATGCTGACCCGGCTGAAGGAGCGCGGGCTGCGGATCAGCATGTGGATCAACCCGTACATCGCGCAGAAGTCCGCGCTCTTCGCCGAGGCGGCCGAACAGGGCTTCCTGGTGCGGCGGCCGAACGGCGACATCTGGCAGTGGGACCTGTGGCAACCGGGCATGGCCCTGGTGGACTTCACCGATCCGGCGGCCTGTGAGTGGTACGCCGGGAAGCTGCGAGTCCTGCTCGACCAGGGCGTCGACTGCTTCAAGACGGACTTCGGCGAGCGCATCCCGACCGATGTGGTCTGGCACGACGGCTCCGATCCGGAGCGCATGCACAACTACTACGCACATCTGTACAACCGGACGGTCTTCGACCTGCTGGAGAAGGAGCGCGGGCACGGCGAGGCGATCGTCTTCGCCCGGTCCGCCACTGCGGGTGGCCAGCAGTTCCCGGTGCATTGGGGCGGCGACTGCTTCGCCTCCTTCAACGCGATGGCCGAGTCGCTGAGGGGTGGTCTGTCGCTGTCGATGTCGGGATTCGGCTTCTGGAGCCATGACATCGGGGGCTTCGAGGGGACGCCGGACCCTGCGGTCTTCAAGCGGTGGCTGGCGTTCGGGCTGCTGTCCTCGCACAGCCGGCTGCACGGCAATGTCTCCTATCGGGTGCCGTGGGAGTTCGGCGAGGAGGCGGTGGATGTGGCGCGCCAGTTCACGCTGCTCAAGCACCGGCTGATGCCGTATCTGTACGGGGTCGCGGTGGAGGCGCATCTGACGGGGGTGCCGATGATGCGGCCGATGCTGCTGGAATTCCCGGGGGACCCGGCCGCACGCACGCTGGACCGGCAGTACATGCTCGGCCCGGATCTGCTGGTCGCGCCGGTGTTCACGGCGGACGGCGAGGTCGAGTACTACATCCCCGAGGGGGTGTGGACGCATCTGCTGACCGGCGAGAAGGTCACGGGCCCGGTGTGGCGCCGGGAGACGCACGGCTTCGACAGCCTGCCGCTCTATGTGCGGCCCGGTGCGGCGCTGCCGTGGGGGGCGGACGATCAGCGGCCGGACGGGGAGTGGCTGGAGGGGCTGACCCTGCGGGTGTTCGAGCTGGGCGAAGCGGCGGAGGTGGAAGTGAACGTTCCTGACCTCACGGGGGCGGTGGCGGGGACGTTCCGGGT
>NZ_JAFLRJ010000809.1 GCF_017315755.1 Streptomyces beijiangensis
GTGCTGTGACACGCGGAGCTGAGATGCCCAGCCGCTCGGCCAGCGTCCCCAGTGGGGTCGGGCGAACCTCGGCCGGACGGGGCGCTCCCGGATAGGTCACAAAGGCGTCCTTCTGGGTGGTTTGGGACTGATCAGCATGGTGCACGGCGGTGAGCGTACCGGGCTCACCCGGCCCCGGACACCGCCCCTCACTTCGCGGCGGGCCGGGTG
>NZ_JAFLRJ010000810.1 GCF_017315755.1 Streptomyces beijiangensis
GGTCGTGGAGCTGCGGGGCGCGATGGGGGGCTCCGTGGAGCGCTGGGCGGCGAATATCAGGATGCCGGCGACCAGGAGGACCACCCCGGTCAGGGTGCCCGCCTCGGGGAAGAGCGTTGAGCAGAGGAAGGCCGCGACCACTGGTCCTGTCATGAAGCAGAGCTCGTCGACGGCCTGTTCGAAGGAGTTGGCGGTGTGGAGAGTGGCGGGGTCGTCCCGGTGCAGATGGGCCCAGCGGGCGCGTGACATGCCGCCGGTGTTGGGGGTGGTGGCGGTGGCCGCGTACGACAGGAAGAGGGTCCAGACGGGGGCGTCGTAGTGGACGCAGAGGAGGAGGGAGAGGGAGCCGAGGGCGGCGATCAGGGTGGCGGGTACGGCGACGCGGGCCTGGCCGTGGCGGTCGGTCAGGCGGGCGGTCCAGGGGGCGACCAGGGCAGTGGCGGCGAGGCCCGTGGCGGTGACGGCGCCGGCGAGGGCGTAGGAGTCGTGGGACCCCGCGATCATGATCACTGCGCTGATGCTGAACATGCCCATGGGGAGGCGGGCGATGAGGTTGCCGAGGGTGAAGGCGCGGGCGCCGGGGGTGGAGAGGAGGCGGC
>NZ_JAFLRJ010000811.1 GCF_017315755.1 Streptomyces beijiangensis
CGCGGGTAGGTGCGGTACTTCGCGATGTTCTCGCCGACCGTCTTCCACAGGTACTGGAAGGTCGGGGTCGAACCCGTGAAGTGGATGCCCGCCAGGTCGCGGTGGTTCAGCGCGATCTCCGAGACCGCGATGCCGTCGCCCGTGACGAGGTTGATGACGCCCTTGGGGAGGCCGGCCTCCTCCAGGAGCTCCATCAGCAGGACGGCCGCGTGCGACTGCGTCGGGGACGGCTTCCAGACCACCACATTGCCCATGAGGGCGGGCGCGGTGGGGAGGTTGCCCGCGATGGCGGTGAAGTTGAAGGGGGTGATCGCGTAGACGAAGCCCTCGAGCGGGCGGTGGTCCAGGCGGTTCCAGACACCCGGGGAGTTCGCCGCGGGCTGCTCGGCGAGCAGGTCACGGGCGTACTTCACGTTGAAGCGCCAGAAGTCGACGAGCTCGCACGGGGTGTCGATCTCGGCCTGCTGCGCGGTCTTCGACTGACCGAGCATCGTGGAGGCGGCGAGGGTCTCGCGCCACGGGCCCGAGAGGAGCTCCGCCGCACGCAGGATGATCGCGGCGCGGTCGTCGAAGGCCATCGCGCGCCAGGCCGGAGCCGCGGCCAGGGCCGCGTCGATCGCGTCCTGGGCGTCGGCCTGAGTGGCCTGGGCCGACGTACCGATGACGGCCTTGTGGTTGTGCGGCTGTACGACGGTGAAGCGCTCGCCGCCGCCCATCCGCTTCTCGCCGTTGATCGTCATCGGCAGGTCGATGGGGTTCTCGGCCAGCTCCTTGAGCTTGGCCTCCAGACGCGCGCGCTCCGGGGAGCCGGGGGCGTAGGAGTGGATCGGCTCGTTGACCGGGGCGGGGACCTGGGTTACAGCGTCCATGAGTTCCGTGGCTCCTTCGTGAGAGGCGAGGGGGTGGGGAGGGCTCGGCCGGCCCTGGATCAGGTCGTGATCAGCTCTTGGTGAGGACGGAGCGGGCGAAGAAGAGCAGGTTGGCCGGCTTCTCCGCGAGGCGCCGCATGAAGTATCCGTACCAGTCGGTGCCGTAGGCCGTGTAGACGCGCATCCGGTGCCCCTCGGCCGCGAGCCGGAAGTGCTCCTCGCTGCGGATCCCGTACAGCATCTGGAATTCGTACTCGTCCAGCTTGCGTCCGGCGCGCCGGGCCAGCTCCTGGCTGACGGCGATGAGGCGCGGGTCGTGGGAGCCGATCATCGGGTAGCCGACGCCCGCCATGAGGATCTTGACGATCCGGACGTACGCCTTGTCGATCTCGGACTTCTCCTGGTACGCGACCGACGCGGGCTCCTTGTAGGCGCCCTTCACGATCCGCACCCGGCTGCCGTTCGCGGCGAGGCGGCGTGCGTCGTCCTCCGTACGGAAGAGGTAGGCCTGGATGACGCACCCGGTCTGCGGGAAGTCCTTCCGCAGCTCCTCGTGGATGGCGAGCATCGAGTCGAGGGTGGTGTGGTCCTCGGCGTCCAGGGTGACCGTGGTGCCGATCGCGGCGGCGGCCTCGACGACCGGGCGGACGTTGCCGAGCGCCAGCTCGTGGCCGCCCTCCAGCGCCTGGCCGAACATGGAGAGCTTGACGGACATCTCGGCCTTGGTGCCGAGGCCCAGGTCCTTGAGACGGTCGATGAGCTCCAGGTAGGCGTCGCGCGCCGCGTGGGACTGCTCGGGGGTGGTGATGTCCTCGCCCACCACGTCGAGCGTGACCTCAAGACCCTGGTCGGTGGCGTCCAGTACGACCTGGATCACCTCGTCGACCCGCTCACC
>NZ_JAFLRJ010000812.1 GCF_017315755.1 Streptomyces beijiangensis
CAGGTCGAGGCCATCGCGGCGGCACTCGGGCGGGAGATTCCCTTCGCCGGGATCAGCCGCCAGGAGGCCCGCGCGCGGATGGCCGTGGTCTTCGGGGCCGAGGCCGCGGACGCGGTGCTCGACGTCACCGGTGGAGACGTCAACGATGAGCTCCTGGCGGTGCGCGACACCGTTTCCCAGGTCACCGGAGTTCCGGGCCGGCTGTTCCAGCAGTGGGCTTCGGAGAACGCCGGCGCCTTCCGCTGAACGCGTACCTGGAGCGGGCCCCGTGTCAGTGCCTCAGCAGGCGGAGATCGACGGTGTCGGCCATGGCCTTCATGCCCGCGTCGTTCGGGTGGATGTGGTCGCCCGAGTCGTAGGCGGGGTTCAGGGCCGAAGGGTCCGCGGGGTCGCGCATGGCGCGGTCGAAGTCGATGATGCCGTCGTAGGCGCCGCCCGTACGGATCCATGTGTTGACGCTCTGGCGCAGCGCCTCGGCGGCAGGCGTGTAGTAGCCGTTGCCCTTGACCGGCATCAGGGTCGCGCCGATGACTCGGACTCCGGCGGCGTGCGCCTGGGCGATCAGCGCGCGGCAGCCGTTGATCAGGTCCTGGGCGGTCAGCGGTCCGCCGTCGGGGCCGGCGTTGTTGCCGATGTCGTTGATGCCCTCGAAGAGGATCACGTCAGTGACGCCCGGTCGGCTCAGGGCGTCGTGGGCGAACCG
>NZ_JAFLRJ010000813.1 GCF_017315755.1 Streptomyces beijiangensis
CCGGTGCCACCCAGTCCCGTACCGGGTACGGCAGTTCAGCGGACGGCCGTACCTGACGTCGTACGGCCGACCCCATCGGCAAGCAGCCCGCCCGTGCCCGCGTCCCCTGCCGTCACAGGGCCTACAGGCCCGGTGATCCAGCGTGCGACCCCCGCCCCCGGCCCCCGTACCGAGGCAGCGCGTCCCGTGACTCCCAGCGCGACGGGCCGGGCCGTCCAGCGCGCCAGCTCCCCTGCCCCTGTCTCTGCCTCTGCCTCTGCCTCTGCTGCACAGCCCGCCGTGGTGCCCACCTCCACGACCGGCTCGGCGCCTGTCGCACCGGCATCGGCACCGGCACCCGCGATCCAGCGCGCCGCCACCACCGCGACCACCACGATCCTGCCGATGCCCGTACGGGCCACCGCACCCAGTCCGCGCCCTTCGCTGGTCTCCGCCCCCCGGCCGACCACGGAGCCGGCCCGCCGGCTGGACCCCGTCGGGGCCGTGCGCCGTACGCCTCCGGTCGCTTCTCCGACCCTCCCCGAGGCACCGGAACCCCCGGCGGCTCCCGACGTACC
>NZ_JAFLRJ010000814.1 GCF_017315755.1 Streptomyces beijiangensis
TGCGGCATCGGCTGGGCGGGCCCGAACCCGGCCTGGGGCGCGGGCTGTTGGAGTTGCTGTACGGGTACGGGCTGGGCCTGCTGCTGCGGCAGCGGCTGGCCGGGTCCGGGCTGGACGGGCTGGTACCCATCGGGCAGCGGCGGCAGCTGGGGCTGCGCCTGCGGCGGGTAGGGGGCGCCCTGCTGCGGGACCGCGACGGGACCCGGGCCGGGCTCCGGCAGGGTGACGGACCCCGTC
>NZ_JAFLRJ010000815.1 GCF_017315755.1 Streptomyces beijiangensis
TCGAACTGGCCAAGGAGGCAACCGACCGGGAGTTCGCCGCCGCGCTCGTGCAGCTCCTCAACGGCGCGGACGAGTTCACCCTCTACCGGGCCGCCCACGACGACCGCCCCCTCGGCCTGTACGTCATCGAGCGTGAGGCGCGCGCCCACTGCGAGGACTTCGCCGCCCGGCAGATCCCCGACGACACCGTGCCGTCCTTCGACTGGATCGGCGACGACGAGGACGACGACCCGTGGGAGCTCGTCGCAGCCTTCGACGGCACCGATCAGACCACCGGCTACAGCGTCACGCCGCTGACCGTGTCCCTCGCCTACGACCCGGCGGGTGACCAGTGACCGCCAACTGGGTCGACACGGCACCCTGCGCCGGCCTCAGCGACTTCGTTCATGACGGCCGCACCGGCCCCCGCGGGAACGATGTGCTCTTCGCGTCGATGTACCGGCCGGAACTGCGGGTCTGCGGGACCTGCCCCTTCCGGAAGAAGTGCATCGAGCTGGTGAAGCCCCAGCAGTCGAAGTTCGACGGCGTGTGCGGCGGTCGGTTGTGGAGCAACGGACGACTGATCGCCACGACTCCCAGCGCCTGTGAGACGGAACTGGAGGAGCCCGAACTCCGGGCGATCTGCGGAACGGACACGGGATGGCTCCAGCACATCCGCCACAGCGAGATCCCTTGCTCCGCCTGTCGGTCCGCGAAGCGGGTCTTCGAGCGAATTCGCCGGACCCGCGAGAACGACGCCAAGCGCACGAGACGCCTCGTCGCCGCCTGAACGCCCGGCCCGCCGCCTACGCGGCGGGCCGCCACATCTCTTGGAGAGAGACGTGCTCACCCTTACCGACTTCTACTGCGGTGCTGGAGGCAGCACCCAGGGCGCCGAACGTGTGCCCGGCGTCAAGGTCGTC